>NZ_JBITUB010000009.1:162291-344822 GCF_044542225.1 Streptomyces sp. NPDC079020
TGGCCCCCCCACCCCCCGGTATACCCCCCCCACCCCCCCGCGGCAAAGGCGCCGCCGGCCCCCCGCCCCCCCGCCGCGGGGGGGGCCGGCCCGCCCCCCCCCCCCCCCCCCCCCGCCGGCCGGCCACTCGTTCCCGAGACTGCCGGGTGTCAGTACGCCCCGAACACGTTGTCGATCGAGCCGTACTTGTCGGCGGCGTAGTTGCACGCGGCCGTGATGTTGGCGACCGGGTCGAGGCTGTCCATCGACGTACCGGGCACGTGGTAGGCCTGGAAGGTCGGGTCGATGACCTGGAGGAGGCCCTTGGACGGGATCCCGGCGGCGGCGTTCGAGTCCCAGTTGTTGACGACCAGCGGGTTGCCCGAGGACTCACGCATGACGTTGCGATGGATGCCCTCGTAGCTGCCGGGGATGCCGTGCTCGGCCATGACGGCCAGCGACTCCTTGATCCAGCCGTCGAGGTCGTTCGTGTACGCCGTGGGCTGCTCGGCCGCGACAGCGGCGGTGCCGGCACCGGTGGCGGCGGCCTGGGTGACCGTACCGGTGGCCACGTCGGCGGCGGAGCCGTTGGCGGCCGGCTGCGCGGCCGTGCGCTGCGAGCGGTCGGCGCGGTCGCTTCCCTCGCTCCGGTCGGGCGCGGAGACAGTGGACTCGGGCTGCGCCGGAGCCTTGGTTCCGATGGACAGCTCGAGACCGGGGTGAATCAGGTCGGGATTGCCGCCGACGGCCTTTCGGTTGTCGTCGTACAGCTTCTGCCAGCCACCGCCGAGGGAATAACTGCGGGCGATCTTGGAAAGCGAATCGCCCGCGACCACGGAATGGGTCGTGACACCGGCCTGCTGCGCGGCAATTCCCTTGGCGGATACGGCAGTCGGCGCCATGGCCTTTTCAGCGGCAATGGAGTGCTGCACGGGCGCCGCGGAGGCGAAGCTCGCACCGGCCAGCGGGAGCACGAGGGCGGCTCCGCCGGTGCCCACGGCGATGAAACCGCGGGTCAGACGGGCGGACGTGGAACGACGGTGCTTGCCCGTTTCGGGCATGGTGAATTCCTCTCCGCCGCCTGCGAGGTGAGCTGTCGGGTTCAGGCTGGAGCTGCCTGGCCGCATGTGAATGCGACTTCACCCCAGCCGGTCCGGATACCGGACCGGCGTCTTACCTGGGTCCCCCGCTCCTGCCGTACGTGAGTAGGTTCGATTGCCGGACGGCGGCAGGATTAGGCGTTCCATCCGGATTGACGGTGACCGTAGGCGAGAAATCTTGATCGGAACAAGCCCTGAATTCCGGATCGCATTTCCTCCGCAAGATCAATTGATGGAAATCCCTGTCGGCAATCTCACGACGCGAAGTCGGATTCCCCGGCACAGAAGGGAACCGGGCGGCGCGTCACGGCGTCCGGGACCCGGAACGTGACGCTCACCACTGAGTCCGATAAGGGTGATTTGCGCAAGGAGTGAAACCGGCAAAAGACCTGAATGATCTTTTATGAAGCGGGGGATCAATTCCGGCAAATCACCCATATCGCCGATTCCGGGTGCTTCGGGTGGGCCGGCGGGAGGCTCCGCGGGACCCCGGCCCGACGTCCGGGCGCGCCAGGGCTTAACGTGTCCGTTGGAGACTGGTAAGCCAAGCCTTACCTCTGCGGCTCGCCGCACCCTGCCCGCGCTCGCCCGCCCTAAGGAACAACACGCCATGACACGCCCTGTCCGCGTCGCCATCGTCGGAGCCGGTCCCGCCGGGATCTACGCGGCGGACGCGCTGCTGAAATCCGAAGCCGCACAGGACCCGGGTGTGTCGATCGACCTGTTCGAGCGCATGCCCGCTCCCTTCGGCCTGATCCGCTACGGCGTGGCCCCGGACCACCCCCGGATCAAGGGCATCGTCAAAGCGCTGCACCAGGTGCTGGACAAGCCGCAGCTGCGGCTCTTCGGCAACGTCGACTACCCCAATGACATCGGCCTGGACGATCTGCGGTCCTTCTACGACGCCGTGATCTTCTCCACCGGCGCCGACGCCGACCGCGCGCTCGACATCCCCGGCGCCGGTCTGGACGGCTCCTACGGAGCGGCCGACTTCGTCTCCTGGTACGACGGGCACCCCGAGGTCCCGCGCACCTGGCCGCTGACGGCGGAGAAGGTCGCCGTGCTGGGTGTCGGCAACGTGGCCCTGGACGTGGCGCGCGTACTCGCCAAGACGGCCGACGAGCTGCTGCCGACGGAGATCCCGGCCAATGTGTACGAGGGCCTGAAGGCCAACAAGGCGCTGGAGGTGCACGTCTTCGGGCGGCGCGGCCCCGCCCAGGCCAAGTTCAGCCCCATGGAGCTGCGGGAGCTCGACCACTCGCCCAACATCGAGGTCATCGTCAACCCCGAGGACATCGACTACGACGCGGGCTCCATCGAGACGCGGCGGGGCAACAAGCAGGCCAACATGGTCGCCTCCACGCTGGAGAACTGGGCGATACGCGATGCCGGCGACCGGCCGCACAAGCTGTTCCTGCACTTCTTCGAGTCGCCGGTCGAGATCCTGGGCGAGGACGGCCGCGTGGCCGGTCTGCGTACCGAGCGCACCGAGCTGGACGGCACCGGCAACGTCCGGGGTACCGGCTCCTTCACCGACTGGGACGTGCAGAGCGTCTACCGCGCCGTCGGCTACTACTCGCAGGAGCTGCCCAAGCTCCCCTTCGACGTGGCCTCCGGCACCGTCCCGCACGCCGCCGGACGCGTCATCGCCGGTGACGAGCCCATGACTTCGGTGTACGTCACGGGCTGGATCAAGCGGGGGCCGGTCGGCCTGATCGGCCACACCAAGGGCGATGCCAACGAGACGGTCGCCTGCCTGCTGGAGGACCGCGCCGAGGGCCGGCTCCCCGCCCCGGCGCAGCCGGAGCCGGACGCCGTCGTCGCCTTCCTCGACGAGCGCGGTGTCCGCTACACCACCCGTGAGGGCTGGCACCGCCTGGACGCGCACGAGCAGGCGCTCGGCGCGGAGCAGGGCCGCGAGCGGATCAAGGTCGTGGACCGCTCCGCGATGCTGGACGCCTCCGGTGCCCCGGAGGTCTCCCCGGCGACGGACACCCCGGCCGGTTCCTGACCCGTCGGCCCATCGGCAGGTTCCGCGCCCGCTGGACGGCGGCGGCTCAGTCCGCCGCCGTCCAGCGGGAGGCGAGCAGCAGCGCGATGTCGTCGGGCCGGTCCTCGGCCTGTCCCGCCTCCTCGATCACCCGGTCCGCGATGTCGCCGAGGGGCGCCGGGCCGAACTCGGCGATGGTGCTGCGCAGCCGCTCGATGCCCTCGTCGATGTCGGTCCCCGCGCGCTCGATGAGCCCGTCGGTGAACAGGGCCAGCGTCGCTCCCGGGCCGAGCCGGAATTCGGTGACCGGGTAGACCGCCTCGCCGTCGATGCCGAGGACCACTCCGCCGGAGAGGTCGAGCACCTCCGTCGTGCCGTCGGCGTGGCGCAGCACGGGCTGCGGGTGCCCGGCCCGGACGGCCTGGGTGCGGCCGGTGACCGGGTCGAGGACGACGTAGCAGCAGCTGGCGAACTGGCCCGGATCGAGGTCGATGAGCAGTTTGTTCGTCCCGCTCATCACCTCCTGCGGGTCGTGCCCGCTGAGGGCGAAGGCCCTTACGGCGCTGCGCAGTTGGCCCATGGTCGCGGCCGCCGCCACACCGTGCCCCTGTACGTCCCCGATGACCAGCGCGAGCCCCTGGCCGGTCTCGATGACGTCGTACCAGTCGCCGCCGACCTCCATGCCCTGGGTACCGGAGAGATACCGGGCGGCGGTGTCGACGCCGTCGATCGCGGGCAGCCGGTGCGGCAGCAGGGCGTCCTGGAGGCCGCGGGCCAGCGCCGACTCGCTGTCGTAGCGCTGCGCCCGCTGGAGGGCCTGCGCGATGAGCCCCGCCAGTGCGGTGAGGACGGTGCGTTCCTCGGGGCTGAAGCCGCGTGGCTGGTCGAAGCCGAGGATGCAGGAGCCGACCGGCCGGCCGGAGGCGATCAGCGGCAGGAAGGCGCGTGCTCCCACGTCGGCGTCCATGGGGATGCCGGGGTAGGCGCCCGCCAGCCGCTGCATGGACTCGAAGAAGAGGGGACGGCCCGTGGTGAGGGTATCCACCCCGGGGATGCGGACATCGAGCCCCACACCGTCGAACCGGTCGAGGAAACCCTTCGGGAAGCCGATCTCCCAGGCGAGGTAGAGGTGGCGTTCGCTCAGCAGGTAGATGGCCAGCTGTCTGCCCCCGAAGGCGGGCAGCAGTTCCTCGGTGACGACGGCGGACACCTGGCGGGCGGTGACCGCCTCGGTCAGGGCGATGGCGAGGGCGACCGGCCGGTACAGAGCGGCGGACCGGTCGGCCGGGGAGCTGAGTCCGGCTCCGGGTGTGACGACGGACTCCGGTGCGTAGGCGGGCCGGTCGGCGGAGCCGAGCACGACCGTCACCCCCTCGTGGCCCGGGTACATGGAGACGGAGAGCCGTTCGCCGGGAGCGGGGCGGGCCATGAAGTGGACGGGTTCGTCGGAGAGCAGCGCCGCCCGGTGGTGGTCCTCGTAGGCGGGGTGCCCGAACCACGGCATGACCTCCCACAGGACACGTCCGACCAGTTCCGTCCGGCTGCGGGCGAGGAGTTCCTCGGCGAGCGGGTTCACATAGGTGATCCGGCCGAGCCGGTCGAGCGAGAAGACTCCGCTGGGCAGCCGGTCCGCGGCTTCGGCGACGAGCGGGCCGGCGCCGAGGTCGACCACGGAGCCGGTCAGGTGGTCCGTCGTGCCGGTTCCCTGCGGGTGTGCCCGGCGGCCCGAGAGTTCCAGCAGGTGAGAGCGGCCGTCGGGGCCGCGCAACCGCATTCTGCGGACGACGGGGGTCGCCGACTCGGCCGCCTCACGGGCCAGTGCCCACAGCCCGTACACGTCCTCCGGGACCAGCCGTGCGGCCAGGGCGTCGACGGTACCCGGGAAGGCGGCGGGCGTGGTGCCGAGGATCGCGCACATCTCCTCGTCGGCATCGACGGTCCCCTCGACCGGATTCCAGTCGAAGCGGCCGATCCGCAGGGGCGGCGCGGGGGCGGCGGGCATCCGGACGGGCAGCGGCTCGGTATCCCACAGGCACGGCGAACCGTCCGCCTCCAGTCGCGCCAGGGAAGCGCCGAGCCGCCGGGCCGGCTGCTGGAGCCGCTCGCTCACCGTCGGTCCGACCGGCTCCTCGGGCCTGGCGGGGAGCAGGACGAACAGAACGCCCGCCCGTCCCCGGCCGGCCAGGACCGGGACGTAGAGCGAGCCGAAGGGGAACGGCAGCCCCGCCATCAGCTGCGGGAAGCGGCGCATGGCCTCCTCCGCGTCGGCGAGGAGCACCGGTCTGCCCGAGCGGTAGGCCTCGGAGACGGGGAAGGGCCGGTTCACATGCATCCGCCACCAGGGGCGGAACAGGGGGCCGGGCAGCCCCGCGAGTGACGCCAGCCGCAGCAGTCCGGGCCTCCCGGAGCGCAGATAGACGCCGCCGGCGTATCCGCCCGCGGACTCGACCGCGCTCACGGCAGCCTGCGCGAGCACCAGGGACAGCTCGTCCGGTACTCGGCCTGCGTCCGCTGACCCGGCCACAGCCCCGCCCGGATCGCGCGGGGTGTGCCGGGCCGCACCGTACCGGGTCACACAGCCAGCATGCTCACTGCCGGCCCGCGGCGCATCTTCGCGGGCCGGCTTCCGGCGGGTGCCGGACGGGGTTCAGTGGAGCTTGGCGACGGCGGTGGCGGTCGTCGTCCTGAAGCCTTCCAGCGGCGCGCCGTCGAGATCGCCCAGCTGCCCCCATTCGAGTACGGTCACCGTGCGGCCGTCGCGGCCGACGGAGTGGAGGCCGATGTCGGTCGAGCCGACGTCCGGGTGCGAGGTGTCGATGCTGTAGATGTGGGCGCCCTCCTCGACATCCACCCGCCCGTGGTAGAGGGCCTCGCCCTCCAGTCCGGGGTCCTGCTCCTTGAGCCGGTCCAGGCAGCTTTCGAGCGCGCCGCGGAGCTCGGCGGCCAGGGCCGTCGCCTGTGCGGTGGTGGCGGCGACCGTGGTCGTCTGGCGTGCGCCGGTGTCCAGCTCGGTCCGGAAGTCGCGGTGGCTCGTGGTGGTGGCGGGAGCGATCCCGGCGGTGCATACGGAGCCGGATTCGGGCAGTCCCTGACGCACCGGACCGGCGGTCCACGGGCTGAGGGAGGCGGGCAGCTGCGAGGCCGAGAGGAACTTCGGCGGCGCGGGAGCGGCCGGGGCGGCGGCGGAGGCCATGGCGGGTGCGGCGACGGTCAGGCATACGGCTGCGGCGGTCATGACGGCTGAGCGGATCAGGTTCATGGAAGAGCTCCCCGTTTCGGTGGCCGGGCTGAACGGTCACCAGCCTCACCGCCCTGCGGGGCGGTGACAAGCACGACGCGTGCTCTTCCTCGCGGGCGCGGCGGCGGGGAGTCCCGATCCGGGCCATGCTGGTTGCGGGCGTACCACGGAGTACCGCTGTCACGGGCCCGCCCGGGAGGTGCTGATGGATCCGGTCACCGCCTTGCGGCGGATCGCGTTTCTGCTGGAGCGGTCGCAGGCCGCCACGTACCGGGTGCGGGCGTTCCGCAGAGCCGCCGGGGCGGTGGCTCAGATGCCGGAGAGCGAGCTCGCGGATCGGGTGACGCACCGCTCGCTCGAGAGGGTGAGCGGCATCGGTCCCCGCACGGCCCAGGTCATCCGGGAGGCGCGGGAGGGCGTGGTGCCGGAGTATCTGGACCGGCTGGAGACGGAGGCCGCTGTTCCGCTCACCGGCGGGGGTGAGGCGATGCTCGCCCGGCTGCGTGGCGACTGCCACGTCCACTCCGACTGGTCGGACGGCGGCAGTCCGATCGAGGAGATGGGGCGGACGGCGATCGCGCTGGGGCACGAGTGGACGGTGCTCACCGACCACTCCCCCCGGCTGACGGTGGCCCGCGGGCTGTCACCCCGGCGGCTGCGGGAGCAGCTGGAGGCGGTAACTGAACTGAACGAGCGGTGGGCGCCGTTCCGGCTGCTCACCGGCATCGAGTGCGACATCCTGCCGGACGGATCGCTCGATCAGGAACCGGACATGCTGGAGCGGCTGGATGTGGTCGTCGTGTCGGTGCACTCCAAGCTGCGCATGGAGGCGCGGGCGATGACCCGGCGGCTGGAGACGGCGGTGCGCAGTCCGTACGCCGATGTGCTGGGCCATGTGACCGGGCGGCTCGTTTCGGGCCGGGGCCGGCCGGAGTCGGAGTTCGACGCGGACCGGGTGTTCGCCGCGTGTGCCGAGGCGGGAACCGCCGTGGAGATCAACTGCCGTCCCGAACGGCTGGATCCGCCGCGCCGACTGCTCCGCCGGGCCGTCGGGGCGGGTGTGCTGTTCGCGGTCGACACGGACGCGCACGCCCCGGGCCAGCTCGACTGGCAGATCCTGGGCTGTGCGCGCGCCGAGGAGTGCGGGGTGCCCGTGGAGCGTGTCATCACGTCGTGGACCGCCGACCGGCTGCTGGAGTGGACCTCGTCAGCCGGCCGGTGATGTCCTGGATCCGCCGGGACACCCCTGGCAGCAGCGGGCTCCGCCGGGGCACCCCGGGCCGCGGCGGGCTCCGCGCGGCGGCTACTTCGTCGGGTGGACGTCCGCGCCGGCGGTCCCGCTCTGCCGCTCGCTGCGGTCACGGATCGTCCGGGCCTTCTTCTCCAGGCGCTGCCGTTCCTGCGGATCCGTCGCGCGCTCCGCGGCCTCGGTCAGCTGCCGGGCCTTCTCGCGCATCCGCCGGGCCAGGTGCGCCGGTTCGTCGACACCGCTCATCGTCGCTCCTCGGACGGTAGGGACCACCCTCGTCGTGGTCCGACGTCCTCAGCGAACCAAAGCCCCGGCGCCACCGCATCCCGGCGCCTACAGCACGGACCCCGGGTCGTCGTCGGGGCCGCCCGCCTCGACCCGGAGCGCGAGGTCCCGCAGCACATCGGTCGAGGTCACGTCCGTCTGCCCGGAGTCGTGCACCTGCGCCAGCATCGTGAAGGCGAGCGTGAAGGCCCCCACGAGCTGCTCGACCGCACCACCGACCTCGCGCCCGACGACGCTGACCACCTCCTCGACGGAGAAGTCCTCGGGGATGGAGATGTGCGGCATCGTCTCGTTCAGCAGGGCCGTCACGGCACCGGCGCCGGTTTCCAGATCGTCCCGGTCCAGGTCCGCCTCCAGCAGCCGCTGCATCTCCCCGGCCTCGGTGAGGATGCCGATCACGCGCTTCACAACTTCCCTCTGCTCCATGTCGCGAGCATAGGGCGTGCAACCTTTCCGCAACGTCAGGCGGAGTTGACTTCGTCGGTCCGTGACCGGTCGGGGAAGGACCGATACATGAACAGTGTTCCGGGCGCCGCTGCCGTGGAGCTCACCCCTGCCGCCGCCGGTCTGCTGCGGCGACTCCGGGGGGACCACGGCCCGTTGATGTTCCATCAGTCCGGCGGCTGCTGCGACGGCAGCGCGCCCATGTGCTACCGGGTCGGTGAGTTCCGTACCGGGAACTCCGATGTGCTGCTCGCGGAGCTCGCCGTCGAGGGTGTCGCCGAGCCGGTGCCCTTCTGGATGTCGAGGAGCCAGCACGAGGTGTGGGCCCACACCCGGCTGATCGTCGATGTGGTGGCGGGACGCGGCAGCGGGTTCTCGCTGGAGGCGCCGGAGGGGGTGCGCTTCCTCATCCGCTCCCGGCTCGTGGGCGGCTGAGGAGGTCCGTCACGGGGCGGCTCAGCGCCGGGGGCGCTTGTGCTGCGACCGGTTCTCCAGCATGGCCCGGCGGATTCCCGCCGCGGCCGACCGGGCGTGCTCCGGGGTGGCGGTGCGGTCGGCGACCGAGGTGACGAAGCGGTGCGTGGGACGGCGGCAGCGGCCGCACGGCGCGTCGGTGGTGATCAGGTGGCCGTCCTCGCACTGCGGGTCGGAGCACTGCCCCGGCCGCAGCAGCCGGTCGGCGATCTCCTCGGCACTCCAGCGGCGCCGGCCCTCCTCGTCCTTCTCGTTGAGGGCGTGGGCCCAGCGGAGGTTCCAGCGGCGCTCGATGCGTTCGCGGAGCGCTCCGGCGGTGCGCCGGCCGAGTTCCTGGTGGATGAGTTCCTGGACGGACTGCGGCACACGGCCGCCGAAGGCCTGCATGAGTGCGGGCGGCAGGGCCTGGAGGACGTAGCGCGGCGGGTTCCCCTTCGCGCCCTCGCGCCACCTCCGGCACTCGCAGGAGCCGTCGGGCCGCCTCGGTGTCCGGCAGCGGCCGCACAGACCGCGGCACTCGGCACAGAGTCCGTCGTCGAGTCCGTCCAGCTGGGGCGCGGGAGCCCGGCCGCAGTCGCGGCAGCAGGAGGCACACGGCCCGCAGAGGCGTTCGTTGCCCACCTTGGCCGACCAGGTCCGCATCTGGCACCGGCAGCAGAGCCCGTTGTTGCAGTACTCGTGGTGGGCGGCGCCCGAGTGCCGTCCGGGAGGCGGGAAAGACATTGCCCCATTGTGCGGGATCCGGCCGTGCTCCGACGAACGGGCCGCCGGGGCGGCCGGACCGCCACAGACCGCCGGGCCGGGTCAGGGGTTCAGGCTGCCGACCACGTTCGCGGTGGCCACGATGCCTTCCTGGATGGTCGGCGCCATGCTCGTGCCCGCGAGGAAGAACCCGAACAGGGCGCAGACCAGCGCGTGCGAGATCTTCAGTCCGCCGTTGCGCAGGAAGATCACCGCGAGGATCAGCATGAGCAGCACCAGTGAGATCGAAATGGCCATGGCCAACCTCCTCCGCCGCGCCTGAATTGCGGCATTCGGCGGCCAGTGTGGCGCAGCGGAGGAGCCGTTCGGCGCGCCGGCGTGTCCGCCGAACGGGTAGACACGGCGGAGGTGTGTCAGTCGCGCCGGACGGTGGTCACTCCCGGGCGCGCAGGAAGCGTTCGAGACCCGCGAGGTCGTCGGTGTTCAGATGGTCCACCCCCGCCGCGAGCAGCTCGGTCCAGACGGCGTCGCGCTCGGGTCCCGGGAGGTCGGGCGTGGCCCAGAAGCGGACGCGCTGTCCGCCGCGGTGGGCGGTGTTCACCAGCGCCGCGAGCCGCTGCCGCTCGGCGGCGGGGAAGGGGCCCGTGCCCAGCCAGCCGAAGGACTGGGTCCAGTTGCCGCTGATGAGCGGGATGAGGGAGGCGCTCGCCGCCGTGCCGAGGTCCTCGGGCCGGCCGTCGTAGAAGGCGTACCGGGTGCGCTGGGCCTCCATGGGGGCGCGGGCGGCGCGGTCGCCGGAGATGACGGGGGTGACCGCTCCGGTACGGACCCGGCCGTGGCTGTAGCGGGTCAGCATCCGGCGGCAGCGCTGGAGCTGCCGGTCGAGTTCGAGGTAGGCGGCGACGCCGTCGGCCTTGATGTCGATCAGTAACTGCACCGGGCGGCGGTCCCCGGGGTGGACGCTGCCGTGGTTCGCCCGGACCCGGGCGAGCAGCGGGTCGAGGTAGAGCGAGGCGAGGGTGCGCGCGGGGTCCAGGTCGGTGGCCTCGTGGGCGACGAGCAGTTCACCGTCGACCAGGAACACGTCCGCCTCGACGCTGGTGAAGCCGTGTCCGAGCGCGTCGTGGAGCGGCCGGGGGTGGAGGTAGTCGTTGTGTGCGTGGGCGTGGCGCAGGGGACGCGGGCCGTGGGGGCGGCCGGGGGTGCCGGCAGCGGCGGCGGCCGCACCGATGGGGAGGACCGCACCGGCGGCTGCCGTGGCGAGCGCGGTGGTGACGACTCTGCGGCGGGTCAGGTGTGCCATGGCCATGGGATCTCCTGAAGCGGTGGGAGAAGGAGAGCGGTGGGGTGGGACCCGACCGAGTATGGGGGCGCGCACCACCTCTACGGCAGGTACCTGCCAAGAGTTGGAGCGGTCGTCGTCCGCCCTTCGGCCTCGCTGCGTCTGCCGTTCCCCCGCTCTTCGGGCCCCCGCGGCTCCCGGGTGCCGGAAGGCCGGGGCCCGTCGTCCGGCGCGGGTCGCCGGTCACCGCGGCGGCGTCACGCGCCCTCCGGCCGCCCGCCCGTCCCGGCCCCTTCGTCCCAGCGGACGATTCGGTCGCACCAGCGCTCCAGCAGCACCCGGTCGTGACCCACCGCCAGCAGAGCCGCACCGGACTCCTCGCGGTAGGACTCCACGACGGCCACCAGGGCGGCGGTCGTCGAGGCGTCGAGCATCGCGGTCATCTCGTCGCAGATCAGCAGCCGCGGCCGCAGGACCAGGGCACGGGCGAGGCAGGCCCGTTGCAGCTGCCCGTCGCTCACCGCGTGCGGGCGGCGCTCCAGCAGTTCGGCACTCAGCTGGACCCTCGCGGCCAGCTCACCCACCCGCTCCGCCACTTCGCCGCGCCGCCCGGTGGCACGCAGGGGCTCCGCGATGAGTTCGCGCAGGCTCAGCCGGGGGTCGGCGGAGAGGCGGGGCTGCTGGAAGACGACGCCGACGGCGGTCCGCTGCTCCCTCGGGGCGCGGTGCCGCCAGCCGCGTACCGGCTCGCCGCCGAGGGTGACCGTGCCGGCCTCGGGGCGGTGCAGCAGGGCGGCGACCCTGGCCAGGGTGGACTTGCCGCAGCCGCTCGGGCCGAGCAGGGCGACCGCCTCGCCCGTGGCGACGCTCAGGGAGACGTCCCGGACGACGGGGCGGCGCGGTTCGTATCCGGCGGTGATGCCGGTGAGCTCAAGCATCGGTCCGCTCCTTGCTCGGGCGGTCGTCGGGCAGCCGGTGATGGCAGGCGACCGCCCCGTCGAACGCGGGCAGTTGCGCGCAGCGCTCGTCGGCGCGGGCACAGCGGGCGGCGAAGGCACACCCCTCCGGCAGCGCGCCCAGCTCCGGCGGCATGCCGGGGATGGGCGCGAAGTCCCGCTCCGGCAGCGCGTCGAGCAGACCGCGTGCGTACGGGTGCCGGGGTCCGGGCCGTCCGAAGAAGCGGCCGGCGTCGGCGATCTCGACGATGCGGCCGGCGTACATCACGGCCACCCGGTCGGCGATCCGTTCGGCGGCCGCCAGGTCGTGGGTGATGAGCAGCAGCGCCCGGCCCCCGTCGGTGTGGCGGCGCAGTTCGTCCACGGTCCGCTCCACCAGGTCCCGGTCGAGCCCGGTGGTCGGTTCGTCGGCGAGGAGCAGCGGTGCGTCGCCGATCAGGGCGAGGGCGGTGGCGGCGCGCTGGGCGAGGCCGCCGGAGAGCTGGTGCGGGTAGCGGTCGAGGTGGCCGGCGGGGAACGAGACACGGGAGGCGGCCGCCTCCGCCGCCCCCCGCAGCGCGGGTCCGCGCACGCCCGTCAGCTCGCGGAGGGTCTCCTCCAGCTGGCTGCGGACCGTGCGTACGGGGGTGAGATGGGCGGCGGGGCTCTGCGGGACGAGTCCGATGCGCCGGCCGCGTACGGAGCGGGCGAGGGTGCGTTCGTCCGCGGCGAGCAGATCGGTGTCCCCGTCGAGGACGGCGCTGCCCGTGCTGCGGGCGTTGGCGGGCAGCAGCCCGAGCAGGGCGGAGGCGAGCACCGACTTGCCGCAGCCGCTCTCACCGACCAGCGCCAGGCACTCCCCGGCCGCGAGGTCGAAGCGGGCGTCGGTGACGGCGGCGATGTGCCGGTTGCCGCTCAGCCGGAAGCGGACGGAGAGCCCCCGTACGGACAGGACCGGGGGCCGGGTGTCGGGTGAGCGGGTCACAGCATCAGCTCCGATCGGCGGCGCGGGTTGATCCGCTCGCGCCAGGCACCGGCGAGGCCCGCCAGGGCGAGCGTCGGAATGATCAGGAAGAGTCCGGGGAAGAGCGTCGGCCACCAGTCACCGGCGAGCAGCGATCCGCGTGCGGACTGCACGAGGTTGCCGAGGCTCGCCTGGTGGGCGGGCAGACCGAGGCCCAGGAAGGACAGCGCCGACTCGTGCCACATGGCGTGCGGGACCATGAGTACGGCGGCCAGCCCGGCCTGCGGCAGCACTCCGGGCAGCAGGTGGCGGACGATGACCCGTCCCCGCGAGGCGCCCCCGGAGACCGCCGCGTCGATGAAGGGGCGCGAGCGCAGCGAGAGCACTTCGGAGCGGACGATCCGTGCCGTGGACAGCCAGTGGGTCAGGGCCACGGACACGATCACCGGCCAGACACCGGGCCGGAACATCGCGACGACGAAGATGCCGAGCAGCAGGTGCGGTACGGACGAGAAGGTGTCCACCAGCCGCATCACGACCCGGTCCGTCCAGCCGCCGAACGCCGCGGCGAGCGCGCCGACCGCGGTGCCGATGACGGTGGCGGTGAGGGCGGCGACCAGCCCGACGAGCAGGGAGACGCGCAGTCCGTAGACACAGCGCAGCAGCAGATCCCGGCCGACGTCGTCCGTACCGAACGGATGGGCGAGGGAGGGAGGCCGCAGCTTGGCGGAGAGATCGACGGCCTGCTGGTCCAGCTGGGCCAGCGGAGGAACGACGAGGACGGCCAGCAGCACGGCGGTCACGACCACCGCGGAGGTGATCACCCGGACGCGGCGGCCGGCGCGGCGCGGGGAGGCGAGCACGGCCTCAGCCATCGAAGCCCACTCTCGGGTCGGCGAGTCCGTACAGCAGATCGGACAGGAGGTTGCCCAGCAGCACCGCCGCGGTGGCGAGCACCGTGAGGGCGGCGAGCAGCGCGAAGTCCACGGAGGTCGCGGCCTCCACGGTGGCCGCGGCGATCCCGGGCCAGCTGAAGACCGTCTCGACGAGGAGTGCGCCGGTGATGAGTTCGGGTACCCGGGAGCCGATCAGCGTGAGCATCGGCAGCATGCCGGAGCGCAGGCCGTGGCCGAGCAGCACGGTGCGCCCGCGCAGTCCGCGGGCGCGGGCGCCGCGTACCGGGTCCTCGTCCAGGGCGTCGGCGACCCCCTGGCGTACGTACAGGAAGAACCACGGCAGCTGCGAGATCCCCAGGACGGCCGCGGGCAGGACCAGATGGGAGGCGACCTGTCCGAAGGTGACCGTGTCGCTGGCGGCGTCGGTGAGTCCGCCGGCCGGCAGGACGTCCAGTTTCAGGGCGAAGAACCAGATGGCCAGCAGCCCGAGCCAGAAGGCCGGGGCGGCTTCCAGGGTGTACGCGGCCGAGCTGACACAGCGGTCGAGCCAGCCGCCGGGCCGGCGGGCGGCCAGGACGCCCAGGCCCGTGCCGAGCAGGATCGCGACGGCGAAAGCGGTGGCGGCCAGCAGGACGGACCAGCCGATGCGTTCGCCGATGACATCGGCGACGGGCTGGCGCATCACGCTGGAGTCGCCGAAGTCGCCCCGGAGCGCGGCGGTGAGCCAGTTCCACCAGCGGGCGGTCAGGGGCTGGTCGACGCCGAGGTTGGCGCGGAGCTGGTCGAGGTTCTCCTGCGAGGCGGTGAGGCCCGCGGTGCCCGCGTAGGCCTTGACGGGGTCGAAGGGGGACGCGGCGGCGACGGCGAACACGCCGAAGGTGACGACGCCGAGGACGGGCACGGCGAACAGCGCCCGCCGTCCCGCCATCCGCGCCATCGGCCCCCAGGGGAGGCGGTGGCTCACTTCTCCGTGCCTCCGGAGTTCCACTTCTCGACGTTCCACCAGGGGCCGGAGGCCAGACCGTGGTCGTGCGGTTCGACCTGGGTGGTGAGCGGGCCGAACCGGTCGTCGACGACGTAGAGGTGGTCGATGTGGGTGAGGAAGGTGTAGCCGGGGTTCTTGACCAGTTCCCGCTGGACGGTGTCGTACGCCGCCTTGCGGGCGGCCTTGTCACCGCTCCGGCGGCCCGCTTCGAGGGCCGTGTCGACGGCCTTGTTGTCGTACCAGGCCATGTTGTTGAAGCCGTCTCCCGCGAGGGAGGACTTCAGCAGGGTGTACTGGTCGAAGTCGGGGTCGGCGGGCGATCCGCCGCCCGCGAGGACGGCGTCCTGCTTCATCCGGGGCTCGATGACCTCCCAGGTCCCGGCCTCGGCGGTGATGTCGATGCCGGCCTTCTTGGCGTCGGAGGCGTAGGCGAGGGCGTGTTCCTGGCGGAGCTTGTCACCGGTGAGGTACCAGAGCGGGAAGGCGGCGCGCACCCCGTCCTTGGTGCGGATGCCGTCCTTGCCCGGCTTCCAGCCCGCCGCGTCGAGGATCCGCTGCGCGGCGGCGAGGTCGTGGCGGCGCTCGGTTCCCTCGGTGAACCACTCGCTGTCGGTGGGGACGGGCCCGTAGGCGGGCCTGCCCTCGCCGTTGAGGATGGAGTCGACCATGGCCTGCCGGTCGACGGCGACATCGAGCGCGCGCCGGACGGCGGTGTCACCGGCGACCTTGTTGTGGGTCGGCAGGGTCACCGTGCGGTAGTCGTACGTCGTGGCCGCGTAGGTCTTCCTGCCCTCGCCCTTGAAGCCCTTGGCGAGGTTGGGCGGCAGGATCGCGCCGTCGAGGTCGCCGGAGCGCAGCCGGGTGGCGCGCACGTCGTCGTCCTTGATGATGGCCATGGTGAACTTCTTGATCTTCGGTGCGCCGCCCCAGTATCCGGGGTTGGCCTTGAAGCTCAGTTTCTCGCCCTTGGACCACTTGGTGAGCAGATAGGGCCCGGTGCCGATGGGGTGGGTGGTGAAGGCGCCGGTGTTCACGTCCTGCTTGCCCGCGATGTGTTCGGGGACGATGGGCAGGACGGTGCGCTGGGCGAAGGGCGCGTAGGGGTACTTCAGGGTGAAGACGACGCTGTCGTCGCCGACCGCCTCGACGGTCTTCACCGCGTCCAGTTCGGTGCGCGAGGCGTTGTTCGTCTTCTCGTCGAGGATCGTGCGGTAGGTGAAGACGACGTCCTTCGCGCCGAACGGCTTGCCGTCGCTGAACGTGACGCCCTTGCGGAGCCGGTAGGTGTACGTGAGCCCGTCGTCGCTGACCTCGGGCAGGGCGGTGGCGAGTGCGGGCCGCAGCGTCATCGCGCCGTCGAGGGCGAGCAGCCCGTCGAATATCTTGGAGTTGCCGTCCTTGCCGTAGCCGAGCAGCGGGCTGAGGCTGTCGGGCTCGTACGCGATGCCGACGACGGCCGAGTCCGCGGAGCCGGAACCCGCGCCGCCGCCCGGACTCCCCGGATTCGAGCAGGCCGCCGCGGATATCGACAGCACGGCCGCCAGCGTGGTGGCGACCGCTCCCCGTACCGATCGGGCCGTCATACTGCACATCCCTATTGAAGATCGAATGTTATTGCGAACTGATCGCAATTAAACAGCACGTAAAGAGCCTCGCCCACCCCGCCCGCACCCGGCCGGCTCCGCCCGCTCGCCCGCCCTTCTCCCCGCGACCTTCCCCGGCACGGCGATGCGGGGATACGCGGTCGCGTACCCCCGCTCGCCGGCCCCTGCGCAGGGGCCGCGGACAGCCCTCAGGGCGCCGGGAGTCCGGCCAGCCCGGCCACCGTCCCGAGATGGCTGCCCGCGGTGCCGTACGCGATCGAGTCGGCCTTCGCCCGCTTCAGATACAGATGCGCCGGGTGTTCCCAGGTCATCCCGATCCCGCCGTGCAACTGCACGCACTCCTCGGCGGCGTGCACCGCGGCCTTCGAGCAGTACGCCTGGGCCACGGCGACCGCGAGCGGGGCGTCCGGGCTGCCGGTGGCGAGGGCGTCGGCGGCGTTGCGGGCGGCGGCGCGGGCCGAGACGACCTCCAGCCAGAGCTGCGCCATCCGGTGCTTGAGCGACTGGAACGAGCCCACGGGCCGGTTGAACTGGTGCCGTTCACGGGTGTACCGCACGGTCTCGGTCAGACACCACTCGGCGAGGCCGAGCTGTTCGGAAGCGAGCAGCCCGGCGCCGGTGAGCAGCCCGTGCCGTACGGCACGGTCGGCGGTGGCCCCGTCGGCGAGCAGGGTCCCGGTGGCGCCGGTCAGGGTGACCGCGGCGAGCGGGCGGGTGAGATCGAGGGCGACGAGCGGCTCCAGGGCAACCGCGTCCCCGGCCGTCCGGACCGCGTACAGGCCCTCGGCGGTGGGCACCAGCAGCACATCGGCGGCGAGGGCGTCGGCCACCCCGCGCACCGTCCCGTCGAGGACGCCAGCCGACGCGGTCACCGCCCCGGTGAGCGCTCCGGAGGGCGGGGTGGCCAACGGCACGGCGAGAACCGCGGTCGCGCGGCCGGAGGCCAGCTCACCGAGCAGCCCGGCGACCGGACCGTCCTCGTCCCCCAGCGCGAGCAGCGTGCCGGTCGCCGCGACCGCACTGGTCAGAAAGGGCGCGGGGGCGACGCTGCGGCCGAGCTCCTCCAGGACCACGGCGGCCTCCCGGTGCGAGGCCCCCTGCCCGCCCAGCGTCTCCGGTACGAGGAGTCCGGCGGCGCCGATGCCGGTGGCGAGCGCCTTCCACAGCCGCGGGTCGTACGGCGTGCCGGACTCGGTGGCGGCGATCACCGCCGATGCGCCGGCCCGGTCGGCCAGCAGGGAGCGCACGGCGGACCGCAGGTCCTCCTCGTCCTGCGAGTAGAGCAGGTCGGGGGTGGCGGCGGGCTGGTTCGGCTCGGTCATCGGGACAGGTCCTTCCAGGCGACGTCCTTGTCGTTGCGCGGTTCGGCGGGCAGTCCGAGCACGCGCTCGGCGACGATGTTCAGCAGTACCTCGCTCGTGCCGCCCTCGATGGAGTTGCCCTTGGCGCGCAGATAGCGGTACCCGGCGTCGCGGCCGGTGAAGTCGACCAGATCCGGCCGGCGCATGGTCCAGTCGCCGTACAACAGGCCCTCCTGGCCCAGCAGTTCGACCTCCAGACCGCTGATCTCCTGGTTGAGGCGGGCGAAGGCGAGCTTCATGCCCGATCCTTCGGGGCCGGGCTGCCCGGCGACGAGCTGCTGACGCAGCCGCTCGCCGGTGAGCCGGGCCACCTCGGCCTCCACCCACAGCGTCAGCAGGCGCTGGTGCAGGTCGTGGGTGCGCAGCTCCGGGCGCTCGCGCCAGGTCCGCGAGACCGGGCCGATCATGCCGCCCTCGCGCGGGATCCGGGCTCCGCCGATCGAGACGCGCTCGTTCATCAGGGTGGTCTGCGCGACCTTCCAGCCCTCGCCCACCGGGCCGAGCCGCCTGCTGTCCGGGATTCGGACGCCGGTGAGGAAGACCTCGTTGAACTCCGCCTCGCCGGTGATCTGGCGCAGCGGCCGCACCTCGACACCGGGGTCGGTCATGTCGCAGATGAAGTAGCTGATGCCCCGGTGCTTGGGCAGGTCCGGGTCGGTGCGGGCGATCAGGATCGCCCAGCGGGCCACATGGGCGCTGGACGTCCAGACCTTCTGCCCGTCGACGACCCAGTCCGCCCCGTCCCGGACGGCCCGGGTGCCGAGGGCGGCCAGGTCGGATCCGGCACCCGGTTCGCTGAACAGCTGGCACCACACCTCCTCGCCGACCCACAGGGGCCGCAGGAAGCGCTGCTTCTGCTCGTCGGTGCCGAACCCGAGGATGGTCGGGGCCGCCATGCCCAGACCGATGCCGATGCGGCGCGGGTCGTTGCCGGGAGCCCCGGCGGCGGCGAGCGCGGCGTCGACGACGGGCTGGAGGGAACGCGGCGCGTCGAGCCCGCCGAGTCCGGCCGGGCAGTGGACCCAGGCCAGCCCCGCGTCGAAGCGGGCCTTGAGGAATACGGTGCGGTCCGTGGTGGCCGGCGGGTACGCGGACAGCAGTTCGCTCGTGCGGCGGCGGATCTCGTCCGCGTCGGGGGCGGTGGTCACCGGGCGGCTCCCGTCGGCAGGACGACGATGCGGCCGGTGCTGGCGCCGTCGGCGACACGCTGGACGGCGGCCGCCGCACCGGCCATCGCGGCACGCTCGGTGACCAGCGGCCTGATGACCCCCTGGGCCGCGAGCCGGGTCAGCTCGTCGTGGCAGGCGCGGACCGCGGCGGGGTCCTCGGTGTTGTACAGACCCCAGTGGAGCCCGACGATCGAGTAGTTCTTGACGAGGGCGTGGCCGAGCGCCGGGGCGGGGACGACTCCGCTCGCGAAGCCGACGACGAGGACGCGTCCCTCGAAGGCGACGCACTTCACGGACCTGGCGTAGGCATCGCCGCCGACGGGGTCGTAGACGACGTCCGCGCCCCGTCCGCCGGTGGCCTCCTTGACCCGCGCCACGATGTCCTCGTAGCGGCGGTCGATGACCAGGTCGCAGCCCAGCTCCCGGGCGGTCGCGGCCTTCTCCGGGCCTCCGACGACGCCGATGACGGTGGCGCCGGCCGCCTTGCCGAGCTGTACGGCGGCGCTGCCGACGCCGCCCGCCGCCGCGTGCACGAGCAGGGTCTCGCCCGCCTCGATGCGGGCGCGGCGGTGCAGCCCGAACCAGCCCGTCTGGTAGCCGATGTGCAGGGCCGCCGCCTCGGCGTCGTCCAGGGAGCCGGGCGCGGGCAGCAGGGCCGCCTCGTCCGCGACGACGTACTCGGCGAAGCCGCCGTACGGAAGGGCGGGGGTGGCGAGCACCCGGCGCCCGTCCTCGGTGTCGCCGCAGACCTCCACACCCGGTGTGAAGGGCAGCGGCGGACGCACCTGGTACTGCCCCCGGCAGAGCAGCGCGTCGGGGAAGTTGACGTTGGCCGCCCGCACCCGGATCAGCACCTGGCCCTCGCCGGGCGTGGGCCGCTCCGTCTCGTCGAGCCGCATCACCTCGCCCGGCTCGCCGTTCCGGTGCACTCGCCATGCCTGCATGAGGGGCCTCCACAACACTGTCGGCATTACCTGCTCACGGCGCCCGCGCATGACCGCCGCGCGTCGGCCATCGCTCGCACTACCACCGCTCCGGCGCATACTAAGCGGTCGCTTGCCGATCTGGGAACACCTCGGGAAGGCCGGCGCACCCGCCCCGCCGGCCCGCCTCAGCCTCTCTTGGGCTTGGCCCTGACATGCATGCGCTCGCCCTGCGGCCCGAACAGGCTGAGGTATTCCACCGGCTCGTCGCCCACGGGCCCGAACCAGTGCGGCAGCCGGGTGTCGAACTCGGCCGCCTCCCCCGGCTCCAGCACCAGATCGTGTTCGGCCAGCAGCAGCCTCAGCTTCCCGGAGAGCACGTACAGCCACTCGTACCCCTCATGGGTGCGCTGCGCCGGCACATCCCCGGAGGCGGACTCGTGCACCACCTTGTACGCCTGGAGACCGCCCGGCCGGCCGGTCAGCGGGAGCGCGGTCTTCCCGCCGTGCACGATCGGTTTGGCCCTGACCCTCGGGTCCCCGACGGGCGGCGCGCCGACGAGATCGTCGAGCGGCACCTCATGGGCGCGGGCGATCGGGAGCAGCAGCTCCAGACTGGGGCGCCGCCCGCCGGACTCCAGCCGGGAGAGGGTGGAGACGGAGATTCCGGTGGCTGCGGAGAGGGCCGCGAGCGTCACCCCCCGGTCGGTGCGCAGCCTGCGCAGCCGGGGTCCGACACCGGTGAGTACGGCATCCAGTTCCGGGTCGTCCCGGTCGTGTTCCTTCATGCCCCCATTGCAGAATCAGCAAGCCGGTTTGTCAATCGGCCGGGCAAACGCGGCGTACCGGGGGCGGGCCCACCGCGTACAGCCGGGCGCCCCGCCCCCGCTTCCGGGGCCCGGTCCCTACCCGACGATCACCTCGGCGATCTGCGGTGCGGGGCCGGTCCCCCCGCGCCAGAGGAGGCGCACGGGCGTCGGCGGTGCTGCGGCAGGATCTGGCGAAGGGCCTGGGCGGCGTAGTACGTGCCGGTGGTGTCCTTGCCCGCCAGGACGATGCGGCCCGCGCCGATGCCGAGGACATAGCCGTCGGCGGGCAGGTCCTGCGGACCCCGGAGGTCCTGGGCCGCGAGCGCCGCGGCATCACGGACATGGACGGTGAGACCCTGCCGCGCCGGTCCGTCGCCGCGGACGACTCCGTCGGCCCGCGACCCGGCGGGCCGGCGCCTCAGCGGGCGAAGACCTCGAAGGGGACGGCGGGAGTCCCGCCGAACCGCTCGGCGACGGAGCGCACCGCACCGCCCAGGAACGTACGGCAGTACGCCTCGGGATCCTCCTCCGTCAGCGCCTCGATGTACGTGCGGTGCGCCAGCAGCGACCGGACGGAGCGCTCGAAGCCCTGCGTGGCGTCGGCCGCGTGCGTGGGCCGGTCGCTGCCCGCGACCGCGATCCAGCGCACCCCGTCCCACGGCCGGAGCCCCTGCTCCACGAGCTCGGGGAAGATCCACCGGTTGCCCGCGTCCGCGACCGCGTCCAGCGCGGCCCGCCCGACCGCCCGGTGGTCGGGGGTGTTCCAGGCGACCCCGCCCCAGGTGTCACGGTGATTGAGCGTGATCACCAGTTCCGGGCGGTGGCGGCGAACGGCCGCGGCGATCTCGCGGCGCAGCCGGATGCCGTACTCGATCACGCCGTCCCGGTGGTCCAGGAATTCCACCGCCCGCACCCCGACCACTGCCGCGCTCTCCCGCTGCTCCCGCTCCCGCACCGGGCCGCACTCCGCAGGGGGGAGCGTGTCGATGCCGGCCTCACCACGGCTGGCGAGCAGATAGGAGACCTCCCGGCCACCGTCGGTCCAGCCCGCCACCGCGGCGGCCGCTCCGTACTCCAGGTCATCGGGATGGGCGACAACGGCCAGGGCACGCTGCCAGTCGGTGGGCATGGGTTCGAGCTGTCGCTGCGTCATGCCAGCAGGCTATCCACGTGGGCGGAGCCCGCGCCGAGCCGACACACTGGGGCGAAAAATACCCCCGGGGGTATCAATGCTAGGCTGTTCGAGAGATACCCCTGGGGGTACATCGTACGAAAGGAGCGTGTCGTGTTCTTCGTCGACACCATTCATCAGCTCCCCGGGCGGCCGGCCGAGATACCGCCGGGCGAGGTGGTGGCCGCCGACGACGGGTCCGGTGCGGCACACGCGGCGGGCCTGATGGCCGTCGTCGCATGACCTCGCTGATCCTGGCCGTGACGGCCGGGGCCGGGGCCGTGGTCGGCCTCGCGCTCGGCGGGCTCGGCGGCGGGGGCAGCGTCCTCGCTGTTCCCGCGCTGATCTATCCGCTCGGCTTCAGCCCGGCCGCGGCGACCACCGCCGGGCTGCTCATCGTGATCGCGACCTCGCTGACCGGCCTGCTGGCCCACGCCCGGGACGGCGCGGTCCGGTGGCGTACGGGCGCGCTCTTCGCGGCCGCGGGCATCGTCCCGGCGGCCGTCGCCGGGGCACTGTCGGTACGGATTCCGGCGGTGGTGCTGACGGTGGCGTTCGCCGCGCTCGCGGCGGTGGCCGCGGTCCGGATGCTCCGGCCCCGTCCGCTGCCCCCGGCCGCCGACGCCGGCGCTCCCGTGCCCGCCCGCCGGGCCGCCGGGGCGGGTGCGGGGCTCGGGGCGGTGACCGGCTTCCTCGGAGTGGGCGGCGGCTTCCTGGCGGTGCCCGCACTGGTCACGTTCCTCGCCGTGCCGATGACCGCCGCCGTGGGGACGAGCCTCCTCGTCATCACGGTCAACTCGACGGCGGCGCTGGTCACCCGGCTCGCGACGCCGGCCGCCCTGGACTGGGCCGTCATAGCCCCCTTCACGGCGGCGGCGGTGCTCGGCGCCTGGGACGGCAAGCGGCTGGCCTCGAAGGTGTCCACGGACGCCCTGCAGCGCGTGTTCGGCGGGGTGCTCCTGGCGGTGGCGCTCGGCATGGTCATCGACGCCGTCCTTCGATGATCCGGCCGGGCCGCCGGCGCGGTGCGCGCCGCCGGTCCGGCGGCGCACCCGCGTCAGGCCAGCGAGAGGAAGAGCTTCTCCAGCCGGGCACGCATCCGGTCACGGTCGGCGGGCTCGGCGGAGCCGTCCGCCATGCAGTTCTGCAGCCCGGTGGCGATGATCGCGAAACCGGCCCGGTCCAGGGCCCGCGAAACCGCCGCCATCTGCGTGATGACGTCCTCGCAGTCCCGGCCCTCCTCGATCATCCTGATGATCGCGTTGAGCTGGCCCTGTGCGCGGCGCAGGCGGTTGAGGACCGACTTCAGTTCGTCGGCCGCCATGTCGAGTTCCACACATCCTCCTCCGAATACCCCAAGGGGTATTCTAACCTGTCCGGGGAACGGGTGACGCGTGTCTTCCCGACCCCGGTGAACGAAAGGAAGAACCGCTCGTGACCAGCCCCGCCTCCCTCTCCCCCGCCCAGGCCGCGGCCCGCCTGGAGGAGTTCACCGTCATCGACGTGCGAGCCCCCGGCGAGTACGCCTCAGGACATGTCCCCGGCGCCCTGAACGTCCCGCTCGACCGGCTCCCCGAGGCGCTGGCCGCGCTGAAGTCGGCCGCCGCCCGCGGCACCCTCCTCGTGGTGTGCGCCTCCGGCGTCCGATCGACGCGCGCCTGCGAAATCCTCGCCGGAGCCGACATCGACGCGGCGACCCTCATCGGCGGCACCTCCGCCTGGGAGGGGGACGGCCGCGGTCTGGACCGGCCGGCGGGCGCCGGGGCCGTCTGGCCGATGGAGCGTCAGGTCCGGCTCGCCGCCGGTTCGCTGGTGGTGGCGGGTCTGGTGGCGGGGCTCCGCTTCCCGGCCGCGCGCTGGCTCTCCGCCGGCATAGGCTCCGGCCTGGTGTTCTCCGCGGTGACCAACTCCTGCGGGATGGCGGCGGTGCTGTCCAGGCTCCCGCACAACCGCGCCCCGCGCTCCGCCGGCCTGAACGCCACCCTGGAGGCACTCCAGCGGTGACACGTGCGGACCGGTCCGCCCCGTCGCGCGTGGCGGAGCCAAACCGTCGTACCCGGGGGAGCCGGCCGCACACCGTGCGCGGCCGGCTCCCCCGCGTTCACCGGGCGGCAGGGGTCAGATCTCGTCCCTGACCATCGCGAGCAGCCGGTCCAGCACACGCGGCCCGCCCGCGCGCAGTCCGTCGTGCTCGAACTCGTTCGTCACCCAGGTGCGCAGCCCGCGGATCGACGCGGCGGTGCGCAGCGCGTGCCCGGTGTCCACGTACATGTCGTCGTGGTACACGGCCGCGGCGACCGGGACCTCGTTGACGGCGAGCCGCCCGGCGTCGTACAGCACCGGCCAGTCGGTGCGGTCCGCGAGGAGTGCGGCGGTCTCGCGCAGCGGGCGCAGCGCCGGGTCCACCTCGAAGTGCCAGGGGTGGATGCTCTCGCCGGTGAAGAGGACGGGGCCCTCCCCCGCCAGTGCCGCCTCCGCGTCGAACTGCGGGAACTCGGACCTGACCCGCTCGGCGGCCCATCCGGTGGGTGCCCCGCCCTGTCCGTAGATCGCCTCGTGCATCAGGGCGTACAGCGGATGTCCGGCGAACGAGTTGGCCGTGCGCATGCCCTCCTGGAAGGCGTCGGAGAGCTCGGTTCCGTGCGGGGTGCGGACGAAGGCGTTCTCCAGCAGATAGTGCAGCTGGTGGCTGCCGCTGCCGCCGCCCAGCATGATGCCCAGCGACTGGAACCCCTCGGGCGTCAGCCGGTGCCCGGCGCTCTCGGGCCGGTGTTCGGCGAGGTGAGCGGTGATCTCGCGGGCGCGCCGTACGTCCTGCGGGTAGCGGGCGTAGTGGGCGGCGGCCTTCCGCTCGATCCGCGGATAGGCGGCCCGGTACACCTCGTCGGCGTGGGCGTCGAGCGCGGGCAGACCGCCGGTGATCAGTACGGCTTCGAGTCCTTCGGGGGCGGCCGAAAGGTAGCGTACGGCGCAGAATCCGCCGTAGGACTGCCCCAGCACGGTCCAGGTCGCGCCGCCGGTCAGCTGCGGGCGGATGAGCTCGCAGTCGCGGACGATGCTGTCCGAGCGGAAGTGGGCGAGGTACTCGGCCTGCTCGCGGGGGCCGCCCCGCAGCGGCAGGGTCTGCCGGTTGGCCGGGGTGGACCGGCCGGTGCCGCGCTGGTCGAGCAGCAGCACCCGGAACTCCCGTACGGCACGGCCGAGCCATGCCTCCGCACCGACGAACCGGCGGGCGCCGAACCCGGGGCCGCCCTCCAGGTAGAGCAGCCACGGCAGCTGCTCACCGGCCCGGCCGGACGCCACCGCCTCCCGGCCGAAGATCTCGATCTGCTCGCCGCCCGGGTCGCTGTGATCGAGCGGGACCGTGAAATGACGGTCGGTGAAGACGACGCCGGGCTGCCGGTAGCTGCTCACAAAAGGCTCCTGAATCAGATGGTTCCGGGACAGTTCAGCACATGGGCGTGACCCGGACGGGCCCGGCCCGTGTGCGCCCGGTCCGGGTGGCTCCTAACGTGCACTCATGATCCGGTTCGAGCAGGTCGGCAAGGTCTACCCGGACGGCACGACCGCGGTCGACGATCTGTCCTTCGAGGTCCGCGAGGGGGAACTGGTCACGCTGGTCGGACCCTCCGGCTGCGGCAAGACCACCACCATGATGATGGTGAACCGGCTGATCGAGCCGACCTCGGGCCGGATCCTGGTCGACGGGGAGGACATCGCCGGCGTCGACCCGGTGAAACTGCGCCGCCGGACCGGATATGTGATCCAGCAGGTCGGCCTGTTCCCGCACCGGACGGTCCTGGACAACACCGCGACCGTCCCGGCGCTGACCGGCTGGAAGCGCGCCAGGGCCAGGGAGCGGGCGGCGGAACTGCTCGACCTGGTGGGCCTGGACCCGGGCATCTACGGACCGCGCTACCCCGCCCAGCTGTCCGGCGGCCAGCGCCAGCGGGTGGGGGTGGCGCGGGCGCTCGCGGCGGATCCGCCGGTGCTGCTGATGGACGAACCCTTCGGCGCGGTGGACCCGGTGGTCCGTGAACGGCTTCAGGACGAGTTCCTGGGACTGCAGGCAACCGTCGGGAAGACCGTTCTGCTGGTCACGCACGACATCGAGGAAGCCGTCCGGATGGGCGACCGGATGGCCGTGTACGGGGAGGGCCGCATCGAGCAGTTCGACACCCCGGCCGCCGTGCTCGGCACCCCGGCGACGCCGTACGTGGCCCGGTTCGTCGGCGCCGACCGGGGGCTGAAACGGCTGTCGGTCACCGCGATCGAGCCGGAGGACCTCTGGGCGCCGCCGGTGGCCCGGCTCGACGAACCGGCCGGCTCCGCGGCGGCCCGGCTGGGTGCGGCGGGGGCGCGCTGGGCGGTGGTCCTGAACGGTGCGGGCGAGCTGCACGGCTGGGTGTCGGTGGAGGCGCTGCGGGAGGCCGGGGAGCCGGCGACCGTGGGTGAGCCGGCCCGGCGGATGGACGCGTGGGTGCCCGTCGGCGCCCCGTTGAAGCAGGCGTTCAGCGAGATGCTCCAGTACGACGCCGGGTGGGTGGCGGTGCTGGACGGGGCGCGTTTCCTGGGGGTGCTGACTCCGGCGAAGCTCCATGAGGCGCTGCGCCGCTCGGTGGACGCGGACGCTCAGGGCGTCCCGCGCGAGGAAGTGGCGTTCGACTCGGTGGCGGACGCCTGAGGGCGGGACCGTACGGTGTGATCGTCTTTTCCTGCGACGAAGGCGGTCCCTCATGGCTCGGTTCGATCTGCCCCTCCCCGAGCTGCACGGCTACCGCAGCCGGTCGGTGGAGCCCGCGGACTTCGACAGGTTCTGGTCGACGACCCTCGACGAGGCCAGGGCCCATGACCTCAACCCCCGCTTCGAACGGCACACCGGCACGGGGCTGGCGGGCGTCGAGGTGTACGACGTGACGTTCGCGGGCTTCGGCGGGCACCCGGTGAAGGGGTGGTTCGTCGTTCCGGCGGGTACCCGGGAGCCCCTGCCGGTGGTCGTGGAGTTCCTCGGATACGGCGGCGGGCGCGGTCTGGCGCACACCCATCTGCTGTGGGCCTCGGCCGGTTTCACCCACTTCGTGATGGACACCCGGGGCCAGGGCAGCGGCTGGGCGCCGGGCGACACGGCCGACCCCGTGGGCAGCGCGCCCTCTCTGCCCGGCTTCATGACCCGGGGCATCGAGGATCCGCTGGACTACTACTACCGGCGTGTGTTCACGGACGCGGTGCGGGCCGTGGAGGCCGCCCGCTCGCATCCGCTGGCCGACGCGGCGCGCACCGCCGTCACCGGGGTCAGCCAGGGCGGCGGCATCGCGATCGCCGCCGGAGGTCTCATACCGGACCTGGTCGCGGTCGCCCCGGACGTGCCGTTCCTGTGCGACTTCCCGCGTGCGCTCACCCTCACCGACCGGCAGCCGTACCGCGAGGTGGGCAACTACCTCAAGACGCACCGCGGCCGCACCGAGCGGGCCAACGCCACCCTGGCCTATTTCGACGGGGTGCACTTCGCGGCGCGCGGCCGGGCTCCCGCGCTGTTCTCGGCGGCCCTGGAGGACCAGACCTGCCCGCCCTCGACGGTCTTCGCCGCCTTCAACGCCTACGGCCACCAGGACAAGACGATCGAGGTGTACGACTTCAACGACCACGAGGGCGGTGGCGCGTTCCAGCAGGCCGCCCAGCTGGCCTGGCTCCCGGGGAAGCTGACGGCCTGAGGACATCGACGGTCCCTCACCCCGCCGGGATGAGCCCCTCCTTCCTCAGGTAGGCGCGTGCGACGTCCTCGGGCAGCCTGCGCCAGCTGTCGACCTGCTCGTTCATCGAGGCCAGAGCGGCCGTGGTCAGTACGGTGCCGAGCGGGGCGAGGGCGTCGCGCACCCCGGCGCCGCCCGCCCGCGCGCGGTTGACGACGGGGACCAGGTGGTCGGCGTTCTGCAGATGTCTGTCGTCGGCGAGGAGCACGAGGCCGAAGTCGTCCAGCGTGGCGTCCGTGGTGGTGGTCAGGACCATCTGGTCCTGACCGCTCTGCACCGCCTGTCTGGCCTGGGTGGTGCCGACACCCTTCGGGTCGACGGCGGTGATGTCGATGCCGTACGTCTTCCTGAGTCCGGGCGCGCAGTACGGGCGCTGTACGCATTCGTCGCCCGCCGCCAGCCGCACGGGCAGCCGGGACCTTCCCAGGTCGCTGAGGGTCTTCAGGCGGTGCCGCGCGGCGTAGGAGGAAGCGACCGCGAAGGCGTTCTGGTCGACGGCCCGGCCCGGGTCCAGGACGGTGAGGCCGCGGGGCGCGGCCAGGGAGCGCAGGGCCTTCATCGTGGTGCCGAGGTCGGGGGAACCGACGGGCGCGGCGCCGGCGCCGTTGGTCTTGGCGTTCAGCCAGTCGGCGAAGGTCGCCGCGTACTCCGGCACGATGTCGATCTGGCCGCTCTCCAGCGCGGGTTCGTAGATCTCCCGGTTGGTCACGGAGATGATCCCGGTGGTGTACCCGGCCCGGCCGAGCAGGATCGCGTACATCCGGGCGAGCAGATCGCTCTCGGTGAATCCGGCGGAGCCGATCGTGAGGTGCCGGCTGTCACCGGGCGGGGCGGTGACAGCACCCTGGTTCTCCAGGGCGGGGCCGGTGGCGCACGCCGCGGCGGTGGCGGCCAGCAGGAGAAGGACGCACAGGGCGTACGGGGTACGGGGGCGGCTCACACGGCTTCCCGGGCCCTGCGCCGGTCCGGAGCGATGCGCCGGCCGGCCTCGAAGAGCCCTTCCACCAGGAGGGCGAGGACGGCGACCAGGACCGCCCCGGCCACGACCTGGGGTGTGGAGGCCAGGTTGAAGCCCGCGGTGATGATCCGGCCCAGCCCGCCGCCGCCGGCCAGGGCGGCCAGCGTCGCGGTGGCGACGAGCTGCACGGCGGCGATCCGGATGCCGGTGAGGACGAGCGGCATCGCGAGCGGCAGCTCCACGCCCAGCAGCATCTGCCGGCCCGTCATGCCCATCCCCCGGGCCGCCCCGACCACGTCCCGGTCCACCTCGCGCATCCCCACATAGGCGTTGGTGAGCAGCGGGGGCATGGCGAAGAGCACCAGCGCGATGGCGGTCGACCACTGGCCGTACGTACCGACCGGTGTGAGCAGCAGCAGGACCAGCACGGCGAAGGTGGGGACGGCCCGGCCGATGTTCGAGATGTTGACGGCCAGGGCGCCGCCCCTGCCGAGGTGGCCGAGGACCAGGGCGACCGGCAGGGCGATGAGACAGCTGATCAGCAGGCAGACCGCGGTGAGGCAGAGGTGTTCGCCGAGCCGGTGCCAGACCCCGTCGGGCCCTGACCAGTGGGCGGCCGTGGTGAGCCAGGACCAGGTGTCGGCGAGGGTGGTCACGGCCGGCTCCTGGCCCAGGGCGTCAGCAGCCGCTGCGCGCCCAGGAGCAGCAGGTCGGCCGCCACGGCGATGACGACGCACAGGACGGACGCGGTGAGCACCTGGACCTTGAAGTAGGTGTTCATGCCCGCGTAGATGAGGTTGCCGAGCCCGCCGTGGCCGACGATGGCCCCGACCGTGACCAGGGAGACCGCCGAGACGGTGGCGATCCGCAGTCCGGCCATGGAGGCGGGCAGGGCGAGCGGGAGTTCCACGGTCATCAGCAGGCGCAGGGGGCCGTAGCCCATGCCGCGCGCCGCCTGCCGGGTCTCCTCGGGCACGGCCCGGAGTCCGGCGAGGATGTTGCGCACGAGAAGGGTGAGCGAGTAGAGGACGAGTCCGGCGACGACGAGCGTGGCGGAGAGCCCGTACACCGGCAGCAGCAGCGAGAACATCGCGAGCGAGGGGACGGTGTAGAGGACCGTCGTCAGGCCGAGCACGGGTCCGGCCGCCCAGCGCCTGCCGCGGGCGGCCAGCGCGAGCGGCAGGGCGAGGGCCAGACCGATGAGCACCGAGACCGAGGTCAGCTGGAGGTGCTGGACCGTCGCGTCCCAGAGGATCTCCCGGCGGCTGGAGAGATAGGCGCCGCAGATCCATTCATTGCGCGCGAGGCAGTCGTCGGGAGGCGCGGTCACGCGTCCATTGGAGCGCGGGCGGCCGTCCGCCGCGCGTCATGATCGTCTGTTCGAGGTGCGCGGCCCTTGCCGGACGGCGCGTCCACGGCGCCGGATCCACTGATGGATGCAATGGGAAAACGCTTTCAGTGCAGCTATCGTAGACCTATGCCGAGCCAGGTCAATCGACGTTCCGCCCGCCCCCGCCCGTCGTCCGCCGTGACGCTCCAGCAGGTCGCGCAGGACGCCGGGGTATCCCTTGCCACGGCGTCGCGCGTCCTCAGCGACAGCGACCGCAACGTCACCCAGGAGCTCCAGGAGCGTGTCCTGGAGGCGGCCGCCCGGCTCCGTTACGTGTCCAACGCACCGGCCCGCGCACTCGTGCAGTCCACGACCTCCATCGTCGGGCTGATCGTCCACGATGTGAACGACGCCTACTACTCCGCCATCGCGGCCGGTGTCATGGAGGTCGCCCGCGACCGCAAGCTCCTGGTGATGCTGGCGGGCACGTTCCACGAACCCCAGCTCCAGGCGGAGTACGTGGCGCGGCTGCGCGCGCAGCGGGCCCGTGCCGTCATCCTCGCCGGGTCCGGCTTCACCGGCGGCAGCCCCGCGCTCACCCAGGAACTGGAGGCGTTCGCGGCCCACGGCGGCCGGGTCACCGCGGTGGCGCACCAGGGCCTTCCGGTGGACACGATCATGCCGGGCAACCGCGAGGGGGGCCGCGCGGTCGCCGAGCACCTCGTCGGCCTCGGGCACACGGAGATCGGCGTCATCTGCGGACCGCTGGCCCTGGTCTCGGTACAGGAGCGGCTGCAGGGGTTCCTGGAGCGCGCGGCGGAGCTCGGCGTGCAGGTCCAGGAGCGCCATCGTGCGGAGGCCGACTTCACCCGGGACGGCGGACGCGCCGCCGCCGTGCGGATCTTCCGCAGGTCGCAGGACATCACGGCGCTGTTCGCGCTGAACGACGCCATGGCCCTCGGCGCCCTGGCGGCGCTGCGCGACGACCTCGGCCGCAGTGTGCCGGCCGAGGTCTCCGTGGTCGGGTTCGACGACCTCCCGGTGGCCTCCGACGTGACTCCCGCGCTCACCACCGTACGGCTGCCGCTGGAGGAGATCGGGCGCCGGGCGCTGCTGCTGGCGCTCGGCGACGCGTCGGCCTCGCCGCGGTCGCTCGCGGTGCCGTCGCGGCTCGTGGTGCGGGCCAGTACGGCACCGCCGCCGCGCCCCGCCGGCTGAGCCGCCGCCCTTCGGGTTGACGCGTTCAAGCGGCCCGACCCGCTCACTTGACGCGCTAATACACAAGTTTTCCCTGCAACCCCCTTGAAATAATGCGTTAACCATCAACACACTGGGACCCACGCTGCTTTGACGCGTCAAACAGAGGGGGTGGTGGCTGGATGGGCATGTCCGGACCCAAGTACCAGCGGATCAAGGACGAGTTGCGGGCCGAGGTGGCACGCGACGAGTACGAGGCGGGTGCGCCGTTCATCACCCAGAACCAGCTGCGCGAACGGTTCCAGGTCAGCTCCACCACGGCGGTGCGGGCCCTCAACGACCTGGTCGCGGAAGGCCTGCTGGTACGCCGCCGGGGCCTGGGCACCTTTGTCGCGGCGCCCTCGGACCGGCCCGGGGAGCCCGCCGCGCAGCGCTCCGGAGTGATCGCCTGCATCATCAGCGGTCAGGGGCCGCACCAGTCCGACGTGCTGCGCGGCATCGAGTCGAGCTGCGCCGAACGCGAGCTGCGCATGTTCTTCTCCGACACCGCGATGGGGATGACCACCACGGGTCACGCCGACCACCCCGCGTCCACCGCCCGCCAGGACAGGGCGCTGCGACAGGCGGTCGAGGACCGGGTCGACGGCATCATCCTGTACCCGGTGCAGGGTTCGCCCGATCTCGCCGTGCTCGAGGACATGAGGCGTCTGCGCATCCCGATGGTGCTGGTCGACCGGTACTTCCCGGACCTCGCCATCGACGCCGTCACCGCCGACAACTACGACGTCGGCTACCGCCTCACCGAGCAGCTGCTCGCCGCCGGCCACGAGCGCATCGCGACGCTCTGGGGCGAGACGGAGTGCACGAGCGTCCATGACCGGATGACCGGTCACAAACAGGCCCTGCGGGCCCATGGACAGCCGCTGCTCCCCCAGCTGACCGCCCTGCGCTCGTACACCGCACTGCCCGAGGACGACCGCAGGAACCTGCTGTCCGAACTGCTCGCCGCGCCCGAGCCGCCGACCGCGCTGCTGTGCGCCCACGGCTTCGCCGTGGCCACGGCCGCCGCCGATCTGGCGTCGCTCGGCATCGGTGTGCCGGACGAGATCGTGCTGGCGGGCATGGACGACGCCGGGCCCTACGATCTGCTGCCGCTGACGAGCTTCGCCGCCCGGCTGCCCGCACGGGAGATCGGTACCCGCGCGGTGGAACTCCTGGTCAACCGGATCTCGGAGCGCACGGCGGGCGAGGACCCGTACCGCAGCGCCGAGCAGATCGTGCTTCCCGTCCGGATCAGGACGCGCGACTCCGCGCCGGTCCGGCTCCGCACCGTCGCCGCCCGCCGGCCCTGAGGGAGGAGACTCCTGTGTCCGCCACCCCCGCACCCCCCGCCCGCGAACTCGGGACCGACGTCCTCGTGGTCGGTGCCGGTCCCGGCGGTCTCGCCGCCGCGCTCACCGCCGCCCGCTTCGGCCACCGGGTCGTGCTCACCGACCCCACCGACTGGCCCGGCGGCCTGCTCACCGCCCAGGCGGTGCCGCTCGCCGACGGTCACCGCATCGAACTGGACCCGGTCTCCCCCGGCTATCGCGACCTGCGGGAGCGGATACGCGACTTCTACCGGCGCAACTACCCGCTGTGCCCCGAGCCGTACGCGGATCCCCTGCTCGACCCGGGGCTCAGCACCACCGGCCACCTCAGCCATGAACCACGCGCCGCGCTCGCCGTCGTCCAGGAGCTGCTGGCCCCGCACCTCGCGGCGGGGCGCGTCACCGTGCTGCCGGAACACCGGCCGGTCGCGGCCCACCCGGACGGCGACCGGGTCGCCGCCGTCACCCTGGAGCGCCCCGGCGGGGACCGGCTGACCGTCTCCGCCTCGTACGTCGTCGACGCCACCGACCTGGGCGAGCTGCTCGCCCTCGCGGGCGTGGAGCATGTCACCGGGGCCGAGTCCCGCGAGGAGACCGGCGAGCCGCACGCCGCCGCCGTCGCCGATCCCCTGGACCAGCAGCCCGCCTCATGGGTCTTCGCCCTGGAGCACCGCCCCGGCGAGGACCACACGGTCGAGCGGCCGGCCGGCTACGACCGGTGGGCCGCCGCCTTCTCCTGGGAGACGGCGGAGCCGGGCGGCGCGGCACCGCGCACCGTGCCGCTGTTCCTGCACGAACCGGACGACGTCCCGCCGTGGGCCGCGCCGCCCAACGACCGCTGGCACCAGCGCCGGGCGCTCGCCCGCAGCCGGTATCTGCCCGGGACCTTCGACAGCGACATCACCCTGGTCGACTGGCCGCAGACGGCCTACACCAGGCTGCCGCTCGCCGGTGCCGGCGACGGCGTACGGGCACAGGCCGAACAGGAGGCGCGCGAGCAGGCGCTGTCGTTCCTCCACTGGATGCAGACCCGGGCGCCCCGTCACGACGACGGCCACGGCTATCCGGAGCTGCGGCTGCGGCCGGACGTGACCGGGACAGTCGACGGGTTCGCCAAGTCGCTGCGGGTGCGTGAATCCCGACGCATCCGGGCCGAGTTCACGGTGCTGGAGCACCATCTCACCGTCGCCGCCCGCGCGGGGGCGCCGGGGGCCCGGACGTTCACGGACAGTGTGGGGACGCTGCGCTCCCGCATCACCCTGCAACCGGGTACCGGGGGCGGCCCCGGACTGGATCTGGAGTGCCTGCCGTTCCAGCTGCCGCTGGGCGCGCTGCTGCCCGTGCGGGTGGAGAACCTGCTTCCGGCCGGGCAGAACCTCGGCGCCACGCACCTGAGCGCACCCGCGTTCGGCGGGCACCAGGGCCAGTGGGCGGTCGGCGAGGCCGTGGGCGCGCTGGTGTCGTACTGCCTGGAGCACCGGCTGCCGCCGCGCGCCGTACGCGGGACGGAACGCAGGCTGGCTTCCTTCCAGGGACGGCTGAGCGACTCCCTCGGCCTCGCCCTCGACTGGCCGGACCGGCTCCGCAACGGTCCGGTGAACAGCGCCGGAGCGCTCTACGCCACGCTCTGACCGCCTCTCCCACGCCCGACTCCGCCCTCCTCCCGGGGAGGGCGCTTTTCCCACCTGCGGGAAAACGCTTACCACTCCACAACATCGCTCACCCACCTGGACGGTCCTTCCATGTCTGTGACCCCGACGCCCTACCGCGTCCTGTTCGTCGGCGCCGGCAACATCGCCCGCGCCGTCCATATGCCGGCGTTCCTCGAACACCCCGCGGACTTCACGGTGGTCGGCGCCGTCGACTCCGACCCCGATGCCGCCCGGTCCTTCGCCGCGGACTTCTCCCTCCCCCACCACTCCACCGATCTCGCGGCCGCCCTGCGCGAGGCCCGCCCCGATCTCGTGGTCATCGCCTCCCCGCCCGTCGCCCACCGCCGTCAGGCCGTCGCCGCACTGGAGGCGGGGGCCTGGGTGTGGTGCGAGAAGCCGCCCGCGCTCAGCCTCGCGGAGTACGACGCGATGACGGACGCCGAGGGCGAGCGCGGGCCGTACGCCCCCGTCGTGTTCCAGCACCGCTTCGGCTCGGGCGCCGAACACGCGAAGGCGCTCATCGCCTCGGGTGAGCTGGGAGCCCCGCTGGTCGCCCACTGCCAGACCACCTGGTACCGCGACGACGCCTACTACGCGGTCCCCTGGCGCGGGAAGTGGGCGACCGAGGGCGCGGGCCCCGCGATGGGACTCGGCATCCACCAGATCGACCTGCTGCTCGAACTCCTCGGGGACTGGGCGGAGATCCGGGCGATGGCGGGCCGGCTGGCCCGTGATACCGAGACCGACGATGTGACCACCGCGACCGTGCGTTTCGCCTCCGGCGCCCTCGCCACCGTCGTCAACAGCGCGCTCTCGCCGCGTCAGGTCAGCCATCTGCGCATCGATCTGCGCGACGCCACGATCGAGCTGAACCATCTCTACGGATACGGCAACGGCGACTGGACCTACACCCCGGCACCCGGCGTCGACCCCGCCCGTGCGGCCGCCTGGTCCACGCCCGCGCAGGACGTCCCCAGCTCGCACGCCGCCCAACTGCGGTCGCTGCTCGCCGACATGCGGGCGGGCCGAAGGCCGCGGGCGAGCGCCGGGGACGGCCGGCGCTCCCTCGAACTCATCACCGCCATGTACAAGGCCGCCCTGACCGGACTCCCGGTCCTGGCCGGTGAGATCGTCCCGGGCGACCCGTTCTACACCGCGCTGCACGGATCCGTTCCCGGCTGGGCCCCCGGGGAGTCGGGGCGATGACGGGTATCACCCGCGCGCTGCTGCTCACCTTCGACGACCGGCACCTGCGCGAATGGGCCGCCGCGGCGCCGCTGCTGCGGCGGTACGGCTCCCGGGTCACCTTCTTCATCTGCGAGCCCGACCGGCTCGACCGCGAGGACCGGCGCCTGCTGCACCGGCTCGCGGACGACGGCCACACCATCGGCTGCCACGGCCTGCGGCACGAGCGGGCGCCCGATTTCATCGCCGCGCACGGCCCGGCCGCCTACCTCCGCCGGGAGATCCTGCCCGCGCTGGAGGAGCTGCGCCGTCTCGGTTTCGCGGCCCGGACCTTCGCCTACCCGTGCAGTGCCCGCGACGACACCACCGACCGGCTGCTGCTCGGCCTGTTCGAGCGACTGCGCGGCGGGGTGCCGGCGGACCGGCGCGCCGATCCGTCGCTCGCGGACGAACTGCACGTCCCGGCGGCCGACGTGGCCGCCCGCAGGGTGCTGCCCGGCTGTTCGGTGGACTCCGGGCGCGGGCCGCTCGCGTACGGCGACGATCTGTCCGGGGTCGAGGCGGCGGTGCGCAGGAGCGCCGAGGACGGCGGCGTCAGCACGCTGTACGCCCACTGCGTCGCCGACGCCCACGAGGCGAACCATGTGACACCGGCGCGGCTGGAGCGGCTCCTGGCCCTGGCCGACGAGCTCTCCCTGCCCTGTGCGGGCTTCGACGAGCTCCCCTGATCCCGTACCCGGTTCGCCGTCCGGCCCTGCGCCCCCGCCCGTCCCGGCCCTCCCGTACGTCCCCGAATCCCGCACCATCCCCATCGCTCCCCCAGCCCGGAAGAGGCTTCTGCCATGCATGACGACCGCACCCTGACCGAGGAACGCCTGGACCGTGTCCTGCGCGAGCGCATCCGTCCGGCGATCCATCCGCGTACCGCGCCGCTGGACATCGAGGTCTGGCACGCCCCGGGCGAACCGGTGCCGTTCGCCGAGGCGGTCAACGCCCCGTACAAGCCCGGCGCGATCGGTGACGCCTGGGGACCCGCCTGGGGCACCAGCTGGTTCCGGGTCACCGGACGCGTCCCCGCCGACTGGGCGGGGCTCACCGTCGAGGCGGTGATCGACCTCGGGTTCGCCCGCGACCGGCCCGGATTCTCGGCGGAGGCCCTCGCCCACCGGCCGGACGGCAGTGTGGTGAAGGCCCTCAACCCGTGCAACACCTGGCTGCGCGTCGGACAGCCGGTGGCGGGCGGCGAGGAGTTCACCTACTACCTGGAGGCGGCCGCCAACCCCGAGATACTGGAGGGGGTCAGTGACCTCGGCGACCGGGAGACGGCGGGCAGCGAGCCGCTGTACCGGGTCGAGCGGATGGACGTGGCCGTCTTCGACGCGCAGGTGTGGGAGCTCGTCCAGGACCTGGAGGTGCTCGACCAGCTGATGCGGCAGCTCCCCCTCGGCTCGTCCCGCCGCTGGGAGATCCTGCGGGCCGTGGAGAGGTGCCTGGACGCGCTGGACCTCGATGCCGTCAACGCCACCGCGGCCGCCGCCCGCGAGCGGCTCCGGGCGGTGCTCGGCTCACCCGCGAACGCCTCGGCGCACCGCCTCTCCGCGGTCGGCCACGCCCATATCGACTCCGCGTGGCTGTGGCCGCTGCGCGAGACCGTGCGCAAGGTCACCCGCACCACCTCGAACGTGGTGGCGCTGATGGACGACCACCCGGAGTTCATCTTCGCGATGTCACAGGCGCAGCAGCTCGACTGGCTGCGCGAGCACCAGCCGGCCCTGTACGAGCGGGTCAAGGAGAAGGCCGCGGCCGGGCAGTTCGTGCCGGTGGGCGGGATGTGGGTGGAGTCGGACACCAACATGCCCGGATCGGAGGCGCTGGCACGGCAGTTCGTGTACGGCAAGCGCTTCTTCCTGGAGGAGTTCGGGGTGGAGACGCGGGAGGTGTGGCTGCCGGACTCGTTCGGCTACTCGGCCGCTCTGCCGCAGCTGGTCGCGCTCTCCGGTTCGCGCTGGTTCCTGACGCAGAAGATCTCGTGGAACACCACCAACCGTTTCCCGCACCACTCCTTCCTGTGGGAGGGGCTGGACGGCACCCGGGTGTTCACGCACTTCCCGCCGGTGGACACCTATGTCGGGGAGCTCTCCGGCCAGGAGATGGCGCATGCGGAGGAGAACTTCCGCGACAAGGGGAACGCCACCCGCTCGCTGGTCCCGTTCGGCTGGGGCGACGGCGGTGGCGGCCCCACCCGCGAGATGCTGGCGCGCGCCGGGCGGCTGGCGGACCTGGAGGGCTCCTCGCGGGTGACGATCGAGACACCGGCGGAGTTCTTCGCCGCGGCGGAGGCCGAGTACACCCGGCCGCCCGTGTGGCTGGGCGAGCTGTACCTGGAGCTGCACCGGGGCACGTACACCTCTCAGGCACGGACCAAGCAGGGCAACCGGCGCAGCGAGCATCTGCTGCGGGAGGCGGAGCTGTGGGCCGCCACCGCGGCTGTACGGACCGGGTTCCGCTATCCGCAGGAGGAGCTGGACCGGATCTGGAAGAGCGTGCTGCTGCACCAGTTCCACGACATCCTGCCGGGCTCGTCGATCGCCTGGGTGCACCGCGAGGCGGAGGCCACGTACGCGCGGATCGCCCAGGAGCTGGAGGCCGTGATCGGCGGGGCCCAGCAGGCGCTGGCCGGTTCGCCGGAGGACGGGGGCACGGTCGTGTTCAACGCCGCGCCGCACTCCCGGGCGGGGGTTCCGGCGGGCGGTGGCGCACTTGTGCGCGAGGCCGCGGACGAACCCGTGGGGATCGAGTCCCACGAGGGCGGCTTCCGGCTCGACAACGGGCTTCTGCGGGTGACCGTGGACGCGCGCGGCCTGGTGGTGTCGGTCCTGGACCTGGTGGCCGGGGGGCGCGAGACCGTGGCCCCGGGCAGTGCGGCGAACCTGCTCCAGATCCACCCGGACCTGCCCAACCGCTGGGACGCCTGGGACGTCGACTCGTTCTACCGCAACACGGTGACCGACCTGACCGAGGCCGATTCGGTACGCCGGGCCGGCGAGGGCATCGAGGTGGTGCGCAGCTTCGGCGCGTCCCGTGTCACCCAGCTGCTGACGCTGCGGGCCGGGGCCCGGCGCCTGGACATCGACACCGAGGTCGACTGGCACGAGCGGGAGAAGTTCCTCAAGGCGGCCTTCCCTCTCGATGTGCGGGCCGCCCACTCCACGGCGGAGACGCAGTTCGGGCACGTCCAGCGTCCGACGCACACCAACACCAGCTGGGAGGCGGCCAAGTTCGAGATCTGCGCGCACCGCTTCCTGCATGTCGGTGAGCCGGGCTGGGGCGCGGCGCTGGTGAACGACTCGACGTACGGCCACGATGTGACCCGTACGGTCCGTGCGGACGGCGCCACCACCACCACGGTGCGGCTGTCGCTGCTGCGGGCCCCGCGCTACCCCGACCCGGCGACCGACCAGGGTGTGCACCGGCTGCGCTATGCGCTGCTGCCGGGTGCGACGGTCGGTGACGCGGTGCGCGAGGGCTGGCAGTTGAGTCTGCCGGAGCGCCGGGTGCGGGGCGGTGCGGAGGTGGCGCCGCTGGTCGCGCTGGACAGTGAAGCGGTGGTCGCCACGGCGGTGAAGCTGGCCGACGACGGGAGCGGGGACGTGGTCGTCCGGGTCCACGAGGCGCACGGCGGGCGGGCCGCCGCGCGTCTGACCGCCGGCTTCCCGCTGGCCTCGGCGACGGTGACCGACCTGTTGGAACGCCCCCTGGAGGGTGAGCGGGTCACCGTCCAGGGGGACGTGGTCGAGCTGGTGCTGCGCCCGTTCCAGATCCTGACGCTGCGCCTGGCGGTCGCCGCGGCGGGCTGAGCGGCCCCGGATCAGGAGTCGCGGTCCAGCAGCGCCGGTATCCGGCGCAGCTGGACCGCTTCCTGGTACATGGCGCCGCCCTCGTGTCCGTTGAAGGGGTACACCTCGATCTCCTTCTCGCCCCGGTAGGCGTTGTAGGCGGCGAAGACCGTGGACGGCGGGCAGGTCTGGTCCTGGAGGGCGACGGAGAAGAGCGCGGGGGCGCTGCCCCGGGCGGCGAACGACACCCCGTCGAAGTACGACAGGGTGCGGAAGGTGTTCTCCTCCTTGCCGCGGTGGACCTTGAGGTAGCGGGCTATCTCGGAGTACGGGTTGGCGTCGGTGAGGGTGACGGCCCGCCCGAAGTGGCAGAGGAACGGTACGTCGACGGAGATGGCCGACAGGCCGGGGACGAGTCCGGCGACCGCGAGGGTCAGGCCGCCGCCCTGGCTGCCGCCGAGCACCACGGTGCGGGCGGGGTCGGCGAGGGGGTGCGTGCGTGCCGCTTCGACGGCGCGTACGGCGTCGGCGTAGACCCGGCGGTAGTAGTAGCTCTCCGGGTCCTCGATGCCCCGGGTCATGAACCCCGCGTGGGAGGGGCCGGAGCCGACCGGGTCGGGGGTGTCCCCGACGTTGCCGCCGCTGCCCTGGCCCCGTACGTCCATGACGAAGTGGGCGAAGCCGGCCAGCGGCCACATGCCCCAGCAGTGCGGCAGGCTGCGGCCGCCGTTGTAGCCGTGGAACTGGACGACGAGCGGCAGTGGGCCCTCGGCGTGCGCGGGGGCGCTGAACCAGCCCTTGACGGGGTGGCCGCCGTAGCCCGCGAAGGTGGTGTCCCAGGTGCGCATGCCGGTCAGCGGGGTGTCGGCCGGCTCGAAGGTGATGGCGGGCTCGTGGGCGCGGGTCTCGGCCAGGGTCCTGGCCCAGAAGGCGTCGAAGTCGTCGGGCTCCGCGATCCGGGGCCGGTAGTCGCGCAGTTCGTCGAGAGGCAGGTCGAACAGGGCCATGATGTGGTGCGTCTCCTCGCGGTGGTGGGTGATGACATCTTCGGTGCGGGTCGTACGGCATGGAGCAGCGGGGCCGGGTGCTGTCAGGTGCACCCGGCCCCGCCGGTTCGTGGGGAGCTGTCCTTCATCGGACCGGTCCGCGGGCGTTGCCCCGGTCAGTCGGTCAGCTGGACCGCCCGCAGGCCGGAGGCGGTCTTGGAGTTGTTGGCGATGGAGGCGCCCCACTCGAACCAGCCGCGGCCCCGTCCGTCGTTGTCCGCGTCGTTGACGACGAAGCCGAGTCCGATGGAGGCGGACGGCTTGCCGCTGAGGCCGAGGGAGGCCCAGGGAACCGTCACCGTGTAGTGGGTGGTGGTGCCTTCACGGGTGATCTGCGCGGTCGCGCCGGGGGTGATTCCCGCGCTCTGACCGGCCGGCGGCCGCCAGGTGTACACCTGGGGCTTGCCGCCGACGAGGGAGGCGCCGACCTCGACGTACTGACGGCTGCGGCCCGGCACCTCGGGGGTGACGGCGAACTGGAGGCTGTCGCCCTGCCACATGTTCTCGGCGCTGGTGGCGGGCTGGTACAGGGCGTTGTCCGTGAACTCGCCCTTCAGGACGAGCCCGGCAGCGGTGTACTGCGGGCGCATCGAGCCGGAGAGGTCGGCCTCGCCCTGGTAGCCGCCCGAGTACTTCTTGCCGGCGTGGGTGGTCAGGTCGATGGGCGTGGTGGTGCCGGTGCCGGACGGCTCGACCGCGCCCCAGCCGCTCCAGGTGCCCACGGCGTTCCTGGCGCCGTCGGGGGTGCTGACGTAGGCGGCCGTCCAGTAGCGGTTCCACGGCTTCACGTTGCGCGCGTCGACGGTGTACGAGACCTTGTTCTCGGTACCGACCTTGATCGGCCCGGCGATGGTGCCCCGGTCCAGATACGTGGTCCCCTCGTTGACCTGCCACTCCAGCTTGCTGAGGTCGAGCGCGGAGCGGGCGCGGTTGTTCGTGACGGTGACCTTCAGCGCGGCGGCGAAAGGTGCTGCCTTCTTCACCACCGGGTCGAAGGCGACCTCCGTCGGGGGCACCACATCGGTGTCGGTGGTGATCCGGCCGAGGTTGACCGGGCCGAGTCCGACGGTGCCGCTGACCGAGCGCGTGCCGGTCAGTGCGGAGGTGGGCAGGTCGATGGTCCTGCGGGTCACGGTGCCGGGCTTCGCCGTCACCCGGTAGGTCTTCCCGGCGACGCGGAAGTCGAGCAGCGGCGAGACCGGGGGCTGTCCCTCGGTGCGGTCGACCTTGAGCACCGCGGTGACGGACTCCTCCGTGTTGGTGCGCTCGGGGAGTTCGAGGGAGAAGGCGGGGGCGGTGACGGCCTTGACGGCGCTGACCGCGCCCTTGACGTACAGCACCTTGTCGTCGACGCCGAGCTGGACCTTGCCGCCGACCGGGACGTAGGTCTTCTCGCGGCCCATCTGGTCGCTGACGGTGACCGGTCCGGTGGCCGAGAGCTGGACGGTTCCCGGGGCCGCGGCCGTCGTGTACAGCGCGCGGACCGTGGAGGCCCCGCTGCCGAAGCGGTACGAGCGGATGTCGGCGGATCCGGCGTCGTCACGGCCGGCGTAGGCGCGGCCCGCGAGCTGGCGGATCAGGACGCTCTCGGTGACCACGGACGGCTTGGGCTGCCAGGCCGCCACGCCGGCGGTGGGACGCTTGAACGCGCCGAAGTTGTGTTCCTTGTTGTTGGCGTCGGTGCCGTCGTTGGTGAGGTCGTACCAGTAGTAGCGGTCGACACCGGAGGCGAAGGAGAAGATCTGCGCGCGCGGCACATAGGCGGCCTGGGTGGCCTGGGTGACGCCGTCGGCATGGGTGGGATAGCCGTTCTCGGTCATCCAGAGCGGGAAGTCCTCGCCGCCCGCCGCGTCCAGATCGGCCCGCACCTGCGGCAGTCTCGCCAGGGCCTGCTCGGGCGGGCTCGGGTAGCCGTAGTGGTGGACGCTGAGGGCGTCCATGTAGTCCAGGCCCTTGATCGCGTAGAGCCGCTTCAGCCAGTCGGGCTGGAGGCCGGCCAGGCCCCCGCCGACGACGGTCGCGTCCGGGACCTTGGCGTGCACCTTGCCGTAGGTCGCCTTGAGCATCTGGAGGTAGCAGTCGGCGGTGATGCCGCAGGTGCCGTTGTTGAAGCCGGTCGAGTTGTACTCGTTGTAGATCTCGACCTCCTTCGAGGACTGCTGGTACTTCTCCACGACGGCGGCGGTGTACTTCCCGTACGCCTCCAGCGCGGCCGGTGAGGCGGGCGTCCTGTTGCTGTCGTAGTTGGGGTTGCGGTAGCCGGAGATGGGCAGGGAGACCAGGCCCAGGCTCTTGGCGTACGGGATGTGCTGGTCGGTGCTGTAGTTGCTCCACGTGTACTGGCCGGGGGTCTTCTCGATCCCGCTCCAGTTGATGTCGGACCGGATCCCGTGCATCCCCATCAGCTTGACCGAGCGCAGCAGCTTCTGGTCGTCGCCGTCGTTCCACCCGTAGTGGATGCCGGTGCCGAAGCGCGGGTCCTTCTGCTCATGGCCGGCCAGCGCGGTCACCACGCCGAAGTTCACCGTGCGGGTCGTGGTGCCGGCGGTCGCCGTGAGCGTGTAGTAGCCGTTGCCCAGAGCGGTGGCGTCCACCGTGGCGGTGCCGCCCGTCACCGGCGCTGTGCCGGAGGCGACGGTCAGGCCCTGGTCGTCGACGGCCTTCCAGGTCACCGAGGTCTGGTCGGAGGTGAGGGTGATCTTCGCCTGGCCCTTGACGAAGAAGAGGTCGGGCGAGGTGACGGTGAGCGTGGCCGCCGCCGCGTGGGCGGAGGGTGCCGTACCGGGCAGGGGCGCGGCCGCCAGCAGGCAGCCGAGCAGGGCCGCGGCACTGCCCCACGCGGCGGGACGGCGGGTGCGGCCCATTACTCTGGCCGGAGCCGGGGTTCCGGACCGGATCGTGCCGTTCTGTTCCATCGAGGTGTCCTCTCGATCGGATCGGTGCGGTGCGTTCGGGGTGGATTCCCGGGCGGTGGTGTGCTCCGTCGGCTGTACCCCGGCGGAGCACACCGGCCAGGTCCGCCGGCGCGCACCGCTGCCGCCGACGGCCCGCGCGGAGGGATCCGCGTGGGTGCCCGGGTGGTTCTCATCCCTTGAGGCCGGTGAAGCCTCCCCCGCCCCGTACGATCTGCCGCTGGAAGATCAGGAACAGGACGACGGGGGGCAGGATGGCGAGCAGCATCCCGGCGATGAGCAGTGACTGTTCCGCCGTTTCCGCGAGGCGCGGAAGTGCGGCGGAGATGGGCTGCTTCTCGGTGTCCGGGATGACGATGAGGGGCCAGAGGAAGTCCTTCCAGGAGCTCATGACCGTCAGCAGGGTCACCACCGCGAGAATCGGCCGCGACATGGGCAGCACGATCCGGCGGAAGATGATCAACGGGCCCGCGCCGTCGACGCGTGCGGCCTCGAACAGTTCGCGCGGGATGCCGTCGAAGAACTTCATCACGATCAGCACCGTGAAGGCGCTGGCCGCGTGCGGCAGCCATACGCCCCAGGGGCTGTTGGCGAGCGAGATGCCGAGGCCGGGCAGGTCGAGCACGGTGAGATAGAGCGCGACCAGCGAGATCGAGCCGGGGATGAAGAGGGTGGCGAGCACCATCCAGCGCACCGGCGTGGCCCACTTGGGCCGCAGGACGGACAGGACGTAGCCGCCGGTGGTGGCGATGAAGAGGTGGGCGACGACCGAACCGGTCACCAGGACCACCGTGTTCCAGAGGTACTGGCCGACCTGGAGTTCGGTCCAGGCGCGGGAGAGGTTGTCCCACTGGGCGTTGCCGGGCCAGAGCGCCAGCGGGTCGCGCAGCAGCTCCTGGGTCGGCGAGACCGCGCCCTTGAAGGTCCAGTACAGCGGGGCGGCACCGAAGGCGATCAGCAGGAGCAGGGAGAGCGTCTGGACGGACAGCAGCGAGGTGCGTACGGAGGTCCGCCGGCGGTCGGCCGAGGAGATCAGCCCGCGGGAGCTCTCCTCGGCGCGCTTGCTGCCCCGGGGGCGGGTGGGTGTCGTGACGGCCATCAGTTGCTCCAGCTCCTCGTCGCCCGCAGATAGACCGCCGAGAGCGCGCCGAGCACGAGGGCCAGGAGCACGCTGAGGGCGGTCGCCGCCCCGTAGTCGCCGTTCTGGAAGGCGTAGTTGTAGATCAGCATCAGGACGGTGAGGGTGGAGTCCTCGGGCCCGCCGTCCGTCATCACGAAGGGTTCGGTGAACACCTGGAGCGTGCCGATGACCTGGAGCAGCAGCATGATCAGGATGACGCCGCGCAGTGACGGCAGGGTGATGTGCCAGACCCTGCGCCAGATGCCCGCCCCGTCGATCTCGGCGGCCTCGTACAGCTCGCTCGGCACCGAACCGAGCGCCGCCAGGTAGATGATCACCGTGGAGCCGAAACCGGCCCAGGTGGCCTCCAGGACGATCGACAGCATGGCGGTGTCGGTGGACTGGAGCCATGGGTAGGGGCCGAGCCCGACATGGGCGAGCAGCTGGTTGAACAGGCCGGCGTCCGGGTCGTAGAACCACTTCCAGAGCAGCACCGAGACCACCGGGGGAATCGCCACCGGAAGGTAGGCCAGAATCCGGAACAGGGTTCCGCCGCGGCGCAGTTCCGCGATGAGGACGGCGAGGAACAGCGGTACGGGGAAGCCGATCGCCAGGGCCAGCACGGCGAACAGCGCGGTGTTCCCGACCGCCGTCCACAGCAGCGGGTCGTCCAGCACCGTACGGAAGTTGTCCAGGCCCACCCACTGGGCGGGCCCGACCAGATTGGTCTGCTGGAAGCTGAGCCGCACGCTCTGGACGATCGGCCACCAGGAGAAGTAGGCGAAACACAGCACCATCGGCAGGCCGAACAGGATGGTGGTGATGCCCCCCTGCCTGATCCAGCGGACGAAGCGTTCCGCCGGGCCGCCACGACGCGGGGAGGCGTACTGCGGCGGCCCGTCCGGCCGGGGCGCGGTGGACTTCACGGAACGGTTCATCGGTGTGCGGTCTTTCGGTGTGCGGTCCCCGGCGGGCGCCGGTGGCGCGTCCGACCTGCTCATTGACGGCTCCTCAAGCGTTTTGTGCGGCGGTGCTCAGCGCTGGGCCCGCTCCACCTGGGACTTGACCTGTCCGGCGGCCTTCTTCAGCTGCTCGGCCGGGTCGGCGTCCTCACGGGTCAGTACGGCCTGTACGGCGCTGTCGAGGGCCTTGTAGACGTTCTGTGCCTCGATGGGAGGCTCCACGACCAGCTCGAAGTCCTTGAGGGCCTGGGTGTACCCGGCGAAGTGCGCGACCGGCGTGTTGGCCTGCTGGTTGACCGCGGCGTCGACGGGGTCGGAGATGGCGGGCTTGTAGAACGGCACGACCGGGACGCCGACGACGCCGCCGTCCTTCTTCCTCGCCGCCGCGTCCTCACCCGCGATCTTCGGGTCGTACTTGGTCGTCAGGTAGTAGAAGTCGATGAACTTCAGTGCGGCGGACCTCTCCTGAGGGCTCGCCTTCGGACTGATCACCGCGACATTGCCGCCCGCCAGGGTGCGCCGCGCGGGACCGTCCACGGGCATGGCGGACAGCCCGACCGTCTGCGGGTCGCCCTTGTACTGCTGCACATAGTGGTTGACCGCGGTCGGACCGGTGACAGCCATCCCGATCTTGCCCGCGGAGAAGTCCTTCTCGATGTCCGTGATGCTGCGCAGGTGGTTCTTGCCCATCGACCCGTCCGACCAGCGCATCCGCTGCAGCAGGTCCAGGGACTTCTCGGCACCGCTGCCGGGGGCGTCGAAGGAGTTGGCCCACGTGGCGCCGGTCTTCTTCTGCATGTCGTCGCCGTAGGAATACGTCATGGCGGTCAGCATCCAGCCGCCGGCGTTCTCCTTGGTCGCCTGGGCGTAGCCGACCGCATCGGTCCTGTCCGTGATGGCCTTGGCGGCCGTGCGGACCTCGGACCAGGTCCTGGGCGGGTTCTCGGGATCGAGTCCGGCCTTCTCGAAGAGGTCCCGGTTGTAGAGGAGGCCCATGGCGTACTCCTCGGTGGGCACGCCGTAGATCTTGCCGTCCTGCCCCTTGGCCGCGGCGAGCACGGCGTCGTTGAACTGGTCGCCGTTCTTCAGCTGCCCGAACTCCGCGGTGACGTCCGAGATCTGCTTGCGCTTGATCAGCCCCGACATCTCCGTGAGCGGTACTCTGACCACGGTCTCCAGGCTTCCGCCGCCCACCTTGGTCTGGAAGCTCTGCTGGTCGTACTGGTACTCGTTCGTCTTGACCCGGATCTTGGGGTTGGCCTTCTCGAACGCGGCGACCCGTGTCTCGAAGGTCTTCAGCGCGGCGGCGTTGGTGGCCGGGGGGCGGCCCGAGACAGTGATGGTCACCATGCCGTCGGCAGCGGCTCCGCTGCCCGCATCGGAGCACGACGCAAGCACGCAGACGAGCGCACCGGCGGTGATGCCCGTCAGGGCGGTGCGCAGGGAGGGTCTCATCGGGAACTCCTTCAGGGGCAGAGCGGGAACCAGCCGGAAAGCGTTTTCCAGCCGGGGTCACCTTGCCTCGCGACATATCGCCGCGTCAATGGGTACGGTGCGGACTTCCTGCCCCGGTTCCCCCTTGGGCCCCTTGCCGGGGCGTTGACATCGGCTTAGCCTCTGGAAAACGTTTCCCAAGCGTTTCCGAGATCGCCGGAGAGGCGATCGCGAGCTGGAGGACATCCCGTGCACCCTGCTTGGTCGGCCGCCGAGTACGACCGTTCCCTGCTGCGTGCGGCCCTTGCCGAGGGCGACCGCTGCTGGGACGCCGAGGCGAACCTGCTGCAGGTCGAGGCCCCGTACAACCCCATCCACACCAACATCAAGGGCGGTCCCGCACACCCCACGCGCAACTCCCTGCACTACGCTCTGCTGCTCCTGGAGCGGGACGGCGACGGCGACGCCGAACGCGCCCACTCCGTGATCCTGGAGGTCGCCGGGCTCCAGGACCGGTCGACGGCGAGCGACACCTACGGCATCTGGGGCTACTACGCCGAGGAACCGGCCGACCGGATGGAACCGGCGGACTGGAACTGGGCGGATTTCCTCGGCATCCATCTGCTCCTGATCCACGCCCGGCACGGCGAGCGGCTGCCCGCCCCCGTGCTGCGCGAACTGCACGAGTCGCTGCGGCACGCGGCCGCCTCCATCATCCGCAGGAACATCCATCTGACGTACACGAACGTCGCCGCGATGGGCACGTTCGTCACGCTCGCCGCCGGCAAGGTCCTCGGCGACGAAGCGGTGTTCGCGTACGGCAAGGAACGCATGGTGCGCCTCGCGGAGGCGATCGACGCCACCGGCAGCTTCACCGAGTTCAACAGCCCGTCCTACTGGGGCGTCGTCATCCAGACCCTGACGCTGATCAGGGAGCACGTGCGGGACGAGGAGGTGCTGGCCGTCAACGAGCGGCTGCACGACCGGCTGTGGGAACACTTCCTGGCCCGCTGGCACCCCCCGACCCGTCAGCTGTCGGGCCCGATGGCCCGCTGCTACAGCAATGACCTGGGCGCGCCGCCCCACCTGGTGAAGGCCACCCGGGGCCTGGTGGGCGGCCCGGCCGGCGAAGCGGCCCCGACCGGCCTGCTGGAGGGGGTACACGCCTGCGTGGACTACCGGATGCCCGACTGGGCCCGCCCCCGGCTGCTGGAGCTGGAGAGCGAGCACGAGCACCGGGAGCTGTTCCTGGAGACCCCGTCCCCCGAGACGGGCACCACCTGGCTGGACCGGGTCACCACGCTCGGCAGCGTGAACCACCAGGACACCTGGCTGCAGCGGCGCCCGCTGTTCGGCCACTGGGTGCGGCCGGACGGCGGGGCGGGGCATGTGCACGTCCATCTCGTGAAGGACGACGGGGCGGAGGACTTCGACTTCGCCTCGGGCGTGATCGGCACCGTGCAGAGCGGTCCGCACGTGGCCTGGATGACGGGTTTCGCCTGCCCCGCGGGCGACCGCCACCACCACCTCGACATGATCCGGCCGGGCGACCGGTTCCGGGCCCGTTCGCTGCGTCTGGTGGTGGACGTGATCGGCGCGCCGCCCGTACCCCGGGCCTCCGCGTTCACCGACGGCGTCGTGGTGGACCTCGGGACGGCGAAGCTCGACTTCCGGCTGGCCGGGGGCGGTTTCGGCGGCCGTACGCCGACGGCGCGGCTCGTCCCGCGCGAGGACGGCGTACGGATCGAGGTCGTGTTCTTCGAGAGCGCGGCCCCGGTCGAGCTCGACTGGGAGGCGGCGGGCGAGGCCTACGCGGCGGGAACGCTCTCCCTCACTCCCGTCACCGGCGTCACGGACGACGGCCAGCCCGGGTCCACGCCCGAGGTGGCGGCGGCGGGCGACTGCGCCGAGCTCCGCTGGACGACCCCGCGGGGGAACCGTCTGACGCTGCGCGGGGGCCGCTCGGTCGTGCCCCGCGAGGAGCACGCGGCGCTGCACTCCGCGACGCTGGACGGCGCGGCACCGCCGTCGCCCCGTCTGTCGCGGAACCTTCTCGCCCCGTAGCACCCGTGGGTGGGGGTGAGGGGCGCGCCCCTCACCCCCACCCATCCGCACGGCGGTTGAGCTCTTCCGTGAGTGCCGCGCCGGCGCGAGGTCCGGCAGGCAGTGCCCGGCCGGACCCCGCGCTCGCGGTCAGGGCCAGGGCCGTGCGTCCTGCGCGGGCAGCGGGCGCAGGCCCGGCCACCGGCGCGCCGCCCGCGCGAGGAGGCCGGCGCACAACCGGCCCAGGCCGTGCAGGTGTTCATGGTCCGCGGTGAGCGCGGCGACCGCCCCCAGCCGGTGCAGCAGCCGCTCCCGGGCGGAGACGTACCCCCACATGAAGTCCCGCGCGGGTACCCGGGCGAGGTGATCGGCCGATTCCCGGTGGGCCCGCTCGACCAGTGCGTCACCGCGGATCAGCCAGCCCGCGCAGACGTCCGCGAGGTCGCCCGGTACGTCCGTGCCGGTCAGCGTCCGCCAGGTGGAGCGGTAGACGTCCTCCGCCTCCGCGAGCGGCGCGGGCGCGACCGACATGGCGCACCAGCAGGTCGGGAACCCGATCCGCAGGTAGGCCAGTTCGACGAGTCCGTTCCCGAGGGAGGCCTGCTCGAAGTCGATGAAGCGGACTCCCGTGGGGGTGCGCAGGTCGTTACCGGGGCAGGGGTCGCCGTGCAGCAGCGCGTGGTGGGGGGCGGGGTCCAGCCGGTCGAGCAGCGAGGCGAGTTCGTCCGGCACTCCGGGCGGTACGGGGACTTCGAGGGCGCGGGCGAACGCGAGGAAGGATTCGGCGTCCCGGGCCGTGGGACCGGACCACGCGGGCAGGGCGCCCGCGTCCCGCGGGCCCGTGAGCGCGTGCAGCCGGGCGAGCGAACCGGCGTACTCCGGGAGCCAGTCGGCTGCCGGGCCGAGCCCGTCCAGGTACTCCAGGACCATCACCCGGTTCGGCGGGTCCGTGGCGAGCAGTGCGGGAGCGACGCCCGGCCGGGGCGCCCGTGCGGCGAGCCGCAGCGCGGTGGTCTCGCGGGCGAAGCGGGCGTCGGCGCTCCGCACGGCGTCGCCGCCGTCGGCGATCTGCTTGATGATCACCCGCCCGCCGTCGCGGAGCCCGACCCGCCACACCCTCGTCCGGGGGCTGCTCTCCAGCACGGTGGACTCCGCGGGCGTGCCCAGCACCGCGCGGACCGCCTCGCTCATCGGCACCTGGTTCGGCATGCGGTCAGCGTAAGGCCGGCGCCCCCCGCCCCCGGCGGACGCACGCCCTCGCGTGCGGCGGGACATGGCGCCGTACGGCGACGCTCCGTGGCGGAGGGTTTCCCCGATGTCCCGAATCCGTATCCCGGCAAGACATTTGAGGGCGCCGAGCAACCCATGACGCGCGACTTCCGTCTTGATCCACGACAGGACGGGCCGCCGCACAGGACACGTGGCGCCCACTCCCCACCAGTTCCGGGCTCCGAGCGGGATACTGCTATGCACTCCATGTATACATCACATGTATAGTGGTGCCGCGGCCGGGCCGGACGCACGAAAGGCACCCATGCAGAGCAAAGCACTGGCGCCCGAGTACCAAGGTGCTCTCACCAAGATGTCGGTGAACTCCTCCTTGACCGACGTACTCGCCGAGGGCATCCGTCACCTGGCGGCCGCCGAGGCCTCCGGCTCGCCGGCGGAGGTGGCGCGTGCCGGTCTCGCCGTGGCCGAGGCGCACCGCCGGCTCGGCCACGTGGCGGAGGCGGACCTGGCCTGGAAGGCCAGTTACCGCGCCGCGCGTTCGGCCGAGGACCTCGGGGCCATGGCCTGGGCGCTGTGGAGCGGCGGGACGCTGGCCCGGCAACGGGGCGCCCTGCGGCTCGCGTTCCGGCTGCTCGGGCTCGCCGCCGACATGGGCAAGCGCGGCGGGGACGTCGTCGCCCGCGGCTACTCCCTCGCCGGTCTCGCCGAGACGGGGCGCATCCAGGGCGACTACGGGACCGTCGCGGCCCTGCACGAGCAGCTGCTCGCCGAGGCCCGCGTACGCGGCGAGGCCCGGCACACCGTGTGGGCGCTGGAGGGCATCGCGCAGATCCACCGCAACACGGGCTCGCTCGACACGGCGCTGGAGATGTTCGAGGAGGCGGCCCAGCTGGCGCGGAACGCGGACGACTGGCGCGGCCGTGCCTGGGCACTGCGCGGGATAGCCGACATAGTCTCCGTGCGCGACGGGAACACGGAGCGCGCCCTCACCCTGCTCTCGGAGGCCGAGAGCACCTGCCGTGAGATGAAGCTGTCCAGCGCGCTCGCCTACAACCACAAGATGCGCGCCAATGTGCTCTTCCGCGCCGGCCGCTACGAGGAGTCCCGCGAGATCTACGAGCAGGCGCTCGCGGAGTTCAGCGAGATGAGCGAGCCGCGGGGCGAGGCGCTGGCCCGGCTGGGTCTGGTGAAGTCCCGCGCCCGGCTCGGCCGCGACCGGCACGAGACCGCCGCCGAACTGGACGGGCTGCGCCGGACACTCGACCGGATCGGCCTGCTCAACGCCCGCGACATGGTCGACAAGGCGTACGCCGAACTCGGCGTGGCGCCGAGCGGCGACGGGAGCGGCCGGCGATGAGCGCCCCCGTCACCCAGCCGGACACCGCCCCCCTGGTGCTGGCCCGTTGCCGCGACCTCGTACGTCCGGCGCTCTCCCGGGCCGTACAGCGTCTGCACCCCTGGCACGCCGGGATGGCCGCCTTCTCGCTGGGCTGGAGCGACGTGGACGGCAGCCCGCTGACCGGCTCCCAGGGCAAGGGACTGCGCCAGGCACTGGCGGTGCTCGGCGCCGAGGCCGCCGGCGCGCCGGGCGAGGAGGCGGTCACCGGCGCGGTCGCGGTCGAGCTGATCCATACGTTCTCCCTGCTGCACGACGACATCATGGACGGCGACGAGACGCGCCGGCAGCGCCCCACCGTGTGGAAGGCGTACGGCACCGGCCCGGCCGTACTCGCGGGGGACGCGCTCTTCGCCCTGGCTGTGCAGACGCTGGCGGACGCACCCGGGGGGTGCGGTGCCCCGGCGGTGCGGCGGCTGGCCTCGGCGCTGAGCGACCTGGTGCGCGGTCAGGCGGAGGACCTGCTCTTCGAGTCGCGGCCCTGGACGGGTACGGGTGCGGTGCGCCCGCACGAGTACCGGTCGATGACCGAGAACAAGACCGGCGCCCTGCTCGGCTGCGCGGCCGCGCTGGGTGCCGAACTGGCCGGGGCGCCGGCCGGCACCGCCGACGTGCTGGACCGGGCGGGCCGGCACCTCGGGGTGGCGTTCCAGGCGGTGGACGACCTGCTCGGCATCTGGGGCGACCCGGCGACGACGGGCAAGCCGGTGCACAGCGATCTGCGCCGCCGCAAGAAGACCCTCCCCGTCCTCGCGGCGCTGGCCTCGGGCCACCCCGCCGCCCGTCGGCTGGACACGCTCCTGGGCGCCGACGGACCGCTCGGCGAAGAAGCCGCCCGTCGGGCGGCCGGACTGATCGAGGATGCCGGGGGGCGTGCCGCCGCCCTCGCCGAGGCGCACGAGAACCTGGCGGCCGCCCGCGACTGCCTGGAGCGTGTTCCGCTCGCGCCGACGGCCCACGAGGAGATCCTCGCGCTCCTGCCCTTCCTCATCCAGCGCACCAGGTGACGGCGCCGCACCTTCCGGATGCCGCCCCGGTGCGCACCGCACGGCCCTTTGAGCACGGCCCGTTGAGCACCGCCGGGCCGGATACCCGGGCCGCGACGCCGCCTGAGATGATGGCGGGCGTCGCGGCCCGGGGCGTCCCGTCCCGGACGGGGCCGCTGCGGAGGGGACACAGCGCATGATCTTCGAGGCCGACGACGAGGAGCCGCGCCCCGGCGTGCCGGAATCCCGCTGGGTGCGGGCCTCGCCCGAGGTCCTCGCCGGTGTGGTGCGCCGGCCGCAGGACCTCCGGGCCCTCTGTGTGACGGGGCTTCCCCAGCGCCCGTTCGCGATGGCCCCGGCGCTCGCGGCGGACGACTGCGCCGTGGGCGGGTCCCGCTTGGTGGACCTCGGTGACACGGTCGAGATCGCGGAGCGCGAGTTCGGTGACCTGCTGCTCTTCGGGGCCGTACAGGGCTGGTACCTCTTTCTCCACCTCGGCGACGGCACGGTGTACGTCTACCCCGACGAGATCGCGCTCTTCCCCGGGGACTTCCGCCCCGTGCACACGGACCTGTCGTCGCTCCGCCGCATGCTGGAGCTGCTGCTCCGTCAGCAGCTGCGCGCCGAGGGCGAGTCCTGCGAGGGCTGGGACACGCCGTACGCCGAGCTCGCCCGCTTCGCCGATCGGCTCCGCGCCGAATTCGCCGCCGCCGACCCGGGCGCACTCTCCCCCGAAGGGCCCTGGCCCGCGTTCTTCCGCGATATCGAGGACGGCCTGTATTCCACGTACTATGCGCGCCCTCCCCGCGCTGCGGAGGACAGGGCAAACCTACCGGCCGAACGAATGATGCGCCTTACGGATATTGAGGCGAACGGCCGCGGGTAACCCTCGCGAGAAGAGTGAAACACGGACCGTGAAACAAGCTCCGCGTCCGGGTGAAAATATTGCCGTGACCACCCGGCATCGCCCGGCGGAGTGCCGGGGATCTGACCTCCAAAAGGCTCAATGCACTCCGAACAGCGCTGGCCACAGGCTGCCATTCGGGTGTTCCGCGCGAGGACGCATGAGCGAGTCACGCACGCCTTTCGGCCTCCGGTCTGCCAAAGTGCACTTCGTCTTTACCCACTGGATTGATTCCGAAATTGACGTCACGGGACGTCACGTCCAAGAAGTCGCGGAACGGCCTCCCGGATGCGGCCTCTCCTCCTCGGCCATCCGTCCGCCCACCCTCTTCGACGGTCGGACCACCGTCGCCAGAAACTCCTGACACCGGGGATTTTCGAGCCCGCACTCCGGTGGCACGTAAGAAGAGAGCCAGCCGTGCTGCAAAAGCGTTGCACTGAAGAAAGACAATTGACGGTCCTTCATTTGGTACAGCCGGTGGACGGCGGCGTGGCCCGGGTCGTCACCGACCTCGTCCGGGCGCAGGCCCGCGCCGGTCTGCGGCCGGTGGTGGCCTGTCCACCCGTGGGACCGCTGGCCGCCGAAGCGGCGGCGGCGGGGGCGCTGGTCCACAGCTGGCCCGCGGTCCGCACACCCGGCCACCGGCTGGCCGGAGAGGTCACCGCCGCGGGCCGGCTGGTCCGGGAATGCCGCCCGCACGTGGTCCACGCGCACAGCGCCAAGGCGGGTCTCGCCGGCCGTCTCGCCGTACGCGGCCGGGTGCCCACCGTCTTCCAGCCGCATGCCTGGTCGTTCGAGGCCGTGGGCGGCCGCACCGCGGATCTCGCGCTGAAGTGGGAACGTTTCGGGGCGCGTTGGGCCGACCACATCCTGTGTGTCAGCGAGTCCGAGCTCCGCACCGGCCGGGAGGCGGGCATAACCGCCCGCTGTTCGGTGATCCACAACGGGATCGACCTGGGCCGCTTCCGCCCGGGTGACCCCGCGGACCGCCGGTCGGCCCGCGCCGCCCTCCCGCTGCTGACCGGCGTCGCGGCCGGAGCCCCGCTGGTCGTCTGCATCGGCCGCCTGAGCCGGCAGAAGGGCCAGGACGTGCTGTTGCGGGCCTGGCGGCGGATGCGGGTCGAGGGTGCCCGGCTGGTCCTGGTGGGCGACGGACCCGACCGGGACAGCCTGCGGGCCACGGCCCCCGCCGGAGTGCTGTTCACCGGGGCCAGCGACGATGTGCGGCCGTGGATCCACGCGGCCGACGTCCTCGTCCTGCCCTCCCGCTGGGAGGGGATGGCGCTGGCTCCCCTCGAAGCCATGGCCTGCGGCCGGCCCGTCGTGATGTCCGACGTCAACGGCGCCCGGGAGAGCCTCCCGCCCGGGGGCGAGGCGCACTGCATCGTGCCGCCGGAGGACCCGGCGGCGCTCGCCGCGGCGCTCACCGGCCTGCTCACCGATCCGGCGCTGAGGGACGCGCTGTCCCGCAGCGTCCAGCGCCACACGCGGGCGGTCTTCGACGTCCGGCGGACCGCGCGGGCGGTCGCCGGGCTCTACCAGGAACTCGTCGGCCTGTCCGGCCCCACGATGAGGAAGGGCACCGAGCGATGACGACGGAGAGTGCGCCGGTCCCCGGCGCGGCCCGGGCAACAGCCGTACAGGCGCACACGGTTCATCCGCCGCGCAGGAGCAGAGGCCGCACCCAGGTGGCGCGCCGCCCGCACGGCGCGGGCCGGTACAGCCCCGTGGTACGGCTTCTGCTCGCCGACGGAGCCGCGGTGGGCGCCGCGACGGCACTGCTCTCCCCGGTGCCGTGGCCCTCGCCGTCGCTCGCCGTCCAGGCGGCGGTCCAGCTGACGCTGCACGCCTACCGGGGGCTGTACCGGCAGGGGCTGTCCCCCTCGGCACTGTCCGAACTGCCCGCGCTCCTCGGCCTCGCCCTGCTCCAGTGGTACGTGACCGCCGAGGCGCTCGCGGCGTGGGACCCGCGTCACGCGATCGGCTGGTCGACGCTGGCCGCCGCGGCGGTGACACAGACCCTGCTGTGCGGGGCCGCGCGGGCCGGAGCCCACCGCGCACGTCTGCGGTCCGGTGCGAGGAACCCCCGGTCCACCGTCGTCGTGGGCCACGGCAGGACCGCCCAGCAGGTCACGGCGGCCCTGTTCGCCCACCCCGAGTACGGGCTGCGGCCGGTCGGCCGGTTCGTCCCCGCCGCCGCCCCGGACGAGGGGTTCACCGCGCCCGCGTCCGGCGCCGTCCCGCTGCCCGCCCTGATGACGGTGGAGGAGGTGAGCCGTGCGGTCGTCCAGAACGGTCTGCGGCACGCCGTCTTCACCGCCCCGCCCGAGTCGACCCCCGAGGGCGCGGCTCTCTTCGGTCTGTTCGCCGGACACGGCTGCCGGGTCTGGCTGATCGACAGCCCCGCGACCGGGGCCGTCACCCCGCGTCCGGCCCGGACCGGACCGGACCATCTGTGGGGCTTCGCCGCCCACCCGCTGCACAGCGCGGACCGGCGGCCGGTGACCTACGCGGTCAAGCGGGCCATGGACGCCGTGCTGGCCGCGCTGGTCCTGGTCGCGGTGGCACCCCTGCTGGCGGTCTGCGCCCTGGCGGTGCGGCTCTCCGACGGACCGGGCGTCATCTTCCGGCAGGAGCGCGTGGGCCGGCACGGCAGGCCGTTCGTCCTGCTCAAGTTCCGTACGCTGCGGCCGGCCGACGCCCACGAGTCGGCCACCCGGTGGAACGTCGCCGCCGATCAGCGCATGAGCGCGGCCGGGCGGCTGCTGCGCCGCACGTCGCTCGACGAACTGCCGCAGCTGTGGAACGTCCTGCGCGGCGACATGAGCCTGGTCGGCCCCCGCCCCGAACGCCCCTTCTTCGTCGCGCAGTTCAGCCGGACCCATCCCGGCTACCAGGCCCGTCACCGGATGCCCGTCGGCATCACCGGGCTCGCCCAGGTGAACGGTCTGCGCGGCGACACCTCGATCGAGGAGCGGGCTCGCTTCGACAACCGCTACATCGAGACCTGGTCGCTCTGGCAGGACGCGTGCGTGCTCGCCCGCACCGCCGGCTCCCTCTTCCGGCTCGGAGGCAGCTGATCATGGCCGTCGCGTACCCCTCGGCGCCCCCCGCGCCCACCGTCCCCCGCGCTGCCGCGGGCCGGTGGAGACACCAGTGGCCCCTGCTCCCGCTGGTCGCCACCGTGCTGCTGCCGGGCGTCCCGATGCCGGCCGCGGGACCGGCCGCCTGGCCGGACATCCCCCCGGCAGACATCGCGTCGGGCATCGCGGTACTCCTGTGCGTGGGACGACTGCTGTACCTCGGGCGGCGCCCCCTCACCGCGGCGGCGGCCCTGGTGCTGGGAATCCCCGCCCTCGGTTTCGCCGTGGCGACGGTCACCGCGGCGGACCCGTCGGCCGCGCTGCCCGGACTCGTGCGCTACCTCCAGGTCTTCGTCCTGGTGCCCGCCGCGGTGTTCCTCCTGATCAGGGACGCCCAGGGCTTCCGGGTCCTCACCGGCGCGCTCGTGCTGCTCGCCCTCGTCCAGGGCGTCACGGGAGTCCACCAGTACGTCACCGGCACCGGTGCCTCGTACCGGGGTGAGGAGATCCGGGCGGTGGGCACGTTCGGCCCCGGCGACATCATGGGAATGGCCACCGTCGTCGCCTACGGCCTGCTCGTGGCCTCCGCCCACGCGCTGCGCGCGCCCCGGGGCGCACCCTCCTGGCTCCGGCCGTGCGCCGGCTTCACCGCTGTCGCGCTGACCGTTCCGCTCGCGCTGTCCTTCAGCCGGGGCGTATGGATCGCGACAGCGGCGGCGGTCGTCGCGATCCTCGTGCTGACCGGCCGGCGGCAGGCCACCCGCTCCCTCGCCGTCCTGTGCGCGGCCGGGGTGGTACTCGTCGGAGGCCTCGGCATCGGCTCCGGGATGATCTCGCAGCGGCTCGACAGCGTCACCCGCGTGGCCTCGGACCCCGACCGGTCGGTCAGCGACCGGTACGCCCTGTGGGGAGCCGCGGCGGGGATGTGGCACGAGCAGCCCGCGACGGGGGTCGGCCTCAAGGGCTTCCCCGTACACCTCGACGGGCACGCCACGATCGGCCTGTCCGCGGGCAGCGACACCGAGGGCGCCGGCCAGGCCTACCGGAAGCAGGCACTGCTGTCGCCGCACAACATGTACCTGCTGGTGCTCGCCGAGCAGGGGCTGATCGGGCTCACCGCGGTGCTGGCCGGCTGGGGCGCGATCCTGGCCGGTGCCGTGCGCAGGCTGTTCCTCGCCCGGTCCCGGGGTCACGCGGCGGTGGACTGCGGGCTGGCCGCCGTCGGCCTGATGATCTGGCAGAGCGTCAACTTCCTGTACGCGGACATCGGCGGCCCGACGACCGTGCTCAGCGGAGTCGTTCTCGGGCTCGCCGCCTGGTGGGCACTGGCCGAACCGGAACAGGTGAGTGCCGCGTGAGCGATACCGGCACGGGAACGCAGGCCGGGCCGCGTCCCCTCGCGGAGAGCGCCCCCGGCACTCCCCCGCCACCCGAACGGCCGGCCGCACCCGGGCAGTCCGCCCTCCGGCGGGCCGATGTCTCCACCGGCCCGGCCGCCGCCACCGCTCCTGTCCGGACCGCGGGGAGTGCTCCCGGCACCGACGACGGGCCCCCCGGGCTGGGTTCCTTCCTGGCCAGGGCCGCCGCCGCCACCGCCGCGCTGACGGTTCTCGGCGCCCTGCTCGGGCTGGTCCGGGACCAGGCCATCGCCCGGTACTTCGGCGCGAGCGAGGCGAGCGACGCGTTCCTCATCGCCTGGACCGTGCCCGAGATGGCGGCGACCGTACTGATCGAGGACGGCATGGCCCTGCTCCTCGTCCCGGCCTTCAGCCTGGCCCTGGCCCTGCGCACGGCCGCACCCCGGGACGGCGTCCTTGCGGAGGACCCGGTACGGACACTGGTTGCCGGGACCCTTCCCCGGCTGTTCGCCCTGCTGGCCGGCGGCGCCGCGCTGCTGATCGCGGGCGCTCCCTGGGCCGTGGGCGTTCTGGCGCCCGGTCTGGACGACCCCCGGCTCGCGGTGGACTGCACCCGGATCACCTCCGTCACCGTGCTCACCTTCGGCATCACCGGCTACTTCAGCGCCGCGCTCCGCGCCCACCGCAGCTTCCTGCCGCCCGCCGGGGTCTACGCCGCGTACAACATCGGCATCATCGGCATGACCCTGGCGCTCCACTCGGCCTGGGGCGTCCGCGCCGTCGCGGCCGGGGTCGCCGTCGGCAGCCTGCTGATGATCCTGACGCAGCTGCCCGCCCTCCTCCGGCTGCTGCCGCGCCCGTGCCGCCGGAACCGTCCGTCCCGTGCCCGGCGTCCCCGCGTCACGAGGAGCGCCGTCCCGCCGCTGGGTGCCGCGGTCCTCGCCCCGGTCGTCCTGTTCGTGGTGAGCCGTCAGTCGCAGGTGCTCGTCGAGCGGGTCCTCGCCTCCACCCTGCCCGCCGGTGCCATCTCGCATCTGAACTACGCGCAGAAGGTCGCGCAGATGCCGATGGTGCTGTCCCTCATGATCTGCACGGTGACCTTTCCCGTGGTCGCGCGGGCCATGGCCGACGGGGACCGGGCCAGGGCCCGCCGCCGGGTCGAACGGGATCTCGCCCTGGCCGCGACGGTCGTGCTGCTCGGCACGGCGGTCGTCCTCGGGTACGCGCCCCTGATCATCGAAGTGCTCTTCCAGCGCGGCGCGTTCGGCCCCCGGGACACCGCGGCCACGGCCGAGGTCATGCGGGTCTACGCCGCGGGGCTGCTCGGCCACTGTCTCGTCGGCGCGCTGAGCAGGCCGTTCTTCTCCGCCGGCCGGCCCACCTGGTTCCCGGCCTTCGCCATGGTCACGGGGCTCCTGGTCACCACGGGCGCCGGGTACGCCCTGACGTTCCGTTTCGGCGTCAACGGCATCGCCGCGGCCAACGCCCTCGGCATCAGCACCGCGGCGCTGCTCCTGCTGACGGGGCTCGGTACCCGTGTGATCGCGATCCGGGTCCGGACGGTCGCCGCCTCCCTGGGCCGGCTGACATGCGCGGCCGCCGTGGCGGGGGCGGCGGGCTGGGCCGCCGCCCCCGCGGTGACCGGCCCCGTGCGGAGCCTGGCCACGGGCTGTGTTCTGGTCCCCGTCGTGTTCCTGCTGGCCGGGCTCGTCCTCCGGGCCCCCGAAGTGGTTCATCCGCTGGCTCTCATCCGACAGAGGTTCTTCCATGGCCGCTGACCCTCCGGCACCTCGCGCCGGCTCCCCTTTCTCCCGGCTCCGTCCGGCCGCCCGCGTCCAGCCGTGGATCCTCACCTACCACTCGGTGGGCGACCCGCGGCACGACCCGTACGGCATCACCGTCTCCCCCGGCCGGCTCGACCGGCAGCTGGCCTGGCTGCGCAGCAGGCGCCTGACCGGGGTCGGGGTCTCCGCCCTGCTGCGCGCGGACGCCGTCGCACGGCGGAGGCTGGTCGGGCTGACCTTCGACGACGGGTACGCGGACTTCGTCCAGGAGGCGCTGCCGGTGCTGCGCCGCTACGGGTGCACGGCGACGGTCTTCGTCCTGCCCGGCCGGCCGGGCGGCTCCAACGAATGGGATCCGCTGGGCCCGCGCAGGCCCCTGCTCACCGCGCGGGAGATCCGCCGCGTCGCCGACGCCGGTATGGAGATCGGCTCGCACGGCCTGTTCCACCGGCATCTGACGGCGCTGGCGGACGAGGAACTCCACGCGGAGACGCACCGCAGCCGGGAGCTGATCCACGAGATCACCGGCACGGCGCCGGAGGGCTTCTGCTATCCGTACGGCACGGTCGACCGGCGGGTGGCGGACGCGGTGCGCGACGCGGGCTACGGCTACGGCTGCGCGCTCGCCCCCGCCGCCCCGCTCGGCGCGCTCGCCCTGCCCCGTACGCACGTCAGCCACGCGGACCGGGGGCTCCGGCTCCGGGTGAAGGAGCTGCGGCATGCCTGGCGGTACAGCAGCGGGTACGGCCCGGAGAGCGGTCCGCGTCCCCGGACCGGCCCGCCCGCCGGCGACGGTGCCTCCCCGGCCGCTGCGACGGGCGGGCACCGGTGAGGGTCCTGCACATCATCACCGGGCTCGGGGTCGGGGGCGCCGAGCAGCAGCTGCGGCTGCTGCTGCGTCATCTGCCGGTCCACTGCGATGTCGTGACGCTCACCAATCCGGGTGCGGTCGCCGCGGGCCTGCGGGCGGACGGTGTGCGGGTGGCTCATCTGGGCATGGGCGGCAACCGCGACGTCACGGCCGTGGGCCGGCTGACCCGGTTCATCCGCGCGGGCGGGTACGACCTCGTCCATACGCATCTGTACCGCGCCTGCGTCTACGGGCGGATCGCCGCGCGTCTGGCCCGGACCCGCGCCGCGGTCGCCACCGAGCATTCGCTGGGACGGGCGGAGATCGAGGGCCGCCCGCTCACTCGCGGCACCCGCGCGCTCTACCTGGGGACCGAGCGGCTCGGGTCGGCGACGGTCGCCGTCTCCGCCACGGTCGCCGGACGGCTGCGGGACTGGGGCGTGCCCGCCGCGCGCATTCACCTCGTGCCCAACGGCATCGACGCGGACCGATTCCGCTTCGACGCCCGGGAACGGCGTACGACCCGGGCGCTGCTGGGCGTACCCGCCGACGCCTTCGTGGTCGGCGGGGTGGGCCGGCTGGTGCCGGGCAAACGCTTCGACGTGCTGGTCCGCGCGGTCGCCGCGCTGCCCGGCGCCCGGCTCCTGCTGGCCGGGGAGGGACCCGAGGCCGGGTCGCTGCGGGCGCTGGCCGGCCGGCTCGGCGCCCTGGACCGGATCCGCTTCCTCGGCGCGTGCGAGGCCGAGGGGTCCGGTCCCGCTCCCGGTGTCGCCGCGCTGCTGAGCGCCATGGACGTGTTCGTCTCGGCGTCCCGCGAGGAGTCCTTCGGTCTGGCGGCGGTCGAGGCGCTGGCGGCCGGGCTGCCCGTACTGCACGGGGCCTGCCCCGCGATCGATGACCTGCCCGCCCGCCTCGCCCCGGGAGCCACCCGCGTCACCGGCGGTGCCGGGGAACTGACGACGGCCCTGCGGCACCGGATACGGACCGCGTCCCACCGGCTGCCGCCGCCCCCGGCCGTCGCCCACTACGACATCAGGCGCAGCGGCGAACGCCTCATGGACATCTACACGCACGCCCTCGACACCGCCCCACCGACCTGGAGAGCACACTCATGACCGAGTCGCCCGAGAAGCAGCCGCCCGCCCCCGGCCCCGACCGCCGGCGGCGCGCCCTCCCGCGCCGGCCCCACTGGTGGCCCCTGCCCGTCTGCGTCGTGCTGGGCGCGGCATGCGGTCTCTCCTACGGCATGTTCAAGTCCCCCGAGTACGCCGCCACCAGTTATGCGCTGGCGGTGGCCGAGGAGGGCTCCGATCCGGCGGCGGCCATCGGCTACGCCCAGTCCTACGGCCGGCTCGCCACCAGTGACGCGACCCTCTCGTACGCCCATGGGGCCGCCGGGGAGCCCGCGGCGGTCCTCCGCTCCCGGGTGGCCTCGGAGACCTCGCCCGACTCGCCCATGATCGCGGTCACCGGAACATCGGCCGATCCGCGCCGGGCGGCCGACATCGCCAACGCCGTCATCGAGGCCCTCGTCGTCGGCAGTGATCACGTCGCGGCGGACACCGGGGTGAAGCTGATCAAGTTCACCCACGCCATGACACCGGACCGGGCGGTCTCCCCGTCCGTTCCGGTCGGCACGGCCGTGGGGGCGAGCGCGGGCGGACTGTCCGGCGGGCTCGTCCTCCTCGTACGGCCCCGCCGGAAGGGCTGGACCGTCTCCGCCCAGGTCCCCGGACCCGCGACCGCCGGTGAGCCCGTCACCCCGGGCGACCGCGAGCTCGTACGATGACCGCCCCCGAACCCGGTGGCCTCTGCGTCACGCTCTGCCGCGATCCCCGGGAGTTCGGCGTCCTCGCCGGCCAGTGGGACGCGCTGCACCGCCGCTGCGCCACGGCCACGCCCTTCCAGAGCCACGCCTGGCTGCACTCGTGGTGGCTCTCCTACGGTCAGGAGGGCCGGCTCCGGGTGGTCCTGGCACGCCGCGGCGGCCGGCTGGTCGGCGCGGCACCCCTGATGCTGGTGCACCGGCCGATGCCGCTGCTCGTGCCCATGGGCGGCGGCATCTCCGACTTCTTCGACGTCCTGGTCGACGAGGACGAGGCCGGCCGCGCTGTGTCGGCCCTGGCGCGCGGGCTCGACCGGGCCGCCCAGCACACGGTGATCGACCTGCGGGAGGTGCGGCCGGACGCGTCGGCGCAGCTTCTGTTCGGGATGTGGCCGGGGTCCAAGAGCCGGCTCACGGACTCGACGTGTCTGGAGCTGCCCGCCGTACCGGTCGACGCACTCGTCCGGCGCATGTCCAGCTCGCGCGCTCAGCGGGTGCGGGCCAAGCTCCGCAAGGCCGACGCGCTCGGGATCGTGTGCGAGCCGGTGCCCGAGCAGGGGGTGCCGGCCGCGGTCGGCCGTCTGCTGCGGCTGCACGAGCTCCAGTGGCGCGGACGGAACGTCAACCCGGAGCATCTCACGGCGCGCTTCCACTCCCATCTGGTGCGTGCCACCCGGCGGATGGTCCGGGACGGCGAGGCGTCCCTCACCCAGTTCCGGATGGGGGGCGAGGTGGTCGCGGTCAATATGGCACTGCACTCCGGCCGTCTGACGGGGGGCTACCTCTACGGGGCGCATCCCTCGCTCAGGGACCGGAAGGTGGACATGGCGTCCCTGCTGCTGCGCGATACGGCGGGGCAGGCCGCCGGTACCGGGCGCGATGTGCTGAGCCTGCTGCGCGGATCGGAGCAGTACAAGAGCCACTGGCAGCCGGTCGCCGTGGTCAATCAGCGGCTGCTGCTGGCCCGTTCCGCTCTGGATCCGCTGCTGCGGCTGCGCGCGTCGCAGGTGAGCGCGCGGGAACTGGCGGCACGGACCGTGCGGGCGCGCTTCCCCGCCGCCCGGGACTGGCACGCCCGGCTGACGGGCCTCGCCGCCGTCGGACGGTGACGCGGTCGCCGGGCCACCGGTGACGATGCCTGCGGCCGGCGTCCGGTGCAGGCACCCGGAGCGGGCCCGTCGGCAGGCATTCCGGGCAGGCCGGAGATATCACCTATGCGTTGATCCGTTACCGTCTGCCGACTTTCGCGTTGTCAGTGAATGCGGGGCCTCGCGCTCCGCGGTCAACCGCAATACCTACAAGGAGTACTGATGTCGCGTATGACCAAGGTTGCCGCCGTGATGGCGGGCACCGGTGCCCTGATCGCCGGCGGCGCCGGCCTGGCGTCCGCCGACGCCGGTGCGTCGGGCGTCGCCGCCCACTCCCCGGGCGTCATCTCGGGCAACGTCGTCCAGGTCCCCGTTCACGTGCCGATCAACCTCTGCGGCAACACGATCAACGTGGTCGGGCTGCTCAACCCGGCCTTCGGCAACACCTGCGTGAACGCGTCCGGGGAGCACCAGGAAAACGAGGACGACGGGGCATACGGCTACGGCCACTGATCTCCCCGCCGGAACGGCCGGTCTCCCTTCCGCCGGCGGAAGGGAGACCGGCCGTTCCCCGTGCCCCGTGCACCGCGCGCGGCCGGCGCCGGGGCGGTCCTCCCGGGCACCGGCTCCGGAGACCGGCCCTCACACGTAGTGGTAGAAGCGGGTGTGGTCCAGAAGCTGCGAGGGCGCGACATCCCACGGCGGCATCCGCTCGTCCAGGCCGAAGACCCGGCCGCGCTGCACCCCGGGGGACGCCGGCTTCCTGCCCGGCAGGTAGGCGGAGCCGGGATGCGCCTGCTGCCAGCGTGCCCAGAGCAGGTCGATGAAGGCGTGATGCAGCCAGAAGACCGGGTCGTCGGGCGAGGCGGCCCCGGCCATCGGACCACCGACCCACTGGTGCACCCGGTTGTGGTTCGCCACCGGGCGTGAGTTCCTGATGCCCCAGCCCTCGATCCGGTTCCGGAAGCCGGTCTCGCTGACGCTGTTCCACGGCTCCGCGTCATAGACCGGGTCGCTCATCGCCCGGTCCACGTCCTGCTTGCTGGGCAGCGTGATCGGGTTCTCGGGCCTGCCGAGGTTGCGGGAGAGGAAGCGGTCCTCGGTCGTGCCGCCGCTCGTGGGCCAGTTGCCCTGCGCGTACGCGAACGCGCCGGTCGTGACCTGCCGGTCACCGGCCCTGCCGCTGCCGCCGAGGAAGTCCTCCGCCCACAGGGAGGAACTCGGGGTGTTGTCCCGGGTCCAGTCCCAGTACGGCACCGACACCCCGGGATCGACCGACTGGAGGGCCCGTTCGAATTCCAGCAAGTACCTCCGGTGCCAGGGGAAGAAGGAAGGTGTCATGTGCGCGGGCCGGAGCCGGTTCTCGGTGTCGGACACATAGAACTCCTGGTGCATGACCACGAACTCGTCGTACCGCCCGGAACGTTTGAGCCGCAGGAGCGCGTCGACCAGCCGCCGCTTCTCCGTCCTGGTGAGATCGCGCTGGTTCTTCCGGTTGTACACCGTCACTCGTCCTCCTGGATCACATGCTGTGGGTGGAAGGCAGGGACAGCTGGGCGCGTCCCAGTTCATCGACCGCGGTGCGGGCCGTCTCGACCAGCGTCGGGAAGGACTCGTAGTGGTTGACGTGGCTCAGATAGGTCCCGTCTGCGCGAGTCATGATGTGCAGCGGTCTGCCGTCGATATGGACCTCGATGTCCTGCGGGCCTGCGACGGGATGACCCGCGTGCACCGGCGCCGCGGCGGCCTCCGCGGGCGCCCCGGCGGTCGTCGTCCCCCGGATCTCGCGGCCCCGGTACATCTCGGCGAACCGCTCCGCGCGCGGCCGGGCCTCCGGTTCCGGCCGTGCCGCTGTGACGGCGCCGGCCCGCGACACGGGCCCCGCCCCCGGTGCCGCCCCGGCGCCCGGCGCGGCACCGGCGCCAGGTGCCGGATCGCCGTCGATGACCGGCGCGAGCACGGCGGCCGTACCCGCGACCATGCCCACTGTGAACGCGGCACGCAGAACGATGCGACGGGTCGGGACGCGCTCCTGGGCCGGGGGGCCGCTCGGTTCCGTGGTCAAGGCCATGGATTGGCCACCTTCCTCTCGTTGGCTCTTCCGGGCGTCGCGGAAGTCGAAGCCGGCGGCGGGGAGCCGCCGGTGCGGTCGCCGTCCGGACACCGCGCGCCCGCCGGGTTCCGGCAATCGCGTGATGTGCCGGGGCGAGAACTCCCTGTCCTCCGCGTCGTTCGCGTGCCGGCGGGCCCTGGGCCGGAACATGGCCTGCGAACTCGTGGAGGTGGTGGGCATGAACGTTCCGGCACAGCTGTCCGGGGACCGGGTACCGCGCCTGGAGGAGGTGAATCCCGCCGATCCGCTCTTCTGGCGCCTGCCGCGCCCGGAGCGGCTGCGGGCATTCGCTCTGCTGCGGGAGCTCGACGCGCCGGTGGAGTTCACGCCCCGTCCGGGCGCCTCGCGCACCTTCGGCAGCGCCTTTTACGCGCTGGTGAAACACGCGGACGTACGGGCCGCCAGCCGCAATCCGCAGATCTTCGCCAGCGCGCCCGGCGTCACCACACCGGAGCCGGCGCGCTGGGCGCGCGCGGTGTTCGGGAACTCCATGGTCAACATGGACGGCGCCGAGCACGCGGCCATGCGCCGGATCATCTCCCGGTCCTTCACTCCGCGGCTGCTCGCGGCCGCCGAGGAGAACATCCACAGGGCAGCCCGGCGGCTGGTGGACGAGATGGCCCGCGAGTCCCCCGGGAACTTCATGCCGTCGGCCCCCTCCCGGCTGCCGCTGGAGGTCATCTGCGACCTGATGGGCATCCCCGGGCACTGCCGTCCGGGCATCGCCGAGCAGATCGATCACGCCTCGGAGCACGTCGGTGTCGAACGCCGGGGCCGCGCCCGGCTGCGCGTGCCGGGGCGCGGTCTGCGTTCCCTGGCCCGCATGCAGTTCGTGATGGCGAAACTCGCCCGTGAGCGCCGCCGCCGCCCCGAGGACGATCTCGTCTCCGCCCTGGTCCGTGCGGACATCGACGGCGAGGCACTGTCCTCGCGCCAGCTGGGGGCCTTCTTCTCGCTGCTGCTCGTGGCCGGTGTGGAGACCACCCGTAACGCCATCGCCCATGGACTGTCCCTGCTGACCCTTCATCCGGACCAACGCGAACTGCTGGAATCCGACTTCGACCGGCACATCGACAGCACCGTGGACGAAATTGTCAGGCATTCGACACCGATCATCCAGTTCCGCCGGACCGTCACGGCGGAATACACCCTGGGTGGACGCACATTCCTCCCCGGCGACAAGGTCGCCCTCTTCTACGCGTCGGCCAACCGCGACAGAACCGTATTCACCGACCCCGACACCTTCGATATCACCCGTTCTCCCAATCCCCACCTGGGATACGGCGGAGGCGGTCCTCATCACTGCCTCGGCGCACACCTGGCACGGCTGGAGATGAAAGCCCTGCTGCGAGAACTACTCACCAGGAAGAACGTCTTCCGACAGGTGGGAGACACGGAGCTCGTCGATTCGAATTTCGACAACCGGGTACGCCGCCTACCCTTCACCTTTCAGTAGCCAAACCCACCACCGAAACCCTTCCGCCAGGGATTCACTTGAATGGACCGGCCGAAACGCCAGAAATCATCAATGGCACATTCGCACCCTGTGGTAACCGATGATGAATCCTCGTATACCGGCCGGCCGGCCGGAGTTCCACCGGAGCCAGGAGGGGCGTTCATGCCCGCAAAGCGCCGTCTCATCAGCGCGTGTGTCGCGGCCGCAGTGCTCAGCGTCCTGGCCGGCGGCGGAATCGCCGGGCAGGTCCCGCCGGATCCCGACACGGTCGACGGTGCCGCCCCGGGCCCGGCGGGCACCGCGCGTACCGCGCACGGCGCGTATCTGGACTACGGACCGGCCGGGGTCCGGAGAATGGCGGGCCTGTCCCGCTGGCTCGGCGGAACGGAGCTGCGCGCGGGACACAGTTACCTGCCGGGCGATCTCTGGGTGAACATCGAGGGCCGTCCGGAATTCCTGCGTTCCTGGGCGGCCTGGCGGCAGGCGCAGGACGACCGGATGTTCGTACTGAACACACCCATGCTGGAGCGGAACGAGGACCGTGTTCCCGATTCCGAGGTCCGCACCATACTGCGCTCGGGGGCCGACGGGGACTACGACGGGCATTTCCGGAAGCTGGCGGAGCGGCTGGTCTCCCTGGGCATCCCGGACACCGTGATCGTGCTCGGCTGGGAGATGAACGGCACCACGTACACACATCGCTGCGCTCCCGATCCCCCGGCGTGGAAGGCGTACTGGAGAAGTATCGTCACCGCCATGCGCGAGGTACCGGGCCAGCGGTTCCGCTTCGATTTCGCGCCGAGCAGAGGACAGGACGCGGTCCCCTGGACCGACTGCTATCCCGGCGACGACGTGGTGGACATCATCGGCATGGACTCCTACGACCAGCCCCCCGGCGAATCGTTCGACGAGCAGGTCAATACCCCCTACGGACTGCGGAAGCACGTCGACTTCGCCGCGGAGCACGACAAGCCCATCTCCTATCCGGAGTGGGGGCTCTTCCGCAACGGCGACAATCCCGAATACATGCGCCGCATGCTCACCTGGATCGATGAGCACGACCCGGTGTACCAGACCGTCACGGATTACTGCCCGCACGGCGTGTGGCAGTGCGCGGGCAATCCCGAGTCGACGCGGGTGTACCGCTCCATGCTCGCCTCGATCGCCGGGCCACAGACCCCGGGCACCCCTGCTCCCACGCCCACCCCGGCCCCCGTTCGGCCCACACCCGCCGTGCCCGCCCCCGCCCTCGGGCGCAGATGGTGCATCACCCTTCCCTTCGGCGACTGGTTCGGCCACTGGCTCAGGGAACGCAGGATCTGCGTGCGCTACTGACCGGCCGGGGAAACGGCCCCGAGTACGCCGGCCGCGGGCCACCCCGCGGCCACGCTCGTGCACATTCCCGGGTGACGCGGGACCATGGAAGCCTAGAAACGGTGGTGAGGTGCATGGCAGCCGCCAGTGAGGAGCCCGGGGCGGGCTCCGGCGCCGCGCCCGCCACGGGGCCGCAGGCGCCCTTCGAGGCGTCCAACGACGCGACGGCGGTGCTCTCCGGGGACGGGACGGTCATCGGCTGGACCCGGGGGGCCGAAGACCTGCTCGGGTACCCGTCGGACGAGATGACCGGCCGGTCGGCGGCCGTGCTGCCGGCGGACGCCCCCGACCCGATCCGCACGGCCGCGATCGCCGAGCGGTGCCGGGCGGGGACCGGCTGGAGCGGGCTTATTCCCCTGCGCCACCGTGACGGCCGCCGGGTCGATGTGGAACTGCGGGTGTCCGCGTCCTTCCTGATCGGGGGGCGCGAGAGCTTCCTCGTCTCCGGGCGCGAGCGCAAGCCGCAGTGGACGATGCGCCAGTCCGTGCTGGAGGGGTTCCTGACGCGCTCGCCGGTCGGCATGGCGGTAATGGACACCGATCTCCGCTACATCTGGCTGAACGACACCCTGGAGCGTCTGGGCGGGGTCCCCCGTGAGGAGCGTCTGGGCCACCGCATGAGCGATGTGCTGCCGGGACTGAGGGCGGAGCGCATCGAGGAGGTGATGCGCGGGGTCGTGGAGACCGGTGTACCGGTCAACGACTACGAGTACCGGGGGTGGAGCTGGGCCGATCCGCATCGCCCGCACGCCTACTCGGCCTCGTTCTTCCCCCTGGTCGACGGGGACGGGACCGTCATCGGTGTCTCCTACCTCGTCCTCGATGTCACCGACCGGTGGAACGCCCGGCGGCTGCTGTCTCTCGTCAACGAGGGCGGGGCCCGTATCGGCAGCACCCTGGACGTCATGCGCACCGCTCAGGAACTCGCCGACTTCGCGGTGCCGCGCTTCGCGGACCTGGTCTTCGTCGACCTTCTGGAGCCGGCCGTCAGCACCGGGGACCCCGAGGCGTGGCGGTCCGGCGCACCGGGGCCGGAGTCCGGTCCACTGCTGCGGCGTGCCGGGATGCGTTCGGTGCGGGAAGGCTGCCCGGAGGCCGTCGCGCGGATCGGGGAGCGGGTGTACTTCGCCGCCCCGGCGCACGACCTGAGCTTCCTGGCCGAGGGGGAGCCGGTGCTCATCCCGGTGATCTCCCCGGGGAGCCGCCTGTGGGACGTGGGCCGGCCCGGGAGGACGGCGAAGATCCGCGAGTTCGGGCTGCACTCCCTGATCTGTGTACCGATGCGCGCGCGGGACACCGTGCTGGGCCTCACGACCTTTCTGCGGTCGCAGAACCAGGTCTCCTTCGCGGAGGAGGACGTGGCACCGGCCCGGGAACTGGTGGCGCGGGCGGCGGTCTCCCTGGACAACGCCCGCCGCTACACCCGGGAGCACACCGCGGCGCTCACCCTTCAGCACAGTCTGCTCCCGCACACCCTCCGCGGCGGAACGGCGCTGGAGGTGGCCTCCTCCTATCTGCCCGCGGACGCGAAGGACGGGGTCGGGGGCGACTGGTTCGATGTCATCCCGCTGTCCGGCGCCCGGGTCGGGCTCGTCATCGGCGATGTCGTGGGCCATGGCATCGGCGCCGCCGCGACCATGGGGCGGCTGCGCACGGCCGTGCAGACCCTGGCCGACATGGACCTGGCGCCCGACGAGCTGCTGGCCCGGCTCGACGATCTGGTGCTCACGCTGAGCCAGGAGGAGTCCGCCGACCAGGCCGCGGCCCCCGCCAGTACGACGGTGCTGGGCGCCACCTGTCTCTACGCCGTCTACGACCCGGTGACGCGGCGCTGCAGCATGGCCCGCGCGGGACATCCGCCTCCCGTGATCGTCACCCCGGACGGGGAGGTCAGCTTTCCCCAACTGCCCGCCGGTCCCCCGCTGGGACTGGGCGGGCTGCCCTTCGAGGCGATGGAGATCGAGCTGCCCGAGGGCAGCCTGCTCGGCCTGTACACCGACGGTCTGATCGCGGGAACCGACCGGGACGTCGAACACGGCATGTCCCGGCTCGGCCGAGCCATGGCACGGCGGGACCTGCCCCTGGACACCCTGTGCTCCACCACCGTCGAGCAGCTGCTGCCCGTGCCGCAGCCCGACGACATCGCGCTGCTGCTCGCGCGCACCCATGCCCTGAGCAGCGACCAGGTCGTCTCGTGGGACGTGCCCTCCGAACCGTCGGCCGTGGCCGGTACCCGAGCCCGCGCGGCCCGGCAGCTGGAGGCCTGGGGGCTGGGCGAGCTGGCGATGACGACCGAACTGATCGTCAGCGAACTGGTCACCAACGCGATCCGGTACACCTCCGGGCCCGTACGGCTGCGGCTGCTGCGCCAGTCCGTCCTGATCTGCGAGGTCTCCGACTCCGGCAGCACCTCGCCCCGTCTCCGGCACGCCCGCACGACGGACGAGGGGGGACGCGGTCTGTTCCTCGTCGCCCAGCTCTCCCGGCGGTGGGGCACCCGCTACACGCCTCACGGCAAGATCATCTGGGCCGAGCAGAACCTTCCGGAGGACTGAGGGCCCTCCACCGCCGGAGCACCCGTGGCCTTCCGGACGAAAGGGCCTACCCCCTGATCCGCCCGGCGGCCTTGATCCGGGCGGCCGCGGGCAGCCCGAGCAGCAGGACGACGCCCGCGGCCACGGCGTACGCGAGATGGTGTCCCGACAGCGAGGGGGTCCCGGATCCCGCGCTCGCGGCCACCCCGGCCAGGACCGCCGGGCCCACCGCGCTGCCGATCTGGAGGGCGGTGACCGTGACCGCCGACGCGGTGCCGTGGGCCGCCTCCCCGACCCCGCCCAGACCGGTGACGGTGATCGCGGGAAAGGCGAGTCCCTGTCCGGTCCCGGTGATGACGAGTCCGGCGAAGACCGGCCACCAGTAAGAGGAATGAGCACCGGTCAGGCACCAGAGCAGGACCCCGCCCGCGGTGGCCGTCAGGCCCACGGCCAGGACGGGGCGTGCGCCGAACCGCGGGATCAGCCGGCCGGACACCAGCGCCGCGCCGGTCACGGCCAGGCTCACCGGCAGCACCGCGAGCCCGGACGCGGCGGCCGTCATCCCCCGCACCTGCTGGAGATGGAGCGGCAGCAGGAACAGCGAACCACTCACGCAGAAGTAGAAGGCCGTCCCCACGAACGCGGCGGTGCGGACACCCGGGACGCGCAGCAGCGCCCGGTCCAGGAGAACCTCGTCGGCGGAGCGGGTGCGGCCGCGCCGCCACCACACGGCACCGGCCCCCGCGGCGGCACCGAAGGCGATCAGGAACAGTCCGTCACCCGGCCGCGTCGCCAGGTCCGCACCCAGCACGAGCAGGACGATCGCCACGACGAGGGCGCCGCCGCCGACCGGGTCCAGGCGGCGCGCCCGTTGCGCCGTGCCGGCCGGCAGCCACCGTACGGCTGCCGTCACGGTGATCACGGCGGCCGCCGCCTGCAGGGCGAACACCCCGCGCCAGCCCAGTGCGTCGGTGATCACACCGCCCAGGACGAGCCCGGCCCCGTAACAGCCGGCCTGCGCGGACGCGTAGATGCCGAGCGCCCTGGACCGGGCGGCACCCGCCGGGTACAGCCCGGTGACCAGGGCGGTGGCCGCGGGCATGGTGACCGCCGCGCCCGCACCCTGCACCACGCGGCCGACGGCGACCAGCCAGAAGGCCGGGGCGAGGAGGGCCAGCACGGCTCCGGCCGCCAGCATCAGCAGCCCCGCGGCCAGCACCCGGCGCCGCCGGAACCGGTCGGCCAGGGCACCGCCGCAGAGCAGCAGTCCGGCGAACGCGAGCGCGTAGCCGGTCACCGCCCAGGACAGGTTCTGCGCCGAGGTGCCGAATTCGGCGCCCAGGGACGGCAGTGCGCTGTTGAGGACGGCGACGCTTCCGGCATCGAGCCCGGCGGCGGCGCTGAGGACGAGCAGGGGCAGGTACCGCGGGGCCGCCGTCGGGCGGTCGAGTACGGGGGCAGTGGACATATGCGGGCTCCGGGAGGCACGGACGATGCTGACATCGCACAGTCTTCGCAGGCCGGAAGGGGTGGACCAGACACCGGTCGGGGGTAGCCCCGGCAGGGCCACCCTCGGGGCCTCCGCCGTCGCGCCGGAGGGGGACAATGGGGCGGTATGGATCTCGTACCCCCGGCGCCAAGCTCCCCGGACCCTGTGCCGGCACCGCATTCGACGACCCCGGCCGCGGCGCCCGCCCTGGGCCCCGTCCCGGCGCCGTCCGCTTCCGGCGTCGCTCCGTCGCCGCTTCCCGCGCTGGCGCACTTCCTTCGCTCGCGCCGGGCCCGGCTGACGCCGGAGAGCGTGGGCCTGCCGCGTTCCGGGGTGCGCCGGCTGCCCGGTCTTCGCCGGGCCGAGGTCGCGGTGCTGGCCGGGATCAGCCCCGAGTACTACACCCGGCTGGAACAGGGCCGCCAGCGTCATCCCTCGGCGGAGGTCCTGGACGCGCTGGCCTCGGCGCTGCGCCTGGACGCCGACGCCCGGCGCCATCTGCACCGCCTCACCGTCCGCGCGGCGCGGCGTACGGGACCGGGGGACGGCCCGGCCGGGGACTGCTCTCCCGTCCCCGGGGCGACGCTGCGCCTGTTGCGGGCGACCACGGTGTGGCCCGCCTATGTGATCAGTCCCGTGCGTGACGTGCTGGCCTGGAACGACGCGGCGGTCCGGCTGATCACCGACTTCGCCGCGCTGCCCGTCGCGCACCGGAATCTCGCCTGGTTCGCCTACGGCGACCCGCGCGCCAGGGAGCTCTTCGTGGACTGGGACGCCGTGGCCAGGGGCAACGCGCACCGGCTGCGCGATGCGCTGGCGGCGGATCCCCATGACGCGCGGGGCAATCGCCTGGTGGCCGAACTCACCGCGCACAGCCAGGAGTTCGCCGCCGCCTGGGAGGACCACGACGTACGCGGGCCGGGCACCGGCCACAAGGACCTCGACCATCCGTCGGCGGGCCGGCTGCGGCTGGACTACACGGTGTACGTGATCCCCGGCGCGCGGGCCCTCGAACTGGTCGTCATGACGGCCCCGGAGGGTTCGCCCTCGCACCGGGCGCTGGTGCGGAGCGCGGGCTCCGGACCGGGCTGAACGGGCTCGCCCGGTCCGGAGCCGCCCGGGGTCACTCCGGACGGCCGTCCGCGTCCCGCCGGTCCTGCACCTTGATCCGGTACAGCCACAGCAGGACGGCCGCCACCAGCACGGCGAGTGCCACCCCCAGCTCCGTGTAGCCGCCGTATCCGGTGATGGAGAAGCCGGTCGCGCCCACCACCAGCACCACGGTGAGGAATGCGGCGAGCGCCCAGGCCAGCGGGACGAAGAAGCGCGGCAGCCGGATGGGACGTACCGCGTCGGGACGGTCCTTGCGCAGCAGCGCGAACCCGGAGACCGCCAGCACATGGGTGAGGATGTAGCCCAGGTTGCCGGTGACGATGATGGCCAGCGGGGTCTGGAGCACCGTCAGCACGAAGACGTTGAGGACCAGGGCCACCAGCAGTGCCCTGGCGGGTACGCCGCGCCTGTTCAGCACGCCCACCTGCTTGACCGTGAGCCCGGACTTGCCCATCTCGTACAGGACCCGGGAGCCGTCGGCGAGCCCGGTGATCATGATGAGCAGCAGGGAGGCGATGAGGAAGACCACCATGAGGTCGGAGGCGCCGCCCACCAGGTCCTGGAAGGCGCCGATGTAGAAGGTGGTGGGCTCCTCGGCGATGGCCTTCTCACCCACGTACCCCGACAGGGTGAGCGGGAGCAGGATGAAGACGCCGAGCGAGAACAGCACACCGGCCCGCAGCGCCCGGGTGGTGTCGCGCACGGTGTCCTTGTACTCGGGCGCGAAGGTCGCGCACACCTCCACGCCGAACGAGGTCCAGGCCATCACGTAGAGCCAGACCAGCGCCTCGCGCAGACCCGCCGCGCCGTGCAGGTTCCAGTGCAGGCCCTCGGCGCTCCAGTCGCCGGAGAACAGCGGCAGGACGATGAAGACCGCGAGCGGGATGAGCAGGGCGCCGCCGGTGACGTAGACGACCCACATGGCGACGTGCAGGCCGATCATCGCCGCGCCGAACAGCAGGAGCATCACCGCCAGGCCCACCGCGATGGGGAAGTCGACCTTGAGCGGTCCGAAGTCGACGCTCCAGTCCTGGCCGGGGAACCACTGGGCCCGGACGAAGGAGCCGATGAGCCCGGAGTAGACGGCCAGCGCCGTGGTCCAGGGGAACCAGTAGCCGATGCTGGCGATCGGCCCCACCACGGGTGCCCGCTTCTTCCAGCCCTGCGTCGCGTAGTGGGCTATCCCGCCGGAGGACTCGGGGAACATCGCGGCCAGTTCGGTGTAGATCCAGTTGGTCGCGGTGGCGAGCGCCATCGAGACGGCCCACAGGGCGATCGCGCCCCAGGCGCCGAGGCCGCCGATGGAGGCACCGAGCGAGGCGATGAGCGCGGCCGGCATGGTCAGCGACATCGCGAAGCCGTCGAACCAGCTCATCTTCCGGGGCAGTGCGGTGGCGGCCGGGCCGTCCGTTCCCGGCTGTCCGGGCGATGGGGAGGCGGGTGGCGGCGGGTTCTTCGACTGGGCTGACATGGCGATCCCCTCAGGGTGGACGCAGACAGAAGTAGCGATGAGGCCTGGTTATAGGTCAAGCGAAAATCGCCTGTCAATACTCACGAACAAGCAATGTTTGACTTCTACATTTGCTGAATCAGCAGTCTTGACAGTTTCTGTTTGCTCAGAGAGTCTCCAGACATCGCTTCGCACCGGACCCTGGGCCGAGCGGCCCCGGGGCCCGTATCCCCGGCCCGCCCCCGGGCCCGCACAGGACTGAGAGGCCATCGCATGAGCACCCCGACCGCCGCCCGGCACCAGCTCTTCATCAACGGCTCCTACACCGACGGCTCCTCCGTGACCGACCACGAGGTCATCAGCCCCGCGACGGGCGGACTCGTCGGCACCTTCCCGCTGCCCGTCGCCGCCGATGTCGATGCCGCGGTGCGCGCCGCCAACCGGGCGCAGCCCGCGTGGGCCGCGACCAACGTGTGGAAGCGCGCGGAGCTCTGCCACCGCATCGGCGACGAGCTGAGCGGCCGGGTCGACGAACTCGCCCGCCTCCAGTCGCTGGAGCAGGGAAAGCCGCTCGCCGAGTCCGTCTCCGACATCGAGGAGGCGGCGAAGCTCTTCCATCTGCACGCCGAGGACGCCGTACGGCTGCACGGCGAGACGCTGCCGTCCACCGACAGCACCAAGCGGATGTTCACGTTCCATCGCCCGGTCGGTGTCTGGGGCATCATCACGCCGTGGAACTTCCCCCTGCTGATGCTCGCGGAGTTCGTCGCCCCCGGGCTCGCCACCGGCAACGCCCATGTCGTCAAGCCGCCGGCCAACACCCCGCTCACCGTCCTGCGGGCGATGGAGGCGTTCGTCGCCGCCGGGCTGCCCGACGGCCTCGTCAACATCGTCCCGGGCGAGGGGGAGACCGGCGACGCGCTGGTCCGTCACGAGGGCATCCACGCGATCGGCTTCATCGGGTCCACCGAGACCGGCGCGAAGATCCAGGCGGCCGCGGGACTCAAGCGCTCCATCATGGAGTGCTCGGGCAACGGTCCCCTCGTCGTCCTGGCCGACGCCGATGTCGAGGCCGCCGCGAAGGCCGCTGTGGACGGCGCCTACCCGTGCGCCGGACAGGTCTGCTGCGCCACCGAACGCGTCATCGTGCACGCCGGCATCCACGACGCCTTCGTGGAGGCAGTGCTGCGTGAGGCCCGGCGCATCACGTTGGGCGATCCGTTCGACCCGAAGACCGTGCTCGGACCGCTCAACAACGAGGGCGTCGCGGCCAAGATGGACCGCCACATGGCCGACGCCCGCGAGCGCGGCGCGCGTGTCCTGCTCGGCGGCAGGCGCGCCCCGGGCCACCCCACCGATCTGTACTACGAGTTCACCGTCGTGGACGGAGTGCCGGAGGACAGCCTGCTCTCCCGCGAGGAATCCTTCGGACCGGTCGTCCCGATCATCACCGGCCAGGACGAGGACGATCTGCTGCGCATCGCCAACGACGACAGGCTGGGTCTCCAGGGCGCCGTCTTCACCCGCAGCATGACCTCCGCCTTCCGCTTCATCGAGGAGATGGAGGTCGGCCAGGTCATCGTGAACGAGAGCAACAACTGGTGGGACATCAACATGCCCTTCGGCGGCGCCGGCAGCCGCTCCACCGGCTGGGGCCGCATCGGCGGCAAGTGGACGCTCATGGACATGACCGACACCCGTACCGGCGTCATCAGTCTCTGACCGGCCGGCGACGCCCGCCGTCCGGCCCGTCCGGACACCCCGGCGCCGCATCCGCCGCATCCGCCGCACCTTCGCGCGGCACATCTTCGCCGTCCAGCCCGCGCGGTCCGGCCCCACCCCCCGGTGGGGGCCGGCCCACGCCGCCCCCACCCCGCCGGCAACGAGGTACCCGCCCCATGACCACCGCCCTCCCGCACCCCGAGCGGCAGCAGCGCATCCGGCACCGCAGCCGTCTGCGCGACACCAAGGCCGCCGCCTACTGGCTCGACCGGCCCGAGCACCCCGGGCCGCTGCCCCGGCTGACCGCCGACACCACCTGCGATCTCGCGGTCGTCGGCGGCGGATACACCGGACTCTGGACCGCCCTGCTCGCCAAGCGCGCCCACCCCGAACGAGACGTCCTCGTCCTGGAACAGAGCACCTGCGGCCACGCCGCCAGCGGCCGCAACGGCGGTTTCTGCTCACCGAGCATCACCCACGGCCTCGCCAACGGCGTCGACCGCTGGCCCGCCGAGGCCGGTCTGCTGCACCGCCTGGGCATGGAGAACTTCGACGCCTTCCAGCGCGACCTGGACACCCACGGCATCGACTGCGGATTCGTCCGCAGCGGCAAGGTCACCGTCGCCGCGACGCCCTGGCAGGCCGAGGGGCTCAGCGGCGCCCACGCGCTCGCCCACCGCTACGGCGAACGGACCAGGCTGCTGGACCGCGAGGAACTGCGGCGCTACGTCGACTCCCCGCTCTGGACGGCGGGGCTCTGGTCCCCCGACTACGCGCTCCTCGACCCGGCACGGCTCGTCTGGGGGCTGCGCGCCGCCTGCCTCGATCTGGGAGTCCGGATCGCGGAGCACACCGAGGTCACCGCCCTGACCAGCCGTCAGCCCGGACGGGTCCGGCTCACCACCGCGTACGCCGACGTCGGCGCCCGGCAGGTCGCCCTCGCCACGAACGTCTACCGGCCGCTGCTCAAACGCCTCTCGCTCACCATGATCCCGGTCTACGACTACGCGCTGACCACCGAACCGCTCAGCGAGGAGCAGCTCGCCTCCATCGGCTGGAGCGGCGACCACGGAATCACCGACGCGGGCAATCAGTTCCACTACCTCCGCAAGACCGACGACAACCGCATCCTCTTCGGCGGCTACGACGCGGTCTACCACTACGGCAACCGCGTCGAGGAGCGCCTCACCCAGCGCCCGGCCACCTTCGACACGCTCGCCGCCCAGTTCGCCGAGACCTTCCCGGCCCTGGCCGATGTGCGCTTCTCCCACTCCTGGGGCGGTGTCATCGATTCCACGACCCGCTTCTGCATGTTCGCCGGCACCGCGGCGCACGGCCGGATCGCCTACGCCCTCGGCTTCACCGGACTCGGTGTCGGGGCCACCCGTTACGGTGCCCAGGTCATTCTGGATCTGCTCGCCGGTGAGCGCACGGAGCGGCTGCGGCCCGCCATGATCCGGCGGCCCCCGGTGCCCTTCCCCCCGGAACCGGTCCGCTATCTGGGGGTCGAGGCCACCCGGTGGTCGATGGCCCGCGAGGACGTGAACGGCCACCGGAACGCGTGGCTGCGCACCCTGGACCGGCTCGGTCTCGGCTTCGACTCCTGAGCCGGGCAGGATAGGCGCGTACGACCGAAGATCCAGGCCCGCGGGACCGCGCGGGCCGCACATGAGAGCCGGAGCGACAGCATGAGCACGCTGGGTGGCAGCCCCCTGGACGACACCGACCGCCAGATCATCGCCGCACTTCAAGCGGAAGGCCGCCGCCCGTACAGCCAGATCGCCGAGGAACTGGGCATCCCCGCCTCCTCCGTGCGCTACCGCGTCCAGCGCATGGAGGAGAACGGCACCCTCCAGATCGTCGGCATCGCCAACCCGCTGACCATCGGATTCGACCGGTTCGCGATGGTCGGCATCCGGGTCAGGCCGGGCACCGCCCAGGAGGTCTGCCGACGGCTGCGGGAGCTGCCGGAGACCTCCTACGTCATCATGACGGCGGGCACGTACGACGTGATGGCCGAGGTGATCTGCCGGGACACCGACCACTTCACCGATCTGATGAACCGCAGGCTCCAGCTGATCGACGGACTCCTTTCGACGGACTCCTTCTTCGTGCTGGAGGTGCACAAGCTGGCGTACGGCTGGGGCGTCGGCGAGGTGGACACCTCCCTGCTCGACGCCCCTCAGCCGCCGCTCGGAGCGGGCCTCGACCAGCTCGACTGAGCCCCCGGCCCATCGCCGGCGTCCTATCGCCCGCGGAGGCTCTCCGCGACGGTCAGGAAGACCTGGCAGTTGGGGACGTTCCAGACCGCGGTGGAGGCCCATGGCCTGGTCCGGCCGGACCGCCGGACGACCATCCTGCCCGCCGACACCCGGATCTCCCCGACCTGCCGCCAGGGAAGCAGCCCCTTCCTGGCGGTGGTGACGCCCCTCGCGCAGACCGTGAACCTGCCGAAGGTGACCCTCCGGCCGTCCCGGACGGCGTCCAGGACCGCCGGGGCCTGTGCCCGGGTGATGGCGTCGGGTATCCAGGAACCCCAGATCCCGGCGCCCTCGTACGCCTCGGTGATCTCCGCCCTGGCCCCGGCACGGGTGCGCAGCGAGTACCGGTAGGTCGTTCCCATGGACACGTCCTGGCTGACCATGTGGCGGGTGACGGCCTGATGGAGGGTGAGGGATCCCCAGCGTGCGACGACGACCCGGCCGCCGAACGTCGCGGGGGCGATCAGACCTTCCTCGAACAGGCAGAGACGCTTGGCGGCCTGCTTCCGGCTGAGGTTCGGGCTGCGGGTCGCCATCCAGATGAGGACCAGGCCGGGAAGGACGAAGACCGCCAGGCCGAGAAGAACGACGAGGGAGTAGGCGATGATGTCCTGGCGGTCGTAGCGCCGCAGGGCGTAGCTCGCCCGCAGCGGGCCCAGCCGGTGGCGTTCGGCCAGTGCGGCGGTCTCGGGCGGCAGTGGAGCCGGTTCAGTCATGTGTTCCTGCTTCGAAGGGGACGGCCGGCATCGGGCAGAATCCGAGGACGTCCGGCCTGCGCGACAAAGGTGTGGGGAACGTGGACGACGCTAGGGGGAAGGCCGGGCATTCCACCAGCGACCAGATCGCATGCGAGCCATGCGCGGGGGGAATGTGTTCGAGATCGACGCGTTGCGTCTCCTGGTGAAAGTGGCCGGCACCGGGTCGTTCACCAGGGCCGCCGCGGAGCTCAACTACACGCAGTCCGCGGTGTCGCGGCGGATCGCCGCACTCGAACAGGCCGCGGGCGGGCCGCTGTTCGAGCGGCTCGCCCGGGGTGTACGGCTGACCCCGGCGGGTCACGCGCTGCACCACCACGCGACGGAGGTACTGGACCGCCTGTCGCGGGCGCGGCACGAACTGTCCATGATTCACGCGGGCAGCGGCGGGACACTGCGGGCCGGTGCCTTCGCCACCGCGAACATCTCCCTGGCCCCGGCCGCGCTCCGCGCGTTCAAGGAGGCCGCTCCGGACGTCGAGGTCATCGTGACGGAGGGCCGGAGCGCCATGCTGACGCAGCGTGTCGCGGACGGAGCACTCGACCTCGCCGTGGTCAGCGACTACCCGTCCGGACTGCCCGCCTCCGACGGCGTCACCACGACCGTCCTGCTGAAGGACGAGTTGCTCGTCGCCCTGCCGCGTGGCCATCCCCTGGCGGGTACCGGCCAGGTCGAGCTGCGCGACCTGCGCGACGAGGTCTGGCTCCAGGACGCGCCCGCGTCCAGTCCCCCGGTCCTCGCGGACGCCTGGGCCGACGCGGGTTTCCGGCCGAGGAAGGTCATCAGGATCGCGGAGTGGGCGGGGAAGTTCGGCTATGCGAGCGCCGGGCTGGGCATCGCTCTGGTGCCCTCGCTCGCGGCCCGGGCGGTCCCCGGGGACCTCGTCCTGTGCCGGCTGGGCGGTCTGCCTCCCCACCGGACCGTCCATGTGGCGCTGCCCGCCGCCCCGTTGCCCGCCGCGCTGAAACTGCGGGAGCTGCTGCGTGAGGCGGTCGTCCGGTCCGTACAGCCCGAGGGCCGTCCCTGACCCCGCCGCCCCGGGTGCCGGCCTGGCCACGGCGCTCCGCCCGTGCGACGGGGCCCGGTCCGTGGGTACGGACCGGGCCCCGCCGAGGTGGAGCGCCGTCGGGCGGCCGGGCTCAGAGCGCCCGGGAGCCCGTCTGCGCGGGCCCGCCGAGGGCTGTCAGCAGACCGTGTGTCACGGCCTGCCGGAAGGCCCCGTCCTCCGGTGCCACCAGCGTGATCAGCTGGAGGCCCGTGCCGACGAGCCCGATCTCGTACGGCTCGTAACCGAATCCCGTACGGGTGTAGGGATCATCCAGCGCCAGCACGTTCAGGGACGTCCAGCCCGCCGGCTCGTACGCCAGGGAGAAGGGGCCCTCCTGGTGCGGATCGAGCACATAGCCGGAGTCGTCCCAGCCCGCCACCATGTCCTCGTCGCGGGCGACGAGCACCTGGCCGGATGCCTCGGGCAGCGTGAGCGCTCCCGGCTCCCAGGCGGAGAACTCCTCACCCTCGCCCGCGGACACCCGGAGCAGCGGCCATCTGCGCGACCAGTCGGCGAGGAAGCGTCCGACGGCCTCGGACACCGGGCCGCACGCGACGAACACGCTGTCGCTGCCTGTGATCATGGTGCCTTCCATCCTGTGGTGGGCCCGAAGTATCTGACCCTGGCCCGCGCGACCGTCACGCCCGCGGGAATCGCGAAGATGAATTTACCCCGGTCCCCCCGCAGCGGTACCAGAGCGCTCTGCGGCACCTGGAGCTCCATCACGTACTGCGACTTCTCGTTGGTGATTCCCAGCTTCTTGAACGCGCCGGGGGCGGTCAGGTCGGCCGGGCTGCGGGTGGTGAAGAACGGGCCCGCCCCGTTCTTCGAGTCGCCGGGCTTGATCTTGTAGGGGTTGCCCGCCCGGATGCCGTTGTACCCGGACTTGTTGGTGTAGTGGTAGACGGTGACCAGGCAGTTGTGGACGAGCAGAGGGGTCTCGCCGGCGTTCACGTAGTAGGCGTGGATGCCGTCGATCGTCAGGTCGTGCGTCCGCTGCCGCTGCTCGAAGTACCGGGCGGCGACGAGTGTGACCTTCTCGTCCGACGGAGTGCTGAGCTCCATGCCCGGACGCAGTTCGCCCGCGTCGATCCACTCGCCCTCGGAGGCGACCCAGAACGGGTGGGTCACCGTCGAGATGAGAGCCGAGGTACGGCTTTCGTCCCCGGTGCTCACCGTGAGGTCGACGAAGTCCTTGTCCGACTCCGTGACGATGGTGCCGACCACGGCCCGGGTGGTCTCACGGCCCGTCTCCGGGTCGGTCGTCGCTACCCGGTCGCCGATCCGGACGTCCTCGATGCGCTTCCTGCCGCCGTCCGCCAGGAGCACGGTCGTACTCGGCAGGAAGCTGTGCGTCTCGCACTCGTCATCGTCGTCGTCCTTCTTCTTTTTCTTCTTTCTCGCGGCTGCCTTGTCCTTGGCCTTGTCCAGCTTCTCCTCGGCCTTCTCCAGCTTGTCCTCCGCCTTCTTGATCTTCTTGATCGCCCGGTAGAGGTCGGGGACGAGGTCGAGCGCCTTGGCGATCCGCTTGGCCTTGAAGATGCCCTTGAGCACCGCCCCGCCGACGAAGTTCATCGCGATCTCGCCGGCGGCCTTGAGGCACTTGCCGACCGTCGGGTTGGACGCGCAGTCCTGGAGCGCGTTGATGCCGACGATGTCCTTGATCTGGTAGATGATCTCGTCGGCCACCTGCGTCACGACGCTGTCCGCCGACTTGGCGTTGGACTTGGCCTGGTCGACGCCCTGCTGGGCCTCTTCCACCTCCTTGTCGTCGTTGCCGAAGTTGCCGTCCAGCACACCGCACATCAGGCCCATGCAGAAGAGCAGTCCGCTGGGGTCGGAGAGGGTCACGGGCGAGTTGTTGGCGTACGCGTACGCGTTCATCTGCTGCGAGTTGAGGAAGTCGATCACCGGGTCGGGCGAGATGAACTTGCCCAGCAGTGGATCGTATTCACGGGCTCCCACGTTGGTCAGCCCGGTCGACTCGTCGATCGTGCCGCCGACGAACCCCTTCTCCCCCGGCCAGGCACCGTCCGCCGGCTGGTCGCCGCGCGGATTGCCGTACGGGTCGGATCTTCTGACCGTCACCGCGCCGGTCACGGCGTCGATCGCCAGCTGACCGGTGTCGTGATGGTCGGAGGCGAGGAACGAGACCTTGTTGTCGCTCGTCCGTACGGCGACCGTCTGGTCGGCGTAGGTGTAGTAGCGCGTCGCCTCGGGCTTGGTCGAGCCCGTGGGAAGGTGCAGTTCCATGCCGGGGAGGTAGATCGTCGTCCCGTCGGCGTCCTTGCGCTGGACCCGGGAGCCGTCCGCGTCGTAGAGGTAGCTCGTCTCCGACGACTCGTCGGTGCCCGCCGTGGTCGGGTCGTCCGGCGAGACGAACGACCGCAGCTTGCCGTTGCTGTCCCAGCCGAGGGTGTGCGTGTTGCCGCCGTCGGTACGGGTGTCCATCCGGCCCGCGTCGTCATACCCGTAGCGGGTCTCGTGGTTTCCGGTCGGGGTGTCCTCGACCACCTTGGTCACCGCGTGCGGGCCCGCGCCGTCGGCGCCGTAGGTGAAGGTCCTGGTGATGTCCTTGGCCGGGTCGAGCCCGATGTCGTGGGTGATGTCCTGCGTACGGTTGCCCGTGCTGTCCGTCGTGAACGACTTCCAGTACGGGGAGGGGCCGCCGAGCGGGCCGCTGCCGGGATCCGCCGTGCAGGCGGAGGGCATGGAGCCGTCGACCGGGGCCTTCGTTCCGGTGGTTCCGGAACCGCTCGCGCCGGCGGCGGTCGCCCCCGGGGTCCATACCTCGGAGAGCCTGCGGTTGCCGTCGTAACGGAAGCACTGCACATCGGGCTGTGCCGGAACGGCGACGTCCGAGACCGACAGGACGTTGCCCGCCTGGTCGTAGGAGTAGTTGGCCTCCTTCGCCGGGCCGGTGCCCGCCCCCAGGACGTCCACGACGGAACGGGTGAGCCGCTGGGTGCCGGTCTCGTAGTCGAACGTCTGAAGGGTCTTCTTGCCGCCCGTGCTCAGCTGCATCTGGAGCAGCTGGCTGGTCGGGGACCAGACCGACTCGGTGACGTAGGTGGAGATGCCGCTCATCGTGACCGGCCGCTGCATCTCGTCGTAGCCGTACGACAGCACCTCGGCCGCGAGTCCGCCGGCGGCGGGCAGGCCCGTGCTCTGCGGCGTGCCGTCACGGTTGTACACGGAGGTGAAGTCGTACGTGCCCGCGAGGGAACCCTGCGCCGCGGGCACCACGTACGAGGTCTTCACGGGCCGGTAGAAGTCGTCCACGCTCTGGATGACCGAGGCGAAGTACTCGGTGGCGCTCGTGTACCGCAGAGAGGCGTACGGCTGACCGATCATCCCGGCCCGGTCGTACCGCTGTTCCGTGAGCTTCTTGCCCGCGGCCACGGTGCCGTCGTAGGTGATGGTCGGCCGCCCGATGCCGTCGTAGGACGTCGAGACCGTCTCCGCGGTGGCGGTGTGGGTCGTCGAGATCATCCGGTCGGCCTCGTCGTAGGCCATCGTGGTGGTGCCCGCGTCGGGGTCCACCGCGGTGGTCTTGCGGCCCCGCTGGTCGTACTCGGCGGACCAGGTGTTGCCCGCCGAGTCCGTCACCTTCTCCAGTCCGCCGGCGGGCGTGTACCCGTACGACGTCCAGGAGTACGTGGGCGGACCGGTCAGGACCGGGACGTTGCCGGGGTACTGCCGCAGCTCGGTCAGCCTGCCGTTCGCGTCCCTGACCGATGTGGTGGCCAGCCCGCCGCTGGGCGCCGTGACGTGTTCCCGGTCGCCGTCGTACCGCGTGCTGGTGCGCCACTGCTCGACGCCGGAGACCGCGAAGACCTCGGCCGTGGTGCGGCCCATGTCGTCGTACTCGTAGTGGGTCTGCGCGCCGGCCTCGCCGTTGCGCACCACGAGCAGTTCGTCGGACGGGGCGCCCGCCGCGGTGTAGGTCTCGTACGACGTCTTGAGGTTGCCCCGGCTGTCGTAGAAGGTGTCCGCCATGAGCCGGGTGCCGCCGGGACCGTCGGCCTGCTTCTGCCGCGCCCGCATCAGGCTGTCGTAGAGGGTGTACTCGACGGCGTAGCCACCGCTGTTGTCGATCTTCTCGGACTTGATGGCGAGCGGCTTGTCCTTGCGCACCACGTAGGAGTGCTTGGAACTGGGGGTCTGCGTCGCCTTGACCCGGTCCTGGAGCCAGACCGAGGTCACCCGCCCCAGCCCGTCGAAGGCCACGTCGGTGCGCTTGCCGTTCGGGTCGGTCTGGCCGCGGCTCTGGCCCCACGCGGGGGCGTAGTCGGTGGTCACCGAGTGGTTGAGCTGATTGGTGCCCTTGACCGAGGTTGTCAGGCCGTTGGTCTCGGTGTAGGTGGTGGTGGTCTTGCCGGTGCCCGGGTTGGTGGTGGTCTTGACCCGGCCGAGCGCGTCGTAGGTGTTCTTGCTCGTCTCCTGGTACGAGGCGGTCGTGCCGTTGTGCGAGGCGAGACGCTCGGTGGAGCTGACGACACCGCGCGTGGGAGCGGCGCCGTAGGCCAGGTTGTCGTACAGCGTCCGGTCGTCGAGCACGACCTGTGTGGCGCGCTTGGGAGTGGCGCCGCAGTCCACGGACACCTTCTCGACCCGCTTGATCAGGCTGAGGAGGTTCGCGCTCCCCGTCGTGCTGTCCGCGTACCAGGTACGCGTGCAGGTGTCGTCCTTCGCGGCCGCGGCCTTGTCGGCGGCGCTCGCGGTGTCGGGGACGATGTGGCCGAAGTCCTCGACCTGGGTGACCCGCCCGGTGCCGGTCGGCGTGTCGTAGCTGGTGCGTGTCTTCGTCTCGCGCCAGCCGCCGGACGCCAGTGCCGTGAAGCCGTGTGCGATCTCCGGCTTGACCAGGGTCGCGTGGGTCGTGGCCCACGTCTTGGTCTGGGTGGCGGTGTGGTGCTTCCACGGCGTGTTGATCACCTTGGCGGAGACCTTGCCGCTGTTGTACGAGAGCGCTTCGAGTTCGAAGCCGGTGTAGTCCTCGTCGTCCGTGCGGCTCGTTCCGGTGGAGTCGGTCACCGTCGCGGAGCGGGTGCCGCCGCCCGGCTTCCGGTCACCGTCCAGGCCCTGGAAGTAGGTGTAGTCGATGCGGGTGCGCTGTGTGTCCTCGCCGCCGCTGGTGACCTTGACCTTGCCGTATCCCTGCCACTCGCCCCAGGTGAGGAACTTCTCCGGGGTGATGCCGTCCGGCTTGGAGTGCCGCCAGCCCGCCGGGCCCTCGTAGCCGTACCGGGTGACCATCTTGTCGCCGCCGCCGGTGCGGTCGGTCTCGACGATCTCGGCGACGACGTACTTGTGGAACCAGTCGTCGATGGGCTCGATGTGTCCGGGTGCCGCCCACTTGACCGGATAGCAGCGCTTGGTGGACTCGCCCGGCTTGGGCAGGGCGGAGGCCGTGCAGTCGGTGGGGGCGAAGTTGATGTCCAGCTGGGCACCGGTCTCGCTGACGACGGTGGCCAGCCGGTAGCGGTGGAACGGGGCGAGGTTGTCGCCCGTGGCGTCCACCCGGTTGGCGAGCTGCGTGCCGATCAGATCGAGGGAGGGCAGGTTCGCGGCGGTTCCGACACGGCCCTGGTGGTCGATCGCGGACAGCCACAGCGCCTTGGAGTCGTCACCGTTGTCGAGGAAGAGATGGGTGAACGACCAGGCGTCCACGTCCTGGTAGGACGTGGCGTCCTTGCGCATCTGGGTGACGACGGACTTCAGCCGCTTGGTGGTGAAGAAGGAGGCCGCTATCTGGTCCGAGCCGCACTTCGTGGACGCCTTGCACTCCTGGTCCACCGGGGTGTCGGGCCAGTGCGCGGCGTTGGCCTTCGTCCGCTTGGACTCCGCGCAGTCGAAGGTGTCACCGGGAAGGCAGCGCTCGGCCGCCTCGAAGGTGACACGGGCCGGGGCCTTGGCCGCGTACACCTGTCCGTCACGCTGGCCGTAGTCGATCCGCTTCAGATAGCCGCCCCGGTCGTACGCGGTGCCGTTGACGTCCGTCTTGGCGTTCAGGGCGTAGTGGTTGACCTCCTTCTCGTAGAAGTGGGACATCACGTTGCCGTGCCGGTCCTTGACGTAGTCGAGGTTCCAGCGCCATGCCTGCTTGCACGAGGCGTTGGCGAAGGTGGCGTTGTAGCAGGGCTCACCGGAGTCGTCGCCGAAGACGGGGGTGGTCCAGGTCGAGGCGGTCTCCTCGTTGCCCGTCGCCCAGCCCGGCAGCCGGTTCAGCCCGAAGTAGTACTCCGTGCCGTCCGGGGTGGTGATCTTCCAGTGCTCGCCGTCGTTGTCGCCGTTCGTGGCGCCGGTGAGCTTCTCGACCTTCGAACCGTCGGAGTTGGCGAGCCGCCACTGGCCGGTGTCGTCGTCCTTGATGATCTGGGAGGCGTTCCCCTTCAGCATCACCGTGGCGTTGTCGAAGGCCCAGCACTGCTCGGCGGAGAGGTCGTGGCCGTCATCCACGCAGGACTTGTAGCTGCGCTCGATGTAGTCCGCCTCGTAGCCGAAGCCCTCACCGATCCAGGAGCCCTGGTTGTTCGTGGCCGACGTACGGCCGTCGACCGACTGCGAGGTGTAGGAGAGGCCCACGGTGGGGGTGAGTCCGCCGGGCGTCGGGACGACGCGCAGCGGATAGGACCAGGTGAAGCCACCGGTCGACTGCGCCACGCTCCAGCTCGCGGACGGCGCCAGGGGGGTGGCTCCATAGGTGCCCTGCGAGGACGAGTTGCCCGCGGTCAGGGCGATCAGGGTCCCGGCCCGGACGGCCATCGCCGAGGGTCCGCCCGCTTCCGCCGCGCTCGCGGTCACCTCGGCCGTGGCCGTGTTGGACCGGGGGTCGTTCTCCGTGGCCAGCGGCTTGCCCGTACCGGGGCAGGCCTTGCTGCCCGGCTTCGCCACCGCCGCACAGGCGGGCAGCTCGACCAGGCGCAGCCGGGCTCCGTACGAGCCTCCGTAGGCCTCCTCGAAGGCCGAGTAGTCCACCGACAGGCGGACCTTCGCGTCCGCCTCGGCGTTGTCGCCGCGGCTCACCTTCAGGACGGCGCCCGCGCCGAGCTGCTTCGCGCGCTCGGCGGGCAGGACATCGACATCGACCGTGGCCGGGGCGGCGGCGGCCTTCGCCGAGCGGCCCGTACGGGTGCCGGCGGCCTCGACGGCGACCGGCAGACCGCCGACCTTCACCTCCACCGGATTCCTGGCCGCGACATCGATCGCGGCACTGCCCCCGGTGGGCCACAACGCCTTGTCGAGCCGGGTGACGGCGGACTTCGCGGCCTTGTCGACGGGGCGCGGGACGCCCTTCGCGCGGGCGCCCTCCACCGGGTCGCCGACGTCCTGGACGCGACGTCCGTCACGGCCCTTTTCCCCGGCCGGAACGGCGTGCACCGTACTTCCGGTCAGGGCGATCACCACGCCCAGGGCGGTCGCCGCGAGCAACCGTCCGGGCATGCGCCGGCTCAACAGCCGGCCATGAAATGTCATCACGTGTCTCCACACGTAGGAGAGGAAGGGTGGGAAATGCAGCCGGGTGTGCCGGTCCCGGTCCGGGACCGGCACACCCGGAGTGCGGATCACATGTCGGGCAGGGCCATCGGATTGGCGAGCTGCTGGATCGCGGTCCTGTCGGCCGCGCCGCTGTAGACACGGACCTCGTCGATCGCACCCGCGAAGTACTCGCTGCCGCCGCCGAGGGCCGAACGGCCCACCTGGAGACCGCCGGTGGCACCCCACAGGGTGTCGTCGGCGCCGTGCGCGACATCGGCGAGCATGCCGTTCACGTACAGCCGGATCTCGTTGGCGAAGGCGTCGTAGACGACCGCCAGGTGCTGACCGGCCATGTCGGTGTCCGGCAGTTCCTGGTCGTCGTGGAAGACCTTCTGGGCGGCTGTCGCCGAGTCACTGGTGGCGACGGCGAGTTCCCACATGGAGGGGGTCTCGGCGTCGGCTCCGGGCCGGTAGCGGACGGCGAGGCGGTTCGCCGCGCTGCCGGGCAGCGAGAGCACCGTCTGGGCCTTCTCCGGGTCCAGTGTGGTGAGCTGGGTGCGTGCCGTCACCGTGAAGCTCGACGCTCCGGTGACCGGGGAGGTGGCGGTGGACGCGTAGTCCCCGGCGCCGTCCAGGAGCAGGTGGCCGGCCCCGACCATGGGGAACGGGTCGGGCGACAGCGGGTCGGTCGGCGCGAGGATGATCTTCGCGTCGCCCGCGAGGGCGAGCGGCTGACCGCCGCCGGTCTCCGCGGCCTTGCGGCCCGCCTCCGCGTCGAGCTGCCAGTAGCCCTGGCGGCTCGGGCGCACGGTCATCAGCTCGGCGACCTGTGCCGCGGGCAGTACCCGGTCGAAGACCCGGACCTCGGCGACGTCACCGGTGAAGTGGTCCCGGTAGCCGCTCTTGGCCGTGGTGCGGCCGATCTGGAGCGGGCCGTACGACTTCCACACGGAACGGCGCTGCGAGACGCCCTTGGAGTCCTTGTTGATGTACAGCCGGAGTTCCGACTTGGCCGCGTCGTACACGCCGGTCAGCAGCACCCACTGGTCCTTGACCACGGTGATGCCGGTGGAAACGGCCTTCCACTTGCCGAGCGAGTCGACGTCGGTGACGGGTACGGAGAACGCCCAGGTGCCCGCGGTGTGGTCGTAGCCCAGGGTGAAGCCGGGCTCGCCGGTTCCGTCCTGGCTGACGACCGCCATGTCGCGGTCCAGGGCGGTCGGGCGGACCCAGGCGCTGACGCTGAAGCTCTCCGAGGAGTCCAGCACCGTCTCGTTGACGTCGGCGTAGGAGTCCGCGGTGCCGTCGAAGCGGGCCGCCGCGTCGACCTTGCCGCCGGGGCCCTCGACACCGAAGGTGACGCCGCTGCCGGTGTCCGCGGAGAACACACCCGTCTCGTCATGGGCCTGGCCGCTGCCGGGCTCGTCGGCGAGGTTCCACTGGGCGGCGACGGGTGCGCCGTCGGTCACGAGGAACTCGTAGTGCGCCTTGGTACTGGGGTTCTCGGCCTTGTCGACCGCGATGACGTCCACCCAGTGCCGGCCGGCGCGGGTCGGCATCCAGGTCACGGTCGCGGGCCCGCCGGGCTTGGAGGCGTTGACGGTGGTGGCCGGGGTGGCCGTGCCGTCGAACGCGTACCGGTACTTCACGACGTCGGTGTCCGGCACCGAGTCGTTCGGGTTCGGCGAGAAGGTGAAGGAGCCGTAGGTGCCGACGCCGTCGTGGTAGACGGTGTCGGACGGGTACTCCTTGGAGAGCACGTTCGGCTTGCCCGGCAGTGTCTTGTCGTACATGAACTCGCAGCGGACCGTGGTGCCGTCATAGCTCCACGGGCCGTAGCCGTCCCCGTCGTAGGCCCGGGCGCTCCAGTAGATGACGGTGTTCTGCGGGATCGTGGACTTCACCGTGTGGGTGAATCTGGTGCTGGAGGTCGGTGCGAGCCAGGAGGGGGTGAGGTAGGTGTACGACTTCGCCTCCTTGCTCACCGGGTCCGTCCAGTCCACCTTGAACTCGACCTTGACCTTGTCGGTCTGGCCGTTGCCGTGGTCGGGGTCGCTCGCCACGGCCTGGAGCTGGGGCGGGACCTCGGCGTACGGACGCCCGGCGCCCGAGGTGCACACACCGCCCGGGTTCTGGGACAGCGTGGTGATCTTGCGCGGCAGGTTGTTGTAGCTGATCGACAGGTACGCGTTGCCGCAGATCCGCTTCCACTCGGGGAACCGGCTCTCGTCGGTGGCCCGCAGGCCCAGCGTCATCGAGGACCAGCCCTCGCTCGCCGCCGTCCTCACCTCGGTGGTGAGCTCACCGGAGGAGCCGCCCTCGAAGTGCAGGTTGGCCTGGCTCGAACAGCTCGTCGGCGAGATGGCCTTGTCGACGGTGCCGATGTGATCGGTCCAGTCGTCCGAGGTGTTGGACCAGTTGCTGGAGGAGGTGATGCTGTAGTTCTTGCCGCCGATGCGGTAGAGCCGGATCGGCTCCGCGGTCGGGGACGCGCTGTAGATGTGGGCGACCCGGGCGGAGAACGTCGCGCCGAGGATCTGCTTGCCCTTGTAGAACGACATCGGCATGGTGAACAGCAGCCGGCGTACGCCGACCCCGTTGCAGGACACCGGGTTGTAGTCGGTGGGGCACTTGCCGACACCGGCACTGTCGGAGTACTTCCAGTCCTGCTCGCTCGGCATGCCCGACATCACACCGGTCCACGCGGTACGCGAAGTGGTGCGCTGGATCGGGTCGATGACGACCGGGAAGACGGTGTCCTTCGAGGTGAGCAGCTTCCGGTCGGGGACGAGCGAGAGCTTGCCCCCGCCCACCTCCATGCCCAGGGGCGCGGTCCGGCCGCCGCCGCCGGGGCCGTCGAGCGCGGGCTCGGGCGCCACGGAAGGGGCCGGGGTCCCGGCCGCGGAGGCCTGGGCGAGCGCCTTGGAGACGGCCTGCGGCCCCCTCTTCCTCGCCTCGGCCTCCTTGACGGCGGCCGAGTCCCACATGACCGGCCTGCCGGACTCGAAGACGGTGCCGCCCACTGCGGCGTCCTCGGCCTTGAGAGCACCGGAGGCGTCCTGGCCGACCTTGAGACCGTGGGTGTTCAGCCCGAGGTCCAGCTTGGCGAGCCTCGGATCGGCGGCGGCCTCCGGTGTCCTGACGACCAGGAGATGTCCGAAGCCGTCCGACTCCGCCCGTACGGTGAGATCGACGCCGGGCAGCGCGTCCTTGTACGTGGCGCTCCCGCCGTCGAGTTCCGGAGCGGGCAGCTTCCCGTACGGCCAGGTCAGGGAGAGCTCGCGGCCCGCCTGCCGCATCGTGACGAACGGCTTGCCCGCCTCACCGCTGGAGAAGGACAGGGCCACGGCCGTGGCCCTGGGCACCACGGTGCCGTCCGCGCGCCGCACCAGGGTCGTGTCGATGTCGACCCAGCTGCCGTCCTGGAAGGTGCGGATGGGATCGGTGTACTCGCGGGCGGTGAAGGTTCCGTCGGGCTCGGCGTAGATCTCCCGGCGCGCGCCGCGCATGCCGAGGACCTCGACCTCCTTGCCGCTCTTCCTGGCGGCGGCGAGCGCCTGCTGTTCGGTCTGTACGGGCTTGTCGGAAGCGACGGTCTCCCGTTCGGGCCGCCCGCGCTCGGCGGGGGCTTCCGGCAGCGCGTTGAAGCCACCGGTCAGTACGGCTCCCGCCACCAGCGCGGCGAGGGCGCCACGCAGCACGGGGCCGCGTGCTGTTCTTCTGGACATGCGTCCGTTCTCCATGTCGTTCATCAGCGTGCCACCGCTCCGAAAGCGACGTCACCTGCGGGAATGCCGTTCTCGCCGGGCTTGAAGGTCTGTCTGGGGGCGCCGCCCGACGCCACGTTCCAGTCGAAGGCGTGCACCGCGTGGCCCGCCGCGGGGCCGTAGGGCATGCCCACGTACAGCCCGGACGGGGTCGCCGCGAGGCTCATTCCGGCGAGCTGCCGGGGCGCGGGCTCTCCGGGTATGCCCCAGCCCGGGTCGATCCAGGCGTCGGAGGCACCCGGGGCGCCGACGAGCGGGAAGATCTGTACCCCGCCCTTCTCCTGGTGCTCCTCGGAGGACTCCTCACCCGGCACGCCGACCGCCAGCCGGGTGGTGGTGGCCGAAGCCACCGTGTTGGGCGAGGTGTTGACCGCGGCGAGGCGCTGTCCGAAGAAGTCGCCCGGTTCGGTCTCCTCCTCGGCGTTGGCCGAGTTCTGGTCGATCCAGTTGACCTCGGTGAAGCTCCCGGAGGCGGTGATACGGAAGACCTGGACGGCCCCCGCGTCGACCGTGGTGGCCAGGTCCTCGCCCGGAATGCCCACCGCCAGAAGGGACTCCGTGGTCGAGGTGGCGCCGGCGGGCCGGTGGGGGACCATGGCCAGCGCAGTGCCGAAGGCGTCTCCCGCCTCCTCGGCACCCAGGATCGCGTCCTGGTCCTGCGCCAGTCCGACCAGCGGTTTGGGCAGTCCGGAGACGAGGGTGTGGCTGAAGACCGCGACCCCTCCGGCGAACGGCACCGTACCGATCGCCTCCCCCGGTGTGCCGACGGCGAAGTGCGTGGGCGTGGCCGCGAACGACGCGCCGAAGCGGTCGTCCACCTCGGGGTCGCCGGGAACCGCGCCGGCGGTGGTGGTGCCCTGGTTGATGCCGACCGCGGTCGCCGCGTCGGCGGAGATGTAGTAGAAGACGCCCATGTCCTCGACCGTGCCGATGGCCTCACCGGGAGCGCCGATCAGCAGGTACGAGGTGCCTGCGGCGGTCTTGCCGCCGGCCAGCGCGTAGCCGGTCCAGTCGCCGTCCTCCGCACCGCCGCCGAGGGAGGCGGTGGAGCCCTGGTGGTGCTCCTTGACGGCCTTGCCCCCGCCGAGTCCGGCCGGGGAGCCGTAGACGATCTGGACCAGGCCCGCGTCGGGGACGACGTCCAGGTCCTCGTACGGAATCCCGACGGCCAGATCGGCGCATCCGTCGGCGTTGGCGTCATAGGCGGCCAGGGCGAAGCCGTACTGGTCACCCGGCTCGGCGGCGCCCGGAACTCCGGCGGTTTCCTGCGAAAGGGCCAGGTTTCCCTTGCCGCCGCCGTAGACGATGTGGACGAGACCCGCCCGCGGCACACCGTTGACCGTGGCCTCGGGGTCGGCGATCGCCGTGTCCGCGATGCCGTCCCCGTTGAAGTCGGAGTCCACGCCCGAGCAGCCGGCGGCCAGTGCCGCGGCGGGCGGCGCGAGGGGTGCTCCGGGGCCGAACCCGAACGCCATGGCGGCCAGGGTGACCGTGCTCACCCACAGGGCTGTGGGTCTTCGTGGCGCACGCCGCGGCGCGCGCACAGGTGTTCTCACTGAAGTGGTTCCTCTCCCTGTCGTTCCCGCGCGATCAGCGCGCGGAGGTCCCGAATGCGACGTTCTCCGGCGGGATTCCGCCTTCACCGGGCTTCCAGCTCTGTGCGGGCGCACCGCCGTCCGGCGTGTTCCAGGCGAAGGCGTGCACGGCCCGCGACGCGGCCGGCCCGTAGGGAACGCCCACATAGAGCGAGTCCGGGGCGGCGCCGAGGCCCATGCCGGTGAGCATGCGGGGCGCGCGGGCTGCCGGAATGCCGTTGCCGGGCGAGATCCAGCTGTCGGAGTCGCCGGGTGCGCCGAGCAGCGAGAAGAGCTGCACTCCACCCTCCTCCGGGTACTCCTCGGTGGATTCCTCGCCCGGTACGCCCACGGCGAAGCGCATGGTCGCCGCGGTGCTGACGACGTTGGTCGCCGTATTCACGGCGGCGATCCGCTGCCCGAAGAAGTCACCGGCCTCCGCCTCGCCCGCGACATCGGGCAGGTTCTGGTCGACCCAGTTCAGGAGCTGGACGGTGCCGTCCGCCTTCATGTGGTACGTGTGCACGGCTCCGGCGTCGACGGTGGTGGACAGGTCCTCGCCGGGCACACCCACGGCGAGCACGGCGTCGGTCGTCGTCGCGGCACCGGCGGGCCGGTAGGGGGCCATCGCCAGTGCGGAGCCGTACTGGTCCCCGGCCTGCGCGGCGGTGTCCGCGGAGCCGCTGCGCCCCTGTCCCATGCCGAAAACGGGAGCCGGGATTCCGTTGGTGTTGACCGAGGAGCGGAACGCGATGACACCGCCTGCGAACTCGATGTTCTTTCCGGAGGAGTTGACCAGGGACTCGCCGGGGGCACCGACGACGAAGTACCGGTCGGTGGCGGCGATCGTCGCGCCGAAGCGGTCGTTCGGCTCGGGATCCTCCCAGACTCCGGTGGAGTCCTGGGCGACATGCGCGACGTCGTAGTTGATGCCGTAGACGTAGTGGAACATGCCCATGTCGGCCCCTTCCCCGCCGTCCTCACCGGGGGCGCCGATGACCAGGAAAGGGATGCCGGTCGCGGACTTCCCGGCGGCGACGGCGTAGCCGACCCAGTCCTCGGCCTCGTAGCCGCCGCCGAGCTTTCCGTCGGAGCCCTGGCGGAAGCCGTAGGTGCCGAGCGTGCCGGCGGCCATGCCGGCCGGTGAGCCGTAGACCAGTTGGACGAGCCCGGCGTCCTTGACCGTCGAGTCGACCAGATTGATGTCCTCGAACGGGATACCGACGGCGATGTCGCTGCAGCCGTCGAGGTTGGCGTCGTACACGGCGAAGGAGAACCCGAACTGGTCACCGGTCTCGGCGCTGTCGGAGACGCCCGCGGAGTCCTGCGACAGTTCGGCGGTGCCCTTTCCGCCGCCGTAGACGATGTGCACGAGACCGGCCCGTGCCTTGCCCGAGACGGTGGCCTCCGGGTCGGTGATGACGGCGTCGCGGATGCCGTCGCCGTTGAAGTCGGACTGGGCTCCCGCGCATCCCTCGGCGAGCGGCGCCCGCGGCACGGCCGCCGCTCCCTGCACCGTCGCGGACAGGACCGCCGCGAGAACGAACGCGACGGCCCCCCGCCCGGCGCGCCTGCTGACAAGCGACATCTCTCTCCCACCCCGCACTTTTCGCGCCGGGCCCAGGAGCCGGCGAGATCTCTGACAACAGATCAGGGCAGCGCCGGTCACATGCCGTTCGACACCCTCGCCCTCGTACAGAAGTGCGGGAAAGGCGAAGACGCAGTGAAGATCGAAAAGGACATGACGGCACACGGCACGCCGAACATCCTGGTTTGAGTGACTCTCCCCCTGCGCCCCTCCGCCGACAAGCCCCACCCTGCGACCACGAGAAGCGGAGCCGAACTATTCCACGAGGCTCTGACCTGGACAAGAACGCAAGTCCGACATGATCCACTGCGCGGCAAACACGAGTTGGTCACATGTGCCACACACTCGCGTCACGGTGTGCAGGCCCGCTCGCCACCGGGCCGCGACGGGGCTCCCGCCGCTCACGCGAGCCGGGAAACGACAGGGCCGCCCCCCGGGCCCCGCCGGCGATCGGCGGGAAGGGGACGGCCCGTGCGAGAAATCAGACCTGGCCGAGATCCGAGCTGAGCCAGTGCTCCGGCCGCATCCGGATCACCACCTGCTCGCCGTGGTTCTTCGAGGCGAACTCGACGTATCCGGGGACCTTCTCCGCGGGGAGATAGCGCGCCGAGACCACTTCCAGGTCATTGAGCGTCGCCGCGCGGGTCTCGATGACGGGGCCCTCGACGGAGACATAACGGATCGTCGGCTCCGTCCGGTCCACCAGCAGCGAGAACCGGCCCGCCGCTCCGATCAGTTCGGCCTTGCGCGAGGTGCGGCCGGTCAGGATCACGAGGTCACCGCCCGGCTCGTACCGGTACCAGATGGGCACGTTGAGCGGGGCCCGGTCGCCGTCCGCCGCCGCTACGGCCAGTGCGGCGATATGGGGTTCGGCGAGGAACCGTTCGCGCTCTTCACGTGTGAGGGGCACAGCGCTCTCCTTCGTCGGGGGTACGGGAGCTGCCCAGTGTGCCCGGCGGCCGGGCACGAGCCACGCAGCCTCGCCCACGGCAACGGCGTGACATCGACCCTTCACGGCCCTTCGCGAGCAGCCCGAGAAGCGGCTTCCCGGCACCGGCCGCCTGTCGGCGCCGGGGTTGCCTGTGAGGCGTTGGGGCCGCCGGTCAGGTATGGGGCCAGCCGCTTGTCATGCGTTGGGGCCGCTCGTCAGGAGTTGGGCGGTCGCTTGTCACGCGTTGGGGTCACTCGTCACGCGTTGGGGTCGCTCGTCACGAGTTGGGCGGTCGCTCGTCACGCGTTGGGGTCGAAGGGGATGCCGACGGGCTTCGCCTTGGCCAGGTGGTAGGCGAAGTTGCCGTCCTTGAGACCGAAGACGGCACTGCCGAAGTCGGCCTGCGACAGCTTGTCCCGCAGGCCCTCGGGATAGCCGTTCCAGCCGACCAGCCGGGGGAACTGCCATGCGCGGTGGTGGTTCTCCGGTGGTTCGTCGCCGGAGCCGGCGGGCCGGAAACAGTGCGTGCTCACACCGTCCTTGTGGTAAACGATCTTGGGATGGGTGCCGTCCCAGCGGATCCGCTCACTGCCGTGGATGCCGAAGTCGCCGTGGGCGGAGGTGGAGACGTACCGGGCCTCGTTGTCCTTCACCCACACCACGACATGCTCCCAGTCGTGTCGGTGCCCGCCGAGGCCACTGCCCGCCACGGCCTGGTCCTTCTCGAAGTAGAGGCCGTACATGATGGCGCACCAGCCGTTGTTGCACTTGTACCGCGCGTATCCGTTGGTGTTGTCCAGGTCCTCCGCGTCGTGGCAACTGCCGTTGACGGCCCCTGTGGTGTTGAGACCGGGAGCGATGGTTCCGTCGGTGCCGATGGCGGGTGTGGAATAGCAGCCGTCGCCGTCGTAGTCGTAGGCGGGCTGGAAGGTCTGCTCCAGCGCGTCCGCGTTCGCGGGCAGGGCGGTGGGCGGGGCGGCGAGAGCACTGCCCGCCGAAGCCATGACCAGGACCACGGCGGCACCGAGGACGAGTGAGGCTCGGCGCATACGTGCAACTCCACCTCGGCGCACGCCTGCTCTGTTCTGCACTGCTTCCTCCAGGTCGGACCGCGTCGGGCGACAGGGGCGCAATGGGCATGCCCATGACAACGATGGCGAAACCTCGTGACCTCGTCCGGCACTGCCGGCGGCGGACGACGGAAGGCCGGCCAACACCGGGGACCGGCGGGCGGGTTCGGACGGGAGTCTCCCCTGTACGGCGACGGCCCGGCCCCGATCGGCGACGGCTGACTCCCCCGGCCCCTACGACGCTCCGGGCTCCCGGGCTCTCGGAGGTTCCCGCGGTTCTTCCGAAGTGAGCGAGCGGCGTCACGGGGACAGCCGTACGGGCATGAACGCACGAATGCGCCTTCCCAGGCATGGCGCCATGGGAGCGGCGCGGCAGACGCGGCCGCCAGGCAGGGAGGGCAGGGCCCCCCGCCGCTCAGTGGGGAGGGCCGAGCACTTCCGCCTCAGTCGGGGAGCAGCGCGTCCACCTCGGCCACGAAGAGCAGTTCCACGTCCAGGTCCATTCCGTCGAAGTGGCCCGCGAGCTCCAGGGAGAGCAGGCCGTGGAGGCGAGTCCAGAAGGACAGGGCCCGGCGCAGTTCCGCGGGCCGGGCTGCCGGGTGACCGGCGGCCCAGTGGCGGTGCTCCTCCAGATACGCGTCGAGATTTCCCGCAGCGGCGGCCGGGGGCTCCCCCGGACCGGCGGCGACACTCGCGTCCAGCAGCACCGACATGATCTCCGACGAGATCGCTGTGGTGTCCTGCGGCGCGTGATACCCGGGCACCGGAGTGCCGTACACGAGGAAGTAGCGCTGCGGGTCCTCAAGGGCCCAGCCGCGCAGCGCCCGCGCCAGCCCCGGGAGATCACGGGGGCCGGCGCTCCGGACGGTGTCGGCGAGGCTCCGGTAGGCGTCCCGGATGAGTGCGGTGATCAGCTCGTCCCGGCTGGCGAAGTACCGGTACAGGGCCGGTCCGCTCATACCCATCCGCTTGGCGATCGCGTTGAGGGACAGCGCCGACGCGCCGGCGCCCGCGATCTGCTCCCGGGCCAGCTGCTTGACCTCCGCGCGCACCTGCTCCCGATACCGCTCGCGGGGGGTCGCCGAAGTCCCGGCCATGGTTGCCACCTCTCACTTCTCATCATCACGCCAGCAGCCGGTTAGAGGCTATCAATACCGGCACAACTGCTCACGATCAACCCTTCACCCCTACTTGACATCGACGCTACGGCGACTCACTCTAGTTATAGCTTCTAACGAGCATGAGAAAGCATCACTGCGGAGGTCGGGATGAACACTGTCGAGCGCGTCGAGGTCGTGCTGCCGGGCAAGGTCGAGCCGGAGGGACTGGAGATCCGCTACGGGCAGCCGGTTCCGGTGCCTGACGCGGGGCAGGCCCTGATCGGGATGGAGGCGACCGGGGTGTCCTTCGCCGAGCAGCAGATGCGCCGCGGCCGCTACTACGACCAGCCGCCGTTCCCCTTCGTCCCCGGGTATGACCTGGTCGGCACTGTGCTGGCGGTCGGTGAGGGCGTCGGCCGTGACCTGCTGGGCAAGCGGGTGGCCGCCATGACCAAGACCGGCGGCTGGGCCAGCCATGTGGTGGTCGACGCCGACGACGCGGTCGAGGTGCCGGAGGGCGTGAGCCCCGCGGAGGCCGAGACCGCGGTCGTCAACGGCATCACCGCCTGGCAGATGCTGCACCGCAAGGCGCGGGTGCGTGCCGGTCACACGGTCCTTGTCCACGGCGCCAACGGCGGAGTCGGTTCGATACTCGTCCAACTGGCGCTCGCCGCCGGCGCCGAGGTCATCGGCACGGCCTCCGCCCGTCACCACGACGCACTGCGCGCGCTGGGGGTGACCCCCGTCGACTATCGCGGCGCCGATGTTCCCGCTCGTGTGAGGGAGCTGGCCCCCGGCGGCGTGGACGCCGTGTTCGATCATGTCGGCGGCCGCAGTGTCACGCACTCCTGGCGCCTCCTCGCCCCCGGCGGCACCGTCGTCTCCTACGGCAGCGCGTCCACCCGCGACGACGAGGGATCGGGACTGTGGCCCGTACTCCGGCTCCTGGGCCGGGTATGGCTGTGGAACTGGCTGCCCAACGGACGTCATGCGTACTTCTTCAATGTCTGGGCCGGCCGCACCCTCTCCAGGAACCGCTTCCGGGCCCGGCTGCGCACCGATCTGACCCAGGTGTTCGCGGCGTTGCAGCGCGGCGAGATAGCGGCCCGGGTCGCCGCCGAGATACCCCTGGCCCGCGCCTGCGAAGCGATGCGCCTGGCGGAGTCGGGCACGGTCGCCGGAAAGGTGGTGCTCGTTCCGTAGACCTGTCCCCGCCCGCCTCCGCCTGCCTTTCGCCTTTCGCCTTTCGTCTTTCGCCTACGCGCCTGGGTGCGGGTCGGCCGCGGGGTCGACCTCGGCGAACCAGGCATCGGCGATCAGTCTGTGGCCGAGGGGCGTCGGATGGACCCCGTCCGGGGCCAGCTCAGCCGTCTCTCTCTCCTCCGCGGCACGGCTCATCTCGAGATCCGCGCGAACCACCTGGGCCTCGTGGGCCAGCGCGGCCCGGAGAACGGCGTCGGTACGGGGCGACAAGTCCTCGAACCACTCCCGCTGTTCCGAGGAGACCGGGAGCAGGAAGGGGGTGATGACGACGAGCCGGGCGGACAGCAGCCGCGCGGTGTCCGCGAGGAGGCTGCCCAGACAGGCCTCGAACTCGTCGACCGGGCTGAGAAGTCCCTGGTCGTAGCGCCGCCAGGTGTCGTTGACACCGATCTTCACCGTGACCGTCGTGGGCCGGTGATCGATGACGTCGGCGGTCCAGCGGGATGCGAGGTCGTACACGCGGTTTCCGTTGAGGCCCTTGTTGATGACGGTGGGGCCTGGGCCGGGCCCCCGCCGGGCACGCAGCGTCTGCGCGATCTCCCGGACGTATCCATTGCCGAGCGATGCGGAATCCGAACGGTCGCGGCCCGCGTCGGTGATGGAGTCGCCGATGAACAGGAGCGTGTCCTGCTCCGTGATGTGCATGTCTAGCCTCCTGGCACAGGGGTGGCGGGATGAAAGGTGCTCGTCGAGGAAGCCGCGAACGTTCCGGCCGTCGCACGGCGAGGGTGACGGACCGCGCCGGACAGGTCCTTCACGGACGCTCTTCCTCAGGCCTCCCAGGAGGAGTCCCTGTCCTTCCTGGTGTCCCGGGTCTCCCGGGAGTCCTCGTCCTCCCTGGCGTCCCGGGTGTGAGCGCCGCGGCGCGCCGCAGTGTCGTGGCCTCGCGCGTCAGCACGTCCGGATCGTCTCCGGGCACGAACTCCAGGAGTGCCTCCACCGGGGTGCTCCGCCGCTCCAGCAGGTCGAAGACCCCGGACCACAGGTCCTCCCGGTCCGCCAACGGCAGTCTGTGGTTGGCCGGCCACCACGAGAACACATGCACCGCGCTCACGCGGTCGCCGAGTTCCATGAGCCCTGCCAGCGCCTCCCCGTCGGGGACGTCGAGCGGTGGCTGCCAGTAGGTGCGGAGATTGTCCGCACCCACCTCGTCCAGGAGTCGAAGGGTGGAGACAACAGTGTCGGTGAGAGTCCTCGTATGGAACTCCAGCGCCAGTTCCAGGCCGTGGTCCGCGGCGATCCGGGCGGCCTCGCGCAGGCAGGCCACGGTCTCGCTCCGCTCCCGCGGCGCAGCGGCCCGCGAGCCGGCACCGCCCGCCCAGACCCGCACCCGCGGCGCCCCGAGGAGCACCGCGGCACGGGCGATCGCCGGGAACGCGTCGAGTTCGCCCGGGGTGGCGCGGAAGTACGAACCGTACGAACAGCAGTCGAGCCCGTACGAGTCGGAAGCGTCGCGGACCGCGCGGACCGCATCGGTGTCATCCGGGGGCGCGTGCACGTCGGCTCCCCACTCGACCACCTCCAGGCCGGCCTCCGCCGCGCGGCGTGCCACCTCGGTGGCGGGCAGTTGCCGGAAGGTGACCGAGCACAGCCCCGTCCTGGTCACGGCGTCACCCGGCCCGGCCCGTGGACGGCCCGCGATGCGGTGCGCGGCACCACGTCTCTTCTCCTCACGGTCACGGCATTCCTTTCCTGCGGTCGCCCTGCGGCGGCTCCGCTGTGCACATTCTCGGGGCCGCGGGTCCTGCTGCCTCCGCCCCGCGTGGGCGGTCGGCGGAGGAGGCGGTCCGTCCCGGGCGGACGGACGGACCGCCTCACCGGCGCCCTCTCACCGGCTCGTTGCCACGGGTGAGCGAAGCTCAGGCCGCGTTCGGACCCACGTCGGCGGTCGTGAGGGGGTGACGGAGCGCGGGTGCTGTCGAGTACTCGTCGGCACCGACGTCACGTGCGCTGCCGCGTGCGTCGCCGTCGATGTCGTCGGTCACGGTGGGAGCGGCCAGCGTGGCCGCGCCGATCGCCGGACTGCCCGCCGACAGCCGGGCGATGCCGTCCGGGCCGGTCACCAGTTTCGGGTCGACGCGGGTGTAACCGCCGGAAGGCGCGTTGCCGTTGGACGCGGTGCCCCACAGGATGTTGCTCTGCCAGGTGAAGGCGGTGGTCGTTCCCATCGCGACGAGGCTGCCGGAGGAACCGACGAGGAGGTTGTCGGCGATGACGGCGTTCCGCGGCTCGTACGCCCGCGTCTCGCCGGACAGGGTGCTGGAGTTGTTGAACAGCGTGTTGTGCACGATCACCGCGCGGTCGCAGGCGTCGTTGCCCCGCCTCTCCTCCGTCGTCTCGCCCGAGTTGTGGTCACGGGTGGTGCCGCTGCCGATCACCAGGGCCCGGCCCGACAGCCCGCCCAGGTAGTTGTTGACGATGAGGTGGTCGTTGCCGTACAGGCGCAGTCCGTCCGTGCCGCCGAGCAGGAAATTGCCCTCCACCCTGGAACGGTTGCCGTGCCGCAGCACGATTCCGCCGAGGCTGTCGCGGATGGTGTTGTACCGGATGATGTTGTCGGAGGACTTCACCGAGATGGTCTCGGGGTCGCCGTCGCACCGCTCGAACAGGTTGTACTCCACGACCGCGTTGGCGCCGGACAGCGCCCGCCCGCTGACGCCGAGCCGGATCGGCTCGCCGCCGTTGGCGCCGCCGAAGCTGTGGTCGGAGAAGTGGTTCCTGAAGATGTGCAGCCGCTGGGCCATGGCGGTCGAGCCGGGGCCGTCGACCACGATGAAGATGCCCGCGGTGGTCTTGTCGTGGAAGTGGTTGCGGTCGATCTTCGCGTCGTCCGCCCGCACGACGACCCAGTACAGCCCTTCGATGTCGGCGAAGCCGAAGTCGTTGCGGGTCAGGCGGATCCGCGAGCAGTTCGCCGGGAGTTCGAGCGAGGTGCTCTGGCGGAAGGCGAAGCCGCTGACGGTGATGTTGCTGGAGTTGTTGAAGACGAAGCTGCGCTCGCCCTGGAGCACCACGCCGCCACGGGTCTCCGAGACGATGGTGATCGGTGCGTCCGTGGTGCCGTTCTTGCCCGAAACACTGATGGAGCCGCCGGACGGGACGGTGTAGGTGCCGTCCGCCAGGACGATCCGGTCACCCGGTGCGGCGGCGTTGATCGCGCTCTGGAGGGCGGCCAGAGATGTGACCGGCGCCGCGGCCTCCGCCGCGCCGGCCGAGGGCAGTTGACCGAGCGGCACGGCGGCCAGTGCTGCCACCGCGGTGCCTCTGAGGAACGTGCGTCGTTGCATGATGCCTCCTGCTGGGACAAGAAGGTGCCGGGTAGGTCGAGAAGGTGCCGGGCCGCGCCGTACGGCCCCCGCGGCCGGACGTGCTGTGGACCAGCTGTGGCGGGCGGTGGGACGGCCGGTCGCGAAGCGGACCGGCCGTCCCACCCGGGCAGGTGCTCAGCGGGAGCGGGGGCCCACATCGGCCGGGGACAGCGGCCGGTGCCTGGGGGGCCTGCGAGAGTATTCGTGCGCACCCACGTCCCGGGCCCGCCCGCGCGGATTTCCGTCGATGTCGTGGGTGACGGGCGGCCGCCTGAGCGTCCCCGCGTCGATCACCGGGCTGTCCGCGGCCGGTCTGGAGATGCCGTCGTGTCCGGTCACCGTCCTCGGATCGATGCGGGTGTATCCGGCGGCCGGGATGTTGCCGTCAGCGGCGGCACCCCACACGATGTTGCCCGACCAGGTGAACCGTACGGTGTTCGCCATAGAAACCAGTTCCCCGGAGTCGGCGACGAACAGATTGTCGGCGACGGTCACGTCCTGCGGCGCGTGGGGACGGTGGCTCTCGCCGGAGAGTGTGCCCGCGTTGTTCACCAGGGTGTTGTAGGCGATCAGGACCCGGTCGGGCGCGTCATTGCCGCGTCGCGCGTCGGCCGGCTCGCCGGGCAGGTGGTCGCGGGCGGACCCGCTGCCGATCACCAGGGCCCGCCCGGAGAGGCCGGCGAGGTAGTTGTTGACGATCACATGGTCGTCGCCGTAGACCCGGAGGCCGTCCGTGCCGCCGATGAGGTGGTTGCCCTCCACCCTGGTGCGGTTGCCGTGCCGCAGCACGATCCCACCGAGGCTGTCGCGGACCGTGTTGTGCCGGATGGTGTTGTCCGAGCTCTTGACGGAGATCGCCTCGGGGTCGCCGTCGGCGCGCTCGAACAGGTTGTACTCCACCACCGCGTGAGCACTGGAGAGCGCTCTGGGGCTGACACCGAGCCGGATCGGCTCACCGCCGTTGGACCCGGCGAAGCTGTGGTCGGAGAAGTAGTTCCTGAACACATGGACGCGCTGGGCCATTTTCTCCGTACCCGCGCCCTCGATACCGAGGTAGATGCCGAGCGTGGACTTGCCGTGGAAGTGGTTGTGGTCGACCTTGCTGTCGTCCGCGCGCACCATCACCCAGTGCACGCCCTCGATGTCGGCGAGCTGGAAGTCGTTGCGGGTCAGCCTGATGTGCGAGCAGCTCTCCGGGATCTCCAGGGTGCCGCTCTGGCGGAACGAGAAGCCGCTGAGGGTGATGTGGCTGGAGGTGTCGAAGACGAAGCTGTGTGCGCCGTGGAGGACGACGCCGCCGAGGGACTGGGCCGCGATGGTGACGGGGGCGCGCCCGGTCCCCCGCTTGTTCCGGATAATGAGGGGACTGTCCGGAGCAATGGTGTAGCTGCCGTCGGCGACGACGATCCGCTCACCCGGCCGTGCCCGGTCGATCGCGGCCTGGAGCTCGGCCGGCGAGCCGACCACCGTCGACGCCGCGACGGCGCTGCCGGTCAGGAGACTGCCGGTGGGGGCGGCGACGAGAGCGGCCCCGGCCGCTGTGCCCATGAGGAACGTGCGGCGTTGCATGATGCCTCCGAGAGTGTGGTGGTGGACAAAGGGGAGCCGGCCTTCTCAGCCGCCGGTCCGGTCGGCCGGAGCGTCCAGGAACAGCTCGATGACGGGCACGGGGGTGTCGGGGCGCTGTACGGGGATCTGAAGGGTGAGCGTCCCTTCGGGCTGCCCGCCCATCTCGGTGTTGAGCGCGGGCCGGTCCGGGGCGATCTGGATCCGGGTGATCTCGGAGGCGTCGTTGAGCAGTTGGGCGTACCGGACCCGGCCGGCGAGTCCCGGAAGATGCAGATGGCGCAGCGGCCAGGCGAACAGGTGGACATAGAGCCGGTTGCCCCGCTGGGTGTACCGGCACTCGGAGGGGGCCGGGTAGGGGGACGGACCGCAGCCGCGGATCGACCGCTCGTGCAGGTCCATCCAGCGGCCGATCTCCCCGAGGACGGCGACGGCACGCGGTTCGAGGTCGCCGCGCCCGGTCGGGCCGACGTTGAGCAGCAGGTTGCCGCCCTTGGACACCCCGTCGACGAGCATGCGGATCAGCAGGTCGGCGCTCTTGTGGTCGAGGTTGTCACGGTCGTAGCCCCAGCTTCCGTTGAGCGTCTGGCAGGCCTCCCACAGCACGGGCTGCCCGTCCTTGGTCATGGGACCGGAGGGCTGGTACTGCTCGGGCGTGACGAAGTCGCCGGGAAGGCCGGTCCGGTCGTTGACGAGGATGTGCGGCTGGAGTTCGCGGACGGTCTCCAGGAGCTTGGGGGAATCCCAGTCGTCCGGGCCCTTGCCGCCCCACCAGGTGCGGCCCGCGTACGAGAAGTCGAAGAACAGGTAGTCGACGCGTCCGAACGACGTCAGCAGTTCCCGGACCTGGCCGTGCAGATAGCGCTGGTACTCGCGGATGTCCCGGTCGGCGTTCGCCGCCTTGAACTCCTCGTCGTCGCGCTGCGGGTGGGTGCCGTCCACGGGGAAGGAGGGGTGGTGCCAGTCGATCAGGGAGTAGTAGAGGCCGACCTTGAGCCCCTCGGCGCGGCAGGCCTCGACGAACGGCCCGACGAGGTCGCGGCCGTGCGGGGTGTTGGTGACCTTGTAGTCGGTGAGGGCGCTGTCCCACAGGCAGAAGCCGTCGTGGTGCTTGGCGGTCAGGACGACGTAGCGCATCCCCGCCGCCTTCGCCGCCCTGGCCCACTGGGCGGGGTCGTAGCGGTCGGGGTCGAAGTGGTCGAAGTAGACCTGGTACTGCTCGTCGGTCAGCTTCTCCTGGTTCTTGACCCACTCGTGCCGGGCGGCGAGGGAGTACAGGCCCCAGTGGATGAACATGCCGAACCGGTCCGCGGTGAACCAGGCGGTGTCCGGTGCCGGTGCGGGCGCCTGGACGGCGGCGGGCGCGTGCGGGGCCGCCGATGGGGTGTCAGCGCTCGGGGTCATGGGGCATCGCTCCTTGTCATCGGCGTCCGGTCCCGCTGTCCGGGGCGCGGTCGGCGCTCCGGGCGGCGGGACCGGACAGGCTGGTTGTGCGTGCGGGGGCCGGGCCGTGGTGGGCGCGGGAGGTGTTCGGAAGCTGCCGGACCGACTGCCGGGTCAGCCCTTCAGGGCGCCGGAGGTCAGACCGTGCACGAAGGAGCGCTGGAAGAACAGGAACACGACCACCGAGGGCAGCAGCGCCAGCAGGGAGGCGGCCATCACCACTCCGGGGGTGACGGCGGGGTCGATCCGCAGGGTGCGCAGCGCCAGCGGCAGCGTGTACGAGGAGGAGTCGGTGGAGACGAGGAGGGGCAGCAGGTACTGGTCCCAGATCATGGTGAACCCGAAGACTCCGATGACCCCGAGCGCCGGCTTGCACATCGGCATGATGATCTGGGCGAAGATGCGCAGATCCCCCGCGCCGTCGATCCGGGCGGCCTCTTCGAGTTCCCTCGGTACGTCCTTCATGAACTCGGTCATCACCAGGATGGAGAATCCCCAGGCGCCCAGGGGAACGATCATTCCGGCCAGGGTGCCGATGAGGTTGAAGTGCACCACCGGCAGGTCGGCGAGGATCAGGGAGAGCGGCAGCGCCAGGATCTCCTCGGGCAGCATCAGGGTCGCCAGGATGGCGACGAGCGCCAGCGTCATCCCGGGGAAGACCTTCCTGGCCAGCGCGTAGCCGGCCAGGACGGAGACCGCCACCTGGAGCAGCAGTCCGAAGCCGACGACGAAGAACGAGTTCAGCAGATAGCCGAGCACGCCCTGGTCGAAGGCGATCCTGAAGTTCTCCAGGGTGGTGCCGGAGGGGATGACGCTCAGCTGGGTCGGGTCCTTGACCTGGCTGAAGGCACTGACCAGCAGAGCCAGCAGGGGCCCGGCGAAGACGATCAGGACCAGCAGGTAGGTGACGGCCTTCAGGATCCGCCCGCCCGGACTCCTGCTCTCGGCCAGGCCCAGCGCGGTCTCGGTCGGCGCGTTCACTTGCTCTCCCTCCGTCGCAGCAGTTGCACGACGATTGTCAGGATCAGCGTCGCGAGGAACAGCAGAACGGCTCCCGCCGCGCCGACACCGAGTCGGTTCTGCTCCAGCCCGAGCTTGTAGATCAGGGTCATCACGACTTCGGTGGAGCCGTCGGGCCCGCCGTTGGTGAGCAGGAACACCTCGGTGAACACGCGCAGTCCGCGGATCGCGGCGAGGATGAACAGGATCGAGAACACCGACCGCAGTCCGGGCACGGTCACATGCCACACCCGCTGTGCTCTGGAGGCGCCGTCGACCTTGGCGGCCTCGTACAGACCGCGGTCCACGCTCGTCAGCCCGGCGAGGAAGATCATCATGTCGTAGGGGGCGCCCCGCCAGATACCGGTGACCATGATGGAGGCCATCGATGTGTCGGGGTCGTTGATGAATCCCGAGGGGCCCAATCCCACCAGGCCGAGGATGCCGTTGAGCATGCCGTCCTCGGTCGGGTGGTACATGATCCGCCACAGTTCGGCGACGACGGCGATCGGTACCACGACCGGCAGGAACGCCGCGGAGCGGATGAATCCCAGCCGGCGGCCCTGCCCTTCCATCAGCAGCGCGAGCGCGAGGCCGAGCGCCATCGAGCCGGCCGTCTGACCGGCGGCGAGGACGACGGTGTGCCACGCGGCCTCGCGGAAGCCTTCGGACTGGAGCACCGTGGAGTAGTTCTCGGTGCCGACCCAGCTGCTGCCGAGATAGGGCTGGACGTCCTGGAAGGACATGGTCAGCGCGTTGGCCATGGGGATGAACTTGAAGTACAGGAAGAGGAGCAGTGCCGGGGCCAGGAACAGCCACGGTGTCCACCACCGGCCCGCCCGGCGGTTGCTCCGGCGGCGGCCGGCGGCGCCCCCTCCGGCCTGCCCGCCCGTTTTCGGGGCGGCGGGGCCGGCCGCCGCCGGGGCGGCCGGATCCGCCTGGTCAAGACTCATGACGCGGCGATTCCCTGCTCCTTGAGGATGTCGGCGAGCTGCTTGTCGAGTTCGCCCAGCTTGGCCTCGGTGTCCAGATCGCAGTCGGCCATCAGCGCGTTGACGGTCTCCGCCGTCGTCTGCCGCACCGGGGTCCAGTTGGGGATGGACGGCGCGTACCGGCCGGAGTCCCGGTAGGCATCCGCATAGGTGTTCCAGCGGGCGTCGGGGCGGACCTCGGAGATGTCCACGGTCTTGTTGACAGGCAGTTGCACGGTGAAGCCGGTGTCGCCCTGCATCCCGATCTTCTGTCCCTCGGCGGAGACGGCGAAGTCGGCGAAGGAGTCCTGGCCCGCCCGGTTCTCGGAGCCGGCCATCAGATAGACCGAGGCACCCTCGGCGAGCACGGTCGCGTCCTTGGGCCCCTTGGGCATCGGTACGACCTCGTACTTGTCCTTGCCGAGTGTCCCGTCGAAGCGGGGCAGCAGATAGGGGCCGACGACGAACATGCCGGTCCGGCCCGCCTCGAACGTCTCATTCGTCGGCGGGGTCTCCATGGTCACGGCACCGGGCTGGATGACCTTGTTCTCGCAGCCGAGATCACGGAACCACTGCATGGCCTCCAGCGATGCCTTCGTGGTCATCGCGGGCTTGTACGTGCCGTTGCCCGACTCGGTGATGAAGTCACCGCCCGCCGCCCAGAGGAAGTTGGAAAAGTACCAGGAGGCGTATCCCCGCTTGGTGGAGAGAGGAGCCGCGAGGCCGAAGGTGTTCTTCTTGCCGTCACCGTCCGGGTCCTTGGTGGTGAAGGCGGAGGCCATCGCCGAGAAGTCGTCCCAGCTCTGCGGAACCTCCAGCTTGAGTTTCTCGCGCCAGTCCTTGCGGATCAGCAGCGCGGACGCCTGCGCCGAGTACGGCAGACCGAACTGCTTGCCGTCGACGCTCTTACCGGAGTCCAGCCCCTGGCCGATGAGCTGATCGGCGCTCTTGATCCGGTCCAGGTCGATCTCCCGGAGCAGGCCCTGGCTGTGCATGGCTCCGAGCTGTGTCACATCGTTCATGACGATGTCGGGAAGGTTCTTCTGCGCGGCCCGCTGCTGCAGCTTGGTCTCGAAGTCGTCGAAGATCGCGGTGACCTTCACCTTGAAGCCCGTGGCCTTCTCGAAGGCGGCGGCGAGCTTCAGCGTGCCCTTCTCCCCCGGTCCGCCCGGCGTCGTCCTGGTCCACAGTTCGAGCGGTGCCTTGGAGTTCTGCTTGGCGTCCACTCCCGCAGGCCCTGATGTACAGCTGGTGAGGACCAGCGCCGAGGCAAGGAACCCGGCACCGATCCAGTGCGATCTCTGCATGACAACTCCTGTTTCGCCGCATCACAGCTGGCCTGGAAAGCGCTTGCTGGGGACGCTAATGGGGTCCGAATCCGTGGTCAATAGTCCGATGAATACAAAAATTTTGCGACGGCTCGCCGGAGCCCCGGCAGGCAGCCCCCCTCCACAGCCCCTTGTCACCCAGAGCCTCCACAAGAGGAATGCCGACCCCCAGATACCGCTTGACGGAACGGAGGACCAGCCACTCAGAGGCACCGATCGCTGCGCTTCGCAACATCGCGCATGGCTCCGACGGCAGCCGGGGCAGCACCGACAAGGTAACTCAGCCTCACCTGGGGGCTTTTCCAGTCATCCGATGTATCGTGCTGCACGTCGCGCCGATCAAGGCGCCGAACAAGCCACGCCAATCCGCGACATCCGGTCAGACAATTCCCCACATGCCCCACCAGACACGGGCAGTACGGGTCCCCTGACGGATCGCCAGTCGAGGTGCTGAGGAGCGCAACCCGCATGAACGAGCCGGCAGCCCGACCGACCGCACTGTTGGTCATGGAGGAAGAACGCAGGGCGGACGTCTATCCCCGCGAGGTTCTGGCCGGAGTCGACCGGATCGTGGAGCTGCAGGCGCCGGCCCTCACCCGGCAGCAGCTCGCCGAGGACCCCGAGGCGCTGCGCGGGGTCGACATCCTGCTCACGGGCTGGGGGGCGCCCGTCCTGGACGCCGAACTCCTGTCCCGGGCACCCCGGCTGCGGGCCGTCCTCGTCGCGGCGGGATCCGTGCGGCACCTGACCACGCCCGCGTTCTGGTCACGCGGGATCCCGATCGTCTCCGCCGCAGCGGCCAACGCCGTCCCGGTGGCGGAGTTCACGCTGGCCCAGGTGCTCCTCGGGCTGAAGCAGGTGCACCGCATCACCCGTGAGGTGGCGAACAGCCGTCGCTTCCCGCACAACCCCCAGGTCCCGGGCGCCTACCGGTCATGCGTGGGCCTGCTGGGGCTCGGGCACATCGGCCGGCTCGTCGCCTCCCACCTCGGCCGGTTCGACATCGAGGTCCTCGCGGCCGACCCCGTCGCCTCCCCGGACACCGCGCTGCGGGCGGGGGTCCGGCTCGTCGGTGTGGAGGAACTCTTCGCCACCTGCCATGTCGTCAGTCTCCACGCACCACTGCTGCCCGAGACCCGGGGCATGATCGGGACGCGGCTGCTGAACTCGCTGGGGCCGGGCGCGACGCTGATCAACACCGCGCGCGGCGCGCTCATCGACGAGCACGCGGCGACGGAGGTCCTGCGTGCGAGGCCCGACCTGACCGCCGTACTCGATGTCACCCACCCGGAGCCCCCGGCCGAGGACTCGCCGCTGTTCACCCTGCCCAACGTGGTCCTGACACCCCACCTCGGCGGTGCGCTGGGCGCCGAACGCCACCGTCTCGGCGAACTCGTGCTCGACGAGCTCCGCCGCTTCACCGGGGGCCTGCCGCTCCAGTACGCCATCGACCCGGCCCACGCCGCGTCGCTGGCCTGACCCCTGCGGAATCCGTGCGGCGGTGCTCCGCCGCCACGGCCCAGGCGGAGCAGTCGGCCCACGCGGAGCGGGCGGCCCAGGCAGAGCGGGCGGCGCGCGGGCCGGCCGGCTGACCGGGCAGCCCGCGCCAGTCAGTCCGCGCCGGTCAGCCCGGCGTCACCGCGTAGCCGTCCGCCGTCCAGCCCCCGTCGCTGACCATCACCTGGCCCGTGATGTTCGAGGACACCGCTGAGGACAGGAACAGGGCGAGGTGCGCGATGTCCTGCGGGCTGCCGAGCCGGCCGCGCGGGGTGCGGCGGCGCAGCGCCTCCGTGTCCAGCCGCCCGGCGGCCGACAGCCCGGCCAGCAGGTCGGTCTCGACATATCCGGGCGCGAGCGCATTGACCCGGATGCCGTGCGGGGCCCATTCGACGGCGAGCACCTTGGTGAGAGCGGCGACGGCGGCCTTGGTCGCGCAGTACGCGGCGCGCTCGGGCCCGGCGGTCACCCCGTACATCGACGAGGTGGTGAGGATGACGCCTCCGTCACCCTCACGCATGACGCGTGCGGCGGCGCGCGCGCAGACGAAGACGCCGGTGAGGTTGACGTCCAGCGCGGTGTTCCAGCGGTCGAGCCCGAGGCCGAGGGAGGGGGCGTTGGCCGACACCCCGGCGTTGGCGACCATGACGGACAGTTCCCCCGTTCGGGCCGTGAAGCCGGTGAGCGCCTCGGTCACGGCGTCCTCGTCGCTCACCGGAGCCGTGGCCGTCCTGATCACCCGGTCCCGCCGGCGCGCCGCCAGTACGGGCAGTACCCGGTCCAGTTCGGCGCCGTCGATGTCGAGCAGCAGCACATGGCAGCCGGCTCGCACGAAGGCCTCTGCCATGGCCAGCCCCAGGCCGCGCGCGGCACCTGTGACGCACACGGACCCGCCCTCCAGGTCGGGGTAGACCGCTGCTTCCATCGTCATGTTCTCTTCCGCTCCCGCTCTCTCCACCGCTTGCTCACCGCCGCTCCCGGTGCGGTCAGATCATGTGCATGCCGCCGTTGACATGGATGACCTCGCCCTGCACGAAGCTCGCAGCGGGCGAGCAGAGGAAGGTGACGACGGAGGCCACTTCCTCCGGCCTGCCCAGACGGCCGAGGGGGGTGGCGGAGAGCGCGGTGTCACCGCGGGAGGCCACGTAGTCGCGGGTCATGGGGGTCTCGATGATTCCGGGCGAGACCATGTTGATCCGGGCCCTGGACCCGAGCTCCCAGGCGAGGCTGCGGGAGAAGGCGAGCAGCGCGCCCTTGGTCGCCGCGTAGTGCGCGTGCCGGACACTGCCCCGGTGACCGGCCATGGATGTCAGATTGACGATGCTGCCGCCCTCGTTGAGGTGGGGCAGAACGGCGCGCGTGAGGTAGAAGACACCGTTGAGGTTGACCGAGATCACCGTGTTCCACTGTTCGTCGGTCATGTCGGCGACGGCCTGTTCCGGGTAGATCCCGGCGGCGGGTACGAGGAAGTCGACCGAGCCGAAGGTCTCGACCGCGGCGGCGGCGAACGCGTTGTTGCTCTCCGGCGAGGCCGCGTCCAGGCTGCGGGTGATCACGGTCCCGCCGGTGGGGTCGAGCGTCGCGGCGAACTCCTCCAGGGCGGCGGCGTTCAGATCGCCGAGCACCAGACGGGCACCGGCGGCATGGAACTGCCGGGCCACCTCGCGGGCGATGCCGCCGCCCGCTCCCGACAGGAGAAGGGTCCGGCCCTCGAAGGGCCGGGCGTCAGTCCGCGGAGCCTGCTGCGTCTGCTGTGTCGTCGGTGTCATGGTCATCCTCGTTGAACAGTTCGGGGTGTTGGGTCAGCTCCAGCCGGGTGCGGCGGATGTGACCGGTGAGAAAGCGTTCGGCGTCGACGGTGTCGGCTCGCTTGATCGCCTCGATGATCAGGCGGTGTTCGGCGTGGATCAGCTCCCAGCCGCTGTCGCCCGCGAGCCGGGCGAAGGCGCGCCGGTAGTGCTGTGTGGTGTTCCAGAACCGGTCGACCATGGCGTTGATCTGGTCGACCCGGCATCCGGCGTAGGTGAGCAGGTGAAGACGGCGGTCGAGGTCCAGGAAGCGGTCCACGTCGGTGGTGAGCTCGATCTGCCGCGCGATCGTCTCCAGTTCGGCGATCTGTCCGGCGGTCAGGTTCGGGACGCTCTCGATCAGGGCGAGCGGTTCCAGCCGTTCGCGGATCTTGTAGACGCCCTCGCACTCCGCCATGTCCATCCTGGAGACCCAGGCGCCGCTGTTGGACTTCACGACGGTCAGGCCCTCGGCCGCCAGTATCCGCAGGGCCTCGCGCACCGGGAGCCGGCTCGCGCCGAGCTGCGCGGCGACCTGCTCCTGCATGATCCGTGCGCCGGGGCGCAGTTCACCGCTCAGGATGGCGGCCCGCAGATGGTCCGCGACGCGCTGGCTGGCGACGGCGGCACTGGGCCCCGGGGTGCTGGACGCGGATGTGCCGGATCCGGGGGCATCGGATCCGACGGGCGGCTTGCGTGACATGGCTCTCCCTGGTGCGGTGTCGCGGCGGCGTGTTCAGACGGAAGGCTGCCACAGCGGCACCGGCGCCCCGTCCTCGTACCGCTTGCCACCCGGGGAGGAGACCAGTTCCAGCTGCATCCCCCAGGGAGCGAGGAAGTAGACCCACCGCTGTCCCTCGCTGGGGCCAGAGCTGGCCGTGGGCCCGCCCAGGATCCGTACGCCGTGCCGCCGCAGATGCGCGACGGCGGCGTCGAGGTCGGCGACGTAGAAGGCGAGGTGGTGGCCGCCGACGTCGCTGTTGCGCGGCGGGCGGGTCTCCTGCCCGGGGGCCTCGTACTCGAAGATCTCGAAGTTCGGGCCGCCGGCGCAGCGGAAGAAGCGCAGCTCGCGCATGACGGCGCGTGGGTGGACACCGAGGTGGTCGCTCATCCAGGTGCCGTCGGAGCGGAACGGCCCGAGCGAGTAGACGTGCTCGCAGCCGATCACCTCGACGAAGAACCGGGTGGCCTCCTCCAGGTCGGGAACCGTGAAGCCGATGTGCTCGACACCGGCCAGCCCGGGAAGTCCCCGCTCCCGGTCACCTTTGGAATGGATCCATTCATCCGCCATGGCTCCCACAGTGCGCCACCTCAGGCGCCACCGTCAATGGATATTCCCGAAATCTGAACGTAACGTTCCAGTAACGAGGTATTGGCTATGGATCCATTGACTGCGACAGTGCTCACCGAATCACACAGGAGAGTGCTCATGCCCACACACCGGAAACTGGCCCCCGCCTCACCGTGGACCGAGGTGCGCGCGACCAAGAAGGACTGGCACGGCGCGGATCCGCGGCTGCTGACCTCGATGTTCACCCAGACCCTGCTGATCCGGACGTTCGAGGAGTACGTCCTCGACCTCGCGGGCCAGGGGCTGGTCCACGGCCCGGCCCACTCCAGCATCGGCCAGGAGGGCGGCGCCGTCGGCTCCGTGCTCCCGCTGACCGGTGCCGACTTCGTCGGCGGCTCGCACCGCGGACACCACCAGTTCCTGGCCAAGGCGCTGGGGTATGTCGCGCCCGGCGGCATCGACCTGCGCCGGCCCGTCGACGACGGGGTGCGCACCGTCCTGTCGCGCAGCCTGGCCGAGATCTGCGGCCTGGCCAAGGGGTTCTGCCGGGGCCGGGGCGGATCCATGCATCTGCAGTGGCGCGAGGCCGGGGCCATGGGTACCAACGCGATCGTCGGCGGCGGCGTACCGCAGGCGGCCGGGTTCGCCTGGTCGGCGCGGCAGGCCGGCACCGATGCCGTCTCGGTCAGCTACTTCGGCGACGGCGCGGTCAACATCGGCTCCGTACTGGAGACGATGAACCTCGCCGCGGCCTGGAAGCTGCCGGTCTGCTTCTTCATCGAGAACAACAAGTACGCCGTCTCCACCCACGTGGACGAGGCGACGGCCGAACCCCGGCTCTCGGCGCGCGGCCTGGGCTTCAACATCCCCAGCTGGCGCGTGGACGGCATGGATCCGCTCTCCGTGTACCTCGCCATGAGCGAAGCCGTGGACCACATGCGCGCCGGCCATGGTCCGACCATCGTCGAGGCCGAGGTCTACCGCTACTTCCACCAGAACGGCCCGTTCCCCGGCAGCGCCTTCGGCTACCGCACCAAGGACGAGGAGAAGGAGTGGCGGGCCCGCGACCCGCTGGCCCTCGTCTCCCGGCGGCTCGTCGAGAGCGGCATCCTGAGCGCCGGCGAGATCGAGGAGTGCACCGCCCTCGCCAAGTCCGTCATGGCCGCCATCGGCGACGAACTGCTGGAACCCGACCCCGAGGGCAAGCCGGGCACCCGCCGTATCAGGCCCGCCGAATGGCCCGACCCGTCCTTCCGCGATGTCGGCGTGCGGGGCGACCTCAGCGAGTTCGACGGCGTGCGCTTCGCCGACACCTCCCCCGGCGCCGGGCCGGACGCCTTCCAGGGGCGGCTGGAGCAGCGGAAGTTCATCGACGTGGTGGCCGAGGTGATGAGCCGCCGCATGGCGCGGGACTCATCGGTCGTCGTCATGGGCGAGGACGTGCACCGCCTCAAGGGCGGTACCAACGGTGCGACCAAGGGGCTGGCCGAAGCCCACGCCGACCGGGTCCTGGGCACGCCCATCAGTGAGAACGCCTTCGCCGGGCTGGCCGGTGGCATCGCGCTCGACGGCCGGTTCAAGCCGGTGGTGGAGTTCATGTACGCCGACTTCATGTGGGTCGCGGCCGACCAGATCTTCAACCAGATCGGCAAGGCGCGGCACATGTTCGGAGGCGACGGTCAGGGATCCGGCGTCCCGCTCGTCCTGCGCAGCAAGGTCGCCATGGGCACCGGCTACGGCTCCCAGCACTCGATGGACCCGGCGGGAATCCTCGCCACGGCCCCCGGCTGGCGCATCGTCGCCCCGTCGACGCCCTTCGACTACGTGGGCCTGATGAACAGCGCGCTGACCTGCAAGGACCCGGTTGTCGTCCTGGAACACACCGACCTGTACAACGCGGTCGGCCCGGGGCCGGTCGACGACTTCGACTACTGCCTGCCCGTGGGCAGGGCCGCCGTGCGCCGCACCGGATCGCGGATCACCGTCGTCTCCTACCTCGCGATGACCGGCTACGTCCTGGACGCCGTCGAGCAGCTGGGGCTGGATGCCGAGGTCATCGATCTGCGCTGGCTGGACCGCGCCAGTCTCGACTGGGACACCCTCGGCGAGAGCATCCGCAAGACCAACAACGTGCTCATCGCCGAGCAGGGCCCCGTCGGCACCTCCTACGGCGGCTGGCTGGCCGACGAGATCCAGCGCCGCTACTTCGACTGGCTCGACCAGCCGGTCCAGCGCGTCCAGGCCGGTGAGTCCTCGCCGAGCATCAGCAAGGTGCTGGAGCGGGCGGCCATCGCACGGACCGAAGAGGTCGTGGCCGCGCTCCAGCGGGTCACCGGGAACTGACCCTCCCCGTACGGCAGAACACCCAGGAGGGTTGATCATGGCAGAACTGTTCCGAATGCCCGCTGTGGCCGCCGACGCGGCAACGGCGGTGCTGTCCGCCTGGCAGGTGGCGGAGGGCGCCTCGTTCACGAAGGACGACGCGCTGGTCTCCATCGAGACGGACAAGGCAGAGGTCGATGTCGCCGCCGAACGTGACGGCGTGCTGCTCAAGACGCTCCACGAGGCCGGTACGGAGGTCGAGGTCGGGGACCCGATAGCCGTACTCGGCGCCGCCGGGGAGCAGCCCGCTGACCTCGGCGCGCTGCTGGCGGAGCTGGGCGTCAGCGTTACGGGGCCCGGCGAGGCCCGGCAGGCGGTACGCAGGGACGTGCCGGAGAACGCGGCCACAGAACGCCAGGTGCCCCCGGCGCCCCAGGTGCCCCAGTCATCCCCCGAGCCCCAGGTGTCCCCGGTGGCGTCCGCGGTCCCCTCCGCCTTGCCGTCGGGCGGCGGGCCGGATCGCGGCGGGCGCGTCTTCAGCAGTCCGCTGGCCCGCAGACTGGCCCGGGAGGCCGGCCTGGACATCGCGCTGCTCACCGGCACGGGTCCCGGCGGCCGCGTCGTCCGGCGGGATGTCGAGGCCGCGGTCGCCGCTCGTCAGGCACCAGCGGCGGTGGAGCCCCCGGCCCCCCGGCCGGACGCACCCGCGCCGCAGCCTCCCGCCGCACCCGACAGCACCGATGCCTCCGGTGGCACCGATGCCTCTGGCGGCTCCGGTGGCTCCGGTGACCACGAGGACATCCCCCACAGCCGCATGCGCCGGGCCATCGCCAGGCGTCTGACCGAGAGCAAGCAGCACACCCCGCACTTCTACCTGCGGGCGACCTGCGCCGTGGACGAGCTGCTGGCCCTGCGGCAGCGGCTCAACGCCGTCAGCCCCGTCAAGGTCTCGGTCAACGATCTGCTGATCAAGGCCGTCGCCACGGCGCACGTCCAGGTGCCCGAGATGAACGCGATCTGGCGGCCCGAGGCCGTCCGCAGGTTCGGCACCGTCGATGTCTCGGTCGCCATCGCCACCGGCAAGGGCCTCGTGACCCCGGTGCTCCGCGGCATCGAGAACCTGTCGGTGTCGGCGATCGCCACGCGGACCCGCGCCTACGCGGAGCAGGCGCGCTCCGGGTCGCTCCGTCCCGCCGATCTCGAAGGCGGCTCGATCACCGTCTCGAACCTCGGCATGTACGGGGTAGAGCAGTTCGCCGCCATCATCAACCCGCCGCAGGCCGCGATCCTGGCCATCGGTGCCGCACGCGACGAGGCGGTGGTCCGCGACGGTGCGGTCACCGCGGCCAAGGTCCTCGGCGTGGTCCTGTCCGTGGACCACCGCCCGGTGGACGGAGCGGTGGCCGCACGCTGGCTCGCGGTATTCACCGAGGCCGTGGAGAACCCGGTCCGGCTCGTCGTCTGAACCCACTCCGGCCGGGCGGCCCGCGGCGTCACCGCCGTCCGCCGCCCGGCCCCGACCCCTCGGCCGCAGCCCGCGTCCGACGGCTGCCAGAGCACTCCATGAGGACACCGATGTCTTTGATCCGCGGTTCCCGCACCCCGCGTGCGGTCACACCACCCGCAACCCCGCGCGATGCGCTCGGCGAGCTGGACCACCGCAATATGCGGCGGCTGATGCCGCTGCTGCTGGCGGCCTACATCATGTCGTTCCTGGACCGGACCAACATCGGTCTGGCCAAGGAACGCCTGGAGGTCGACCTCGGCATCTCCGCCGCGGCCTACGGGCTTGGCGCGGGGCTGTTCTTCCTCACCTACGCGCTCTCGGAGATCCCCAGCAACCTGATCATGTACCGGGTCGGGGCCCGCTGGTGGATCACCCGGATCATGCTGACCTGGGGCATCATCTCCGCCTGTATGGCCTTCGTGCAGGGCGAGAAGTCCTTCTACGCCATGCGGCTGCTGCTCGGCGCGGCCGAGGCCGGGCTGCTCCCCGGCATCCTGCTCTACTTCACGTACTGGTTCCGCTCCGAGACCCGCGGCAAGGCCATCGGACTGCTCCTCCTCGGCGCCTCCATCGCCAGCGTCATCGGCAACCCGCTGGGCGGGCTGCTGATGGAGATGGACGGGATGGGCGGCTGGCACGGATGGCAGTGGATGTTCGTCATCGAGGGGATCCCCTGCGTGTTCCTGGCGTTCGTCATCTTCCGGCTGCTGCCCGACGGTCCGTCCCAGGCATCGTGGCTGAGCGCCGAGGAGGCCCGGATGGTGCAGGACGCGGTCACCCGGGAGCAGGCCGAGGGCGCCGCAGCGGCCGGCAACACCTCCGGCTCCCTGCTGACGGTCCTGCGCGACCGGCAGATGCTGCTGGCCATCTTCGCCAACTGGACGCACCAGGTCGCCCTGTACTCCGTCGTCTACTTCCTGCCCGGCATCATCGGCACCTGGGGCGATCTCTCACCGTTCACCATCGGCCTGCTGACCGGACTTCCCTGGATCACCGCGGCCGTGGGCGCCGTACTGGTCCCGTCCCGTGCGACCACGCCCCGGCACTCCCGCAACTTCGTGGTGACCGGTCTGCTGATGATGTTCACCGGTCTGATCGTCGCCGCGGTCGCCGGTCCCGTGATCGCCCTGCTCGGCTTCTGCTTCACCGGCCTGGCGTTCTTCGTCGTCCAGCCCCTGCTGTTCAACTTCCCCGCCACCCGGCTCGCCGGCAAGACCCTCGCGGGCGGACTGGCACTGCTCAACACCATCGGCATCACCGGCGGATTCGTCGGCCCTTACATCATGGGGTACGCCGAGGACGCCACCGGCAACCGCCTGTCCGGCCTGTGGGTGTCCGTCGCCCTGCTGGCCCTCGGCGCACTGGCGGCCACCCGGCTGCGTTTCTCCCCCAAGTCCTGAGCGCCGCTCCGGCGTACGGGCCAAGGACCACGCACCACGCACCACGCACCACGGCGATCCTGAGGTGCGGCACCGTCGCGAGGGTGTCCAATTCGGTTACCACCTACCGAAATAGGACACCCTCGTGCCATGTCCACAGGCCTCCACCTCGGTGACTAGGCGGCGCGGTCATTCCGCAGGGCCTGGATGAGCCAGGGATACACCGGGATCAGGTGCGGCACCACTTCCCAGCCGTTGATGATCCAGACCAGCCGCCAGTACCGGTCCGCCCCGGGATCGTGCGCTTCCTCGAACTGCTGGGCCATCCAGTTCCGGAACTCCGTGTCGGGCGTGCGCGCGAACACCTCGGCGAAGCGGTGCACAAGGCCGTCGACGACGGACGCGCCGCTCTCGCCGAGCGGGTCGATGCCCGATTCCATGGTCTCGGCCACCGTCCGGCGGGTGAACGCCATCAGTTCCTCGCCGGCCTTCCTCTCGATGTCGAGCGTGCGCCCACCGGCCCGGAACGCGGCCGTCCGGCGCAGCCGGGCCCGGAAGTCCTCGTCGCCGACGAGTTCGGCGAGTTCCACCCAGGCGGCGACCTGGTCGCTGGAGGGATCGTCGGGGAGTTCGGGAAGGGCGGCGCGCATCATGGCCGCCGGGGCCGGGTCGGCGTCCGCGGTGGGGAAGGTGGCGTCGATGAACGTGTCGATCAGGTGTCGGCGTTCTTCGCCCGACAGTTGTGCGAGCCGGTGCATGAGCTGGGTCTCCTCGGGATCGGCCCCGCGCCCGGCCACGACTCGCAGTACGGTCCGGCGCAGTTGCAGTACCCGGATCTGGGTGTCCAGGGCGTCGGCCCGCGCCGCGGCGACTTCCGCCACCGACAGCTCGCGGTCCAGCACCCGCCGGACCGTGGCCAGGTCCACGCCCAGCTCCCGGAGTGTGCGCAGGAGTTCCAGGCGGTGCAGTGCGTCGAGGTCGTAGAGCCGGTAGCCGGCGGGGCTTCGGGTGGTCGGCGCCACCACCCCCGAATCGGAGTAGAACCGGATGGTCCGCACCGACAGGCCGGTCCGTCGGGAAAGCTCCCCGATCGAGCAGAGGGTCGTGATGTCCATGTCCCCCACCCTGCTGTCTCCAGTCACTGGAGACTCAAGGCTAAGGGCTGTCCCGTCAGCTCAAGTGATGCTGTGTCCAATCGGAGACGCCGCTCAGCCGGGCGGCGGCTTTGGCGGGGTCACCGGTTCGGGTGGGCTGACACACCTCGAAGTCGTGGCCGGTCAGGCCGCTCTCGTCTTCGACGATGTGAGCGATGCGATAGGCCAGCTCCATCACTTCCGACGCCGCCGGACCCGAGTGGCGGTAGGCGACCTCGATGTGGGCCGTGTCGCCGCAGTAGTCGAGCTGTACGCGTCCTGGCGGACCCACGGTCTCAAGGGTGAGGCTGTACAGGTATTCCTCGGACTCCACACGGCCGATGTCCCGCGGAGCTCTTCTCAGGATCCGGTCCCACTCGGTCCGTTGCGCGTCGGTGAGCCGGAGCAGCGGCAGGTCGGCATCGGGATCGAAGCCGGCGTTGAGGCGGTCAAGCGTTTCCTGAAGCGTCAGGCCCGGTCGTACCCGCACGAGCATGATGTCGTAGGTCACCGGATGAATCTATGCAACCTTCCGCCACTCGGCGACAGCATTGATCCTGCCTCCGGAGCAGACCCGCTCATGGTGATCCAAAACGAAACGGCCTGGTAAGGCTTCGATACGTCGGGGGCATCGCCCGGCGGCAGGCACCTGCCCGGGATGAGGCAGGGGATGCGGAACGGCTCCGGGGTGAGTCGGCGGAGTTCATGAGCGATGTGCCAGGTTCGTTGCCGCGGCGGGAACAGCGGCGGTGGGCGATCGTTGTCCGCGGAGGCTGATGCTGAACAGGCGGCGAAGTCGCCGCTGTTCGTGGGCCATAATCCGTTTGCGTGACTCTCCTTCTGCCACCCCGCCTTACCGCCTCCGCCCAGGCTCTGCGAGACGCCGCTCGCCATTGCGGACTGCCGACCGTGCAACTGCCCACGTTCGCCGTACCGGCCGAATTGCGCGCCGATCATCTGCATGCCGGGCCCAGCTTCGCGGACGTCGTGGCACCCGCTCTGAACATCTCCCTGCTGCAGGCACCTGAGGACTGGCTGGCTCGTCTGCCCCGGATGTTCACCGGGCGCGAGATCGCCTTGGCGCCGATCCGCGAGGCCTACAGCCTGTGCCGGCCCGCTTTCATCAAGTCTCCCAACGACAAGGGGATACCGGCACTGATCTACAGCGACGGGTCACGGCTGCCCGGCCCGGACGCGGTGGATCCGCAGACACCGGTGCTGATCAGCGACGTGGTGGAGTTCGCCGCTGAGTACCGGCTGTATCTGCTCAATGGAGAGGTTCACACCGGCAGTCAGTACGCGCTGCGGGGGAGGCTGAGCCTCGGGCCACTGAACAAGGAAGCGGCCGCCTTCGGAGCGGAGTTGCTCGCCGAGTGCGGCGACACGTTGCCCTCCGCCATCGTCGTGGATGTGGGAACGGTGAACGGGACCTGGTCGGTGATCGAAGCCAACGCCGCCTGGGCGAGCGGCATGTACAGAGCCGACCCGCAGCGGGCCTTGGATGTCGTCCTCCAAGCCGCTGGGCCGGCCGACGCCGTCACGCCACGCGATCAGCGGTTCCTCCGCGTGCCCGGCCTCCTCGCCGAGGAATGAGATCGCGCGTCGGCCGGCACACTCCAGCGGGCGGCGACGTCCAGCGGAGTACTGAGCCCATTTGCACGTTCAGTTCTCCTTGTCTGTGCCCTTCCAGATGTAGGCCGGCCTCACGACCGAGGCCGGCCTCACGACCGCGCACTCCGCAAGCACCGGGTCCTGCCCGTCATCTCCCGCAAGAGAGCCCCGACATCAGCCGCTCACCTTCGCGGTGCCGGACGACGCCCTCGCACTGATCCCCGGCGTTCACCGGCGCGGCACCCGGACCCCGGACCGCGCCGACACCGCCGGGGACAAGTCGCCGTCCACGGTCCACGGTCGGGCAAGGCTGTCCCGCAGTCGCTGATGGCGCGACGACGGCCACGGCATTTCGCGGCGTGGCCGGAACGCCCGCATACATCCAGTATTGCGGGCGTCCCTCCGCCTTGCGATGCACCGCATCCGACGCCGCGCGCTGATCCGCCAGGGATTACGGGACAGCCTTGACCCACACCTTCACGAACGGCCGACTCGTCACGCCGGTATCGCCCATCAGCGCACATCAGCAAGATCGCGCTACGAGCTCTTACGGGGTGGCCGCGGGGGAATTGTCACCAAGGTATACCGAGGTCCATCCTGGACCGGATCAACCCAATGCCATGCTGCCGCGTCGTGCAGGACCAAGGTGCCGGCCTGGTCATCGATGAAGTTCATCCGCCCATCGCTGCTCTGGGCGACGAGCCCGTCCTTTGTGGAAGTGGTGAGCATGTACAGGCCCTGCTGAACCTTGTCCCGATGCGGCAGGACGTAGTCACCTCGATCGTAACGGTTGATCTGAACGTAGAATCGACTGAGATCGGAGTCGGCGTCAGCGATCCCCCGGATGACCGCTTCCAGCAGATCGGCCGGCATGTGGTTGGCCTGCAATACGTGGTAGCGATCATCGTCCTCGTACTCCGAGTCCCGGTACGGGTCGAACGGATCACGATCCGGCGTCCGCGCCGCCACCGCAGCACTCGACGGGTAGTCCTCGAAGAGATCTCGATGCAACTCCGCAATGCTGACGATCTCAGAACTGTTGCGCACCAGGTTGCGAACGAGTTTCAGCTCTTCCATCGCTGCTCTCCTCCGATGGCTAGGGTGTACCGCATCTCTCCTCGCACCGGACTGGTCCAGCACCAAGAATCCTGCGCGAGGTAAAGCCCACTGCCGGCACGGTCGAAGTGCCGAGAAAACTTTTCTCCCGACCCGTAGGTGATCGCGTCGACCTCCGAGTCCTGAAGTGCACACAGGACCGTCCAGCTGTCGGGACCGGAATTACTTGGCAGCTCCTCGTGAAACTTGTGCGGTGGCGAACAGGAGCCTCGGCCATACCTACGGACCACGATCCGGGTGGGCGGCCCAGGAAGCAGTGCTTCATCAAGAGCGGACATTATTCGATTCCGAATGTCGCCAGATATTTCGGTGAAATCGAGGGTATCGAACCCGCCATCTGCCACGCCCGAAAGAATATCGCCCCCACCGCCCCCCTTCAGCTCCACCCCGCCACCATTGCCGTCAAGGAGCGAAAGAATCTTCGCATCATTTTCTTTGAATGCTTGAATAATCATTCGGGCGACCTTCCTGGATTCGGTGATTCCATGGGCGGGGAAACTCCGGTTCCCGCAACACGGACCTGCCTTCACTGAGAGACACCGCAACCGGTCACCCCACCTGCAGCACTCCAGCGGACACCACTTCCCCTTTCACACCCCGCCGTCATCAACTCGCCATCACCAACAGCGAGTTGCGGGTCCACGTGTATTCTGCGGCGAATCCCAGGCCGACGAGCTCACTCAGTACGGCATCGGAGGCACCCATGCTTACGGTTGTGAAATGACCCTCGGCGCGCCGCAGCAGGTCCACGACCATCTGTCGGAGCAAACGGGCGTCCGACGGCTCCGTGCAGAGGGTCTCTATCCACAGGTCCTCTGCGTCGTCCGGCCAGACCATGGTAAGAGCCGCTCCGAGGGCCGGGCCGCCACCGGGGCCGAACGCAATGAGGCAGTGATCTCTCCGCAGGTACGGGTGGCGAAGTGCGGAATGCATGGAGATTTCACCGCCGCGCGCAAGGGGTTCCGTCTTCGAAATACGCTTGGACAGGTCCTCGACAAGAAGGGCGTCCTCCGCGCGTATCGTGCGGATCTCGAAGGGGCGCAGCACTGCGACATCACGCTGGACAGCCTTTGCCGAGACCTGCGTAAAGTGCGAGGAGCTGAACCTTCGAGATTCCAGTAGCGAACTCAGTCCGCCCTCTTCCGCGACGGCATCAATCACAATTTCCAGCATGCTTGAGTGACTTCTCGCTGCGGCTTGCTGGATTGCCCAGTCGACGAGTTGCCCGCCAAAGCCTTGACGTCGCCACGGAGGCAGGACCTCGCCGAAACATTCGACGAGCTCGAAGCCGTTTCCCCTGTCGTGCAGGTTGGCCACATAGCCGACGAACTCGCCATCGACCCGAATAAATGCGGCAGAGGAATCTCCCATCGCCCGGGTCACCCGCGACATTCGCATATGGTCGATGCCGTCGACACCGTCACTGCTGTTCCGCTTCAGCGCTTCAGTAAAATCCGGCAGGATCTCCGGTGTGAGTATCTGAACGCTTGTCACAGCGGCTCCTTCCGCGCGGCGGCTATATGGTGCAAGGTCCGCAGGAGAAGCGCGGACGTGGTGACGCCAGGCGCTTCGTCGGCTCCAGGCAGATACTCCACGAAGTCAACGCCGACGACGGGCAGGGCGTCGCAGAGTGCGCTGACGATCGTCTCGGCCTGACGATAGGTGTAGCCGCCCGGCAGTACGGTCCCGGTGGAGGGCATCACTGATGGGTCGAGCACATCCACATCAAATGTCAGATGCCAGACCAGGTCACTGGGCAGTTGACGGACCATGTCGGCCGGATCCGCCGCTACCGCGGTCAGGCCAGGCCACCGCCGCACTTTTTCTGACTCCTGCGGGATATTCTGGGTGAGCTGGCGGATACCGAACTGAGCCACGCATTCCACGGCTGGATTTCCTACGACCCAGTCGAGGAAATTTCCGTGGTGCATTCCGACACGTCGGCCCGTGCGGATCTTTCCGAAGTCGTGGTGTGCATCGAAATGGAGCAACCCGAGTCTCTGATGATGGCGGGTCAGGCCGTCCACCACCCGGAGTGTTATGGAGTGGTCTCCGCCCAGCACGACAGGCACCTTCTTGCTGTGTGCCGTCAATGCGACGATCTCCTCAAGGCCCTCCAGCAGGTCCTCTCCCAGCCCTCCCGGCGCCGCCGACACATCCCCGATGTCCGCTATGCCGACCCCGGCGAGCAGTCGGCTGTCCGTCTCGACGTCGTACACTCCGCGTCGGCCGGCTTCGGCTCGATACACGGTGGTGCTCACGCGGCGCAGTACTTCAGGACCGAAGCGAGCCCCAGGACGATAAGTGACTCCGTGGTCATAGGGCGCCCCGATGACCACGAAATCATCGGTCCCGTTCATCGCGTCGTCGATCTTCACCACGGGCGTGCCGAAGAGGCCGGAGCCACGTCCGGAAGGCGTCGGGTGCAGGACCTCGCGCTCGCAGAGAGCGCCCGCTTCCACCAGCGTGGCGACAGCCTTGTTGACCACTTCCATGCTTCCCGGTGCAGATCGCTCCATACGATCCGCAACGGATGACGCTGTGGCAGGAACGGCAAACTGCATGAGGATGTGCAGCGATGTCCGGCCCAGGGCGATCCTTCGGCCATCCTGCGGCCAGATCAGATCAGCGCCACCCTGAGGGGTGTCCTGCCGGGTCGCACCCGGCGCGATCATGAGGACCGTTCCGGCGTGCCGCCTGCTTGCCGCGGTCATCTCGGCTGCTCCGGTGAGAGGGACGCCGAGCGCCAGGAATTCCACAAACGTGTGTAAGCGCCCTCCGAGGAGAGGAGGTCCGCATGACTTCCCTGCTCGACGATCTTGCCGCCCTCCATGACAACGACCTGGTCGCTGTTCTGTGCAGCCCACAGGTCGTGGGCGATCTGGATGACGGTGGTGTCCTGCAGGACGGTGGGAAGGAGTGTCGCGAACCGCTTCGACTCCTCCTCGGACAGACCAGCGGTGGCCTCGTCCAGAATGAGGACCCTCGGCTTCATCAGGACCAGCCGAGCCAGGGAGAGCTGGCGTGCCTGAGCGGGAGTGAGGGTATGTGCGTCTGCTCCCAATGTGGTCCGCAGGACATCGCTCATGGACTTGACCCAGCCGTCGGCTCCCACAGCCTCCAGCGCGTGCCAGATGGCGGCCTCGGAAGCGTCGGCCCGAACCAGGGTCAGGTTGTCGGCGACCGTGCCCCCGAAGACGTGGTCCTCCTGCGTCATCAGGACGATGTCCAGGCGGCTGTCGTCGGAACGACCGGGGTCCGCCACGCGGATGCTCCCGGACGCGGGGGTGAGGATGCCGGCCAGGAGTAGGGCCAGCGTGGTCTTGCCCGCCCCCGATGCGCCCACCACACAGACCCGTTCACCGGTGTGCACCGTGAGGTCGATGTCGTGCAGCACGCTCGTGCCGTCGACGTAGCCGAAGGAGAGCCGCTGAACACTCAACGCTTCCTGCTGCCTCAGTGGAGCGTGCTCCTTCGGGACAGCGCGCTGAGCGGCAACAGGGTCCGTGGCAACGCCAAGGATCCGGGCGAGCGCCGCCCTGGCCGGCTGTGCCTCACCGAACCAGTAGATGAGGTCGTCCAGCGGGGACAGGATCGCCCGCATGTACAGCGCGATAGCCGCGACTTGCCCCACGTCGGCGCTGCCGTCACGTACCAGCCATGCACCCCAGCCCACCACGACAAGCAGTGGGAGATGGTATCCGACCTGGATCACGGGGAAGGCGCGCTGTTCGAGCCGGATCGGCTCGCTCGCCGTCTCGACCGCTCGCGCGACAGCGCGTGAGGCGGAAGTCTTCCGGACCGCCTCCAGCCCCAGCGTCTCGACGACCTCGTGGCCACGTACGGACTCAGTGACCTGACTCGATACCGCCGCACGCGCCTCGAGCTCGTCGCCGTACGCCTTCTCCGCACGGCGGACGTACCACCGGGTCGCGAGAATGATGGGGGGAAATCCGACGAGGCATCCCAGGGCGAGCAGAGGGTTGATGACAAAGGCGCAGCCAAGGGTCATGGCCGTCGTCACCGAGCCCACGATGGTCTCCGGGAGACCGGTGCGCGTCACTTCCTGCAACGCGTCCATGTCGGAGGTGGACCGGGACAGGATCTCGCCCGCGTCCGCTCTTTCCACATGGCGCAGCGGCATGGCGAGCAGGCCGGTCAGGAACTGCATGCGGAGAATGGAGAAGACGCGCTCACCCAGAATGAATGACCACTTCGCCGCGGTGAATTCCAGCACTGCTCCGACGAGCAGCGCCACCGCGATCACAGAGGCCGACTGGAGAAGTGAGAGCTGTTGGTGGGACGAGACTCTGTCGATGATCTCGCCGAGCACCAGAGGGGGAATGAGCCCGCAGGCTGTTGCCGCCGCGTGGACGGCAACGATCGCGGTCAGCCGTCCCCTGAATCGGGTGAGCAGATCGCGGACCCTGCGTCCGACGCTGTGGGCGTCGGCTACCGGCAGGGTGTGGGTGAGGTCAGACACAGGTTCCCTCCTGGGTACGGAGCACCTGGTCGGCCACGGCACGGAATGCCCCGCTGCGGGATATCACCAGGGTGGTGCGTCCTTGGCGATGCTCGGCGATACGTCGGGCGACTTCGACCTCGGTCACCGCGTCGAGAGCTGTTGTCGGCTCGACGAGCACGAGTATCGAGGGCTCGCCGAGGAGCGAACGTGCCAGCACCAGCCGCTGCCGTTGTCCGCCTGACACACTGCGCCCGTCGGCGTCGATGTGCGTGTGCAGTCCTTCGGGGAGCCGGTCGATCACATCGGTGGCGCCGGCTGCCCACAGCGCCGCCTGGAGGGCTTCGTCATCATGTCGGCCGGTGGGGTCCAGGACCTGGAGGGCGCTACCGGAGAGCATCGTTGTGCGCGAACCGTGGTATCGCACGGTATCCCGCAGCGCATTGAGGTCGTAGTCCCGCAGAGGACGTCCACCGAGGAGAACCGGTACGTCCGCGTCCTGCGCCAACCCGGCGAGCCGGCGGCCCAGTTCCTCCGTATCGGCATCGGGTACCAGCACGCTCAGCTTGCCGGCGGGCACGCGCACCCCCGTCACCTGGTCGAGGAGGTCCGCATCCGTCGGAATGGGGCTGAGCCGGCCGGGCCAGTCGTCTTCCGGGATGTCGAGAATCTCCACGATGTTCTTTGCGGCGACCCGCGCGCTGCTGCGCAGACCGCTGTAGCCGGCCGCGGTGGAGACGGGCAGAACCAGATAGGCCGAAGCAGCGTAGAAGGTGACCAGGTCGGTGGCCGCGATGGCGCCGGACGCCGCGAGGTGACCTCCGAGTGCCACAACACCGGTGAGAAGGATGCCGGGCAGCAGATTGCCCGAGACAAACAGAAGCGCCTCGGTCTGAGCGACCCTCACCCCGGCCCGCTCGGTGTCCAGCGACGCCTTCTCGAACCGTGACCGCATGACGTTCTGCGCGCCGAGGCCGCGCAGGATGCGCAGCCCCAGGGCGATGTCCGAGCTCAGCTCGGCCACTTTGCCCAGCAGTTCGCGATGCCTTTCCTGTCGTTCCTCAAGAGGCTCCGCGATCTTTGTCGTGAGCCACATGAAGGTCGGCACGCCCACGAGGATGAGCAGGGTCACCCAGGGGGAGATCCACAGCAAGTACGCGGAGACGACAGCCATGCCGATGATCGAGGCAACGAGCTTGATCCGCGCGATGGGGAAGCTGGTCACTCGCTCGACGTCGTAGGAAACGACCGTGGCGACCTGTGCCTGGTGTGCGGATGCCGCCACTTCGCGTGGGGCTCGCGCCGCTTTCTCAGCGATCGAGGTACGCACCTGTGCCGCGTTGCGCACCTTGATCCGTGAAGCGATGACATTCCGGGTGACGTTGGTGATGATTCCGACGGCGAGAACTGCGCCCAGTCCCATCACCGTTGCGGCCAGCTGTCCCGGACCCGCGTCCAGTGCGGCGCTCAGTGATGCTCCGACGAGCAGAGGTACGGTCGCTTCCGCTGCCGCCCCCGCGAGTGCTAGCGCCGTGAAGAATGCGAGGGGCCTGCGCTCTCTGCGGCTGAGTTCGCGGACAAGATTGCTGAGCGGATTCTGAGAGATTTTGCTGCTCATTTCCATTTTACCGCGTCCATATTGTAAGTTTCACGCAACTTGGCTATCGATGGGTAGGAGGCGATTTCGCTGAGAATTTCACAGAAGTGGTCCAGGGACGGACCGCCAAGTGCGCCCGCGGCAACCTTGAACAGAGCATTTCCTTCGGTCTTGCGCGGCACGATGAGATCGAATCTCGTGGTTCTAAATCCAAAGCTGTTTCCGTAAACAATGTTGAGACGGCGCTGCTCGATCTCTTTCCGAACTACAGCCAGCAGCACGGCATGGTTGTCCAGGGTATTCTCACGCAGCTCACACACGATGAAGGGAGCGTTGGCACGGCTGGACCCTTCGGACAGCGAGGGATGTGCGAAGGACCGGAACAGGCCGTCCGTACAGGTGGCCAAGCGTTCTGCCAGCCATGCGTTGTTGAGGAACAGGCGGCCGCTGTGTATCTGCGTCCACCGCTCATCGAGCAGGAAAGGTGCGTCGAGCGCGGCAACGGCAGCGGCTGACGGACAGGCCCCGGTGATACCTCTTGCCGCCTTGACCGTTTCCTCGACATGCTGCACGGTCAGGGCAGGATTCATAGCCTGATCGTGCTGGAAGATATCCACCACGCCAAGGTTCGATATCTCCATGCCTTGCTGATCGAGTTTCAGACCGGAGCGCACTTCCACCACCAGCGGGGCACCGGCCGGAGATACCAGCGCATCGAGGAATGCGGCAGTCGGCCAGGCCGGCGAGGCAAGCGTGGTGTCGAGGATGATGATGGGCGCACGTGCGGGTCCACGGCGCCATCCGTTCACCAATTGGCTCACATTGAGGGCATCAAGTGACCAGTTGTACCGAATCGGCTCGATCAGAAGAACGTCGGCAGCCTCCGGGCCGGACCACGCCATGGGGAGATCGTGAGGAGCGAGCTTACGCGTCCGCACGGTTGCACCGGAAAGGTATTGCAGAAGCCCACCGGTCTCGAAGTAGTCACCCCAGAAATCTATATGCATCGGACGCTTTTCCGATGGGCTCAGCATATAGGTGAGACTCTGGATCAGATTTGTTATCGCGGCCATTCCACTGCTGAACGCGACCGTTCTGCGGTGCCATCCGCTGGGTGGCACACGGCCGCTGTCGGCCAGCTTCCGTTCGAGTGCGTCAACGGGAAGGCTTCGCTCGTAGCCGAGCTGGAGCCTTTCTCCGCCCGGGAGCGTGCGATGCGTTGCGAGATCCGGCGACCGCTCGAACTGCTCTTCCATTCGGTGCCCACGCCGAAGGAGCAGCGTTCGCGCACGGGCAGCTTCCTGGACCAGGTGCCGTTCGGCCGAAAGATCATCTTGGTTCTTGAGGTCGATTTGGGTGACTGACTTTGCAAGTGAGGCCCATTGAGCAGAGTCGTCACCCCCCTGATCTGCAGCCAGGCCGGCCATTTCGGCAAGCAGATCACGTTCCAGGGAGAGTTTCCCCGAGCCGGTTCCCGCAACAGCGATCATCAGACTCTCTCGATCTGTCCTGACTGGAGGATGTATTCCTGCGGCAGGGGCAACCGGTTGAAGTTTCGCGAATTTGTCATGGTGTAGGCACCAGACGTTGTGATCACGATTCGCTCACCTGGATTCATCTCGGGCAGGGGAAGGGGATGCCTGTGGCCGAGCGAATCTGCACCGAAGAAATCGTGCTCGTACAAGGTGTCACCGGCAAGCAGCGTGGGACGCAACGACTCGTCCTCGCGGCGCGGGGACAATGGAATGAACTGAGGCTTGTGCCACGGCGAGAAATTCCATGCCGAAGAATCCACGGTCAGCACGTCGGCCTGGAAGAAGGGATGCCCGTACTCAGCAGACCGGACCGTCGTCACGAGGTAACCATGGAACGAGAGAATTGCCGCACCGGGCTCGACCAGAATGCGGATATTCCGACCCGTCTTCCGCGTAAAATTCTCCAGGTCGACGGCCACTGAATCCCAGGCCCGCTGAGCCTGCTCGCGATCTGAGTAGAGCGCGAAGAAGCCGCCGCCGAGATCGATCTCTTCAATGCTCTTATACGCTTCGGCGACAGCGAGCAGGTATCGCACTTTATAAATGACGTGCTGCGGGGACATCTGACCTGTATGCGTGTGCAATCGAGTCAGGCGGCACCCCGTGCGGTCAAGGACTTCCTGGATGCGAGGGTCGTTCGCAAGTACGCCGAACCGGCTGCCGGAGCCGAACGTGGCGATATTGTGCAACGACTTGGGAAGAGGAACTCTCAATCGCAGACCAACAGACTTCCCCGGCCGACTGGTGCAGATCTCATTGAACTGCTCCATGGAAGTTGCATCGACCATTACCTGGTGCTTGTCGAGCAGAGGGAGCTGCTCGGGCGAAAATGACGGACCGGTGGCGGTGATGCGTCGAAAACCGGCTCCTACTGCCAGTTCCAGCTCCCCCACGGAGGCGACGTCCGCTCCCAGGCCCAGGCCGGCAAGGAACGACAGGACACGCGGGGTGTGGCATGCCTTGAGCGCCAGGTTCACCTCGGCGCCCTCTACGCGAGCCAGATCTTCCTTGAGGATCTCGACCGACCGCTGCAGATTATCGAAATCGTATACCAGAGCAGGAGAGGGCAATTCCCCCAAATGCTCGAGCAGCCCCTCGCTCGGCGGGGTGACAAGTGGCGCTGGCGCGGAAAGCATCTACTGTCCTCCAAAAGGGTAAAGAATGGGCCCGGTCACGATGGATACGTGACCGGGCCCGTTCTCATTAGTTGCCGGCTGCGCGTGTACCCATCGCGCCCACCAGGTCAATGCGAATCTCGCGGGCATCGATCTGGATGACATCGGTGGAGCCCTGAGCGCTTTCCTCTGCAACGTCCACATCGAACGATGCGAAGAGGTCCGACAGGTTCGACTCGAGCTCAGTGATGTTGCTCATGACTTACCCTTCCCTTTTCTCCCCCGCGGCTCGGGGAGTTCAGTTGTCTGCCGCAGTCTTGGGTTTGGCGAACGCGTCCGCATGCGAGCTCAGAATCGTTCCGTCAGGGAGACGGAACTTTCCGATTTCACAGAGTGCGTGGCTCAGCCATTCAACGAACCGGTACCCGTCGGGTCCCCATTCGTCACGGATCGGGCCGGTGCTGAATTCTCGGTCGAAGTGCGCAGCACGGGCCCAGGAAAGAACGAGGTTGTCAGCTGCCAGCGCAGCATCGCTGTCGCTGTTCGACGTCGCCAGCATCCCTAGGTAGAGAAGGGACTGGTGAGCGTACACATGAAAAGCGGCGAAGGAACGGTCTGCACTGAAGCGACGAATTCGATCGCTGCCGAAGGACCATGGGACAGCGATTGTGGCGCTCTCCGAATCAATATAATCCGGGCGGAGCAGTGAGCGGATCACGCTGATGTCACTGAGCTTCTGATGCAGACATTCATGGATCAGGAGCTCGGCGGCCACCTCATCCCGATCGAATGTCTGCTCAGCAACAAAGATAAAGAGGGGCGCCGAAATAGTGTAACCACTATAGGGCTGCGCTGCCTGATAGAGAACGACATGGTGTACGGAGCTGAAGAGTTCACGTGCCAACCGGGGCAGACTTCGTTGCGCCAGTGCGATGGCTCGGGTGCGGGCTGCTGCGATGCGGTCCGTAACCGGCCGCAGTGTGATCTCGACATTTTTACCATTGATTATTGCGGTGTCACTGAATCGCTTCAGAAAGAGGCGACCGAGCCAGTGTTCCGTACCACCGTGCGGAAAAGCGGGCTCGCTGAACCGGCCGCTTGAGTACGTATCGCGTGCAACCCAAGGATCGGCAATGGCACGAGTGCGCAGCGCGAGGTGCTCAGTCAGGACTCCGCGCGCCTGATCGGGCTCTCCAGCCATGAGATGATGCAGAGCCTCGTCAATAGCGAAACGTCGTAGGCTTTCCAGTTGAGGAAACGATTCTTCACTCAATGAGTCAGGGTCGAACCCACAGGCCTGTTCGCACGCCCAGGCCGCTCCCCGATAATAGGCGACTACGGTATCAGAGATGTTGGCCGCATCTCCGAAAATTCCCGTAGTGAGGTATTCCTCGGTCGATGCGGTCAGCTCTGCAGCCCTTTCACACAAAGCGACCTGCACGGTTTTACTACTCATACGGAAACCTCCAGCAAGCCGCGATCACGCAAGACCTGCAACCGATCTTTCACTATCTGCCGGGCTCGGTCGGATGTGTTCGCGTTACCGAGAGCAGCGACCTTTGCGATGATGTCGGCTTCCGTGCGGTTTTCGCAGAGCTCCAGCACGTACCAAGTGAGTCGATCGAGTACCGTAATTCGCACTGGGCTCACGAAGAAGACGAATGCCGCAGACAAGTCGGAGAAGGGCTCTACCCTCCACCCTTCTGTGCGAGTCAGTATCATTTCCCCCCCGGGTTCCTCTTGCTGACGCGTTCTCTCGAGGCAAGATCAGATCGAAGACAATCATCGATTGATGGATGCGTCAACGGTTTTGAGTCAGCGCGCCCGATGGCATATCGGACGTTTCGTGTCTGACCGTGCGAGATTCCCCCGAGAGGCCAAGGCCGGCGAAAAGAGGAACAGATGATTCCTGTGCGAGGACTTCGGCTATGGCCCGTACTGAACTTGATCGGGTGATGTCGGGCTGTTCGCCGGACGGCGTGCGGGTGGCTTCGGTAGTCCTGGTGAGGTGAGATATCCGCAGGGTGGTGGCTTGACCGACGATGAGAGGGCCGCACGGGAGCAGGTCCGGCTCCAGGCCGTGTCTCGCTTCGCGGATGGGAAAGGAACTGGGGATCGCTGCCGCGTTGCGTGTCTCGGAGCGGTCGGTGGAACGCTGGCGGCGCCAGTGGCGTGAGGTCGGCCACGCTGGGCTGGCCTCTCAGAGGTCATCTCATTTGGCTGCCGACAGTGGGAAATATCGCTGGTAGGGGCGTCTCGATCGCTGTTGAATGCCCCGATGAGCGACTACTGGACACCAGCCCATCATGCGGTTGAGCACGAGGATGCGGAAACCCTGGCCCGCCTGCTCGCCAACGGAGCCGATCCTGATGAGGTCTTCAGCAGCATGACGCTGCTGACTCACGCGATCGATACCGAGGGGGATGGCGCCCTCCAGAGTGGCCAGCCGTTGACGGTGCACACCACTGCCGTGCTGCTGGCGTTCGGTGCGGATCCTGAACTCGCAGACCCAGACGGTCGTACCCCCTTGGGGATCGCCACCTACTACGCGCATGACCTGGCGGTTCAGCTGCTGCGCACCCACATCAGCCGTCGGAGCGGCCGATCCGGAACGCGGCGGCGCATTCCGTCAGCGCGGCCACGAGCCGGTCGCGGCTTCCTCCCCCACGGGCACGGCCCCTCGGAGATCGCGTGCGGCGCTCTCCGGGGGATCCGTATCCGGCGCCGATAAGCGCGTCGACGGCCTGCGCATCGACGGCTTGGTCCAGTTCGGCGTCCGGCATCACGATCATGTGGTTCCCGGCCCGCCGAAGCACTGGGCGCGCTCGCCGTGCGCGGCCCCGGTGGCGTAGACGTGTGCGGCGATGGGGTGGTGCCGACGAAACCGAGCGCGCCGTCCCTGGGGTTCTCCAGGAGGGTGTTCCCCACCTTCCGTGAATTCGCCCCTGCGCAGATGCGGAAATGCCTGCGGCGAACTCGACTTCCCCCAGGCTTCGTTGGAGGTCTCCGCATGCTTCGGCGGCGGTCACTCCGTGTTCCGAGGACAGCATGCGCGCCAGGGATTCCGTTTCATCTCCCCACGATTTGCGGGAAGCGTGACAGGAAACGGGCGTGCCGCTGCCGATCAACCCGCCCCTGCGCGAAGGATGCCTGCTCCGGCACGCGGTGGTGTCGAGCATGGACGAGCACGCGCGGTTCGACGGAATGGTTCCGGAGGCCGAGGCAGTGGGCTGCACTCCTTCACGCCCGTCGCGCGGGAGGTCCCTCGGCCGGGCAGGACTGCGGACGAGGGACATCGGCGCCGTGACCGTCACCAACTGCCCCCGGCCGTCGGGCGCGTTCACGGTGGGTCCGGCCGGGGCGAAGACCCTGTCGTACTCGCTCGGGGTGCCGTCGTCGGGCGTGCATCACCTGGCCGGGCACATCGCCGCCGACACCCTGGAGCACGGTCCGCCGCCCGACGCCTGCATGGTCCTGATCGCCTCGGGCGGACACACCTCGCCGCTGCTCGTAGGGACTTGGCCGGGGTCCTGATCGTGTGCCTGGGCGACACCATCGGCGACGCGGCCACTGTCCGGACCGTCGGAATCGCGCCACGCCTTCTCCTTCTCCGGGCCGAAGACCTCCGCCGTCCGGTCCGCCGAGCGGCCCCGGCCGCAGAGCGCGGAGCTGCCGCTCGCGGATGGGGCCTCCTCGCTCCGGGAGGCGGTGGCCGATGCACTGACGCGCATGGCGGTGGCCGCCTGTCGTGAGCGCGGTGTACGGACGCTGGTCCCGGTGTGCGGAGTGGCCGCCGACTCCTGTGTGTACGGGGCCCCGCGGAGGGACCTGCCCGGCCGCCGAAGTCGTGCTGCGGGTCCGGCGGCCGGCCGTTCGGCCGCGAGGCCGTGCGGTGGACGCGGCGCCGCGCGGTGACCGCAGCGCCGCGCGGTGCGCGTGAGATCAGCTTTCCGGGTCGGTGATGCGACCGTCGACGAGACTGACGGTCCGGTCCGGACGCCAGCGTTCGGGGTCGTGGTGGGTGACCACGACTCGCGTGCACTGGAGAGCGTTGACCGTGGCCGTGACATGGGCACTGGTGGCGGGGTCGAGAGCGGCGGTCGGTTCGTCGAGGAGCAGGACGGGGGCGTTCCTGAGCAGGGCGCGGGCGAGGGCGACGCGCTGGCGTTCACCGCCGGAGAGCGCGGTTCCGCGGGCTCCGACCTGGAGGTCCAGGCCGTCCGGATGGGTGTCGAGCAGAGAGCTGAGGCCCGCGCGCAGCGCCGCGGTGTCGGCGTCCGGGTCGCCGACACGGATGTTGTCGGCGACCGTCCCGTCGAAGAGCGTGGGTTCCTGGGGCAGGACGGCGAAGCGGCGGAGCCGGTCCGCCGTGGAGAGGTGGCGCAGATCGGTGCCGCCCAGGGTGACGCGTCCGCTGTCCGGGTCCTCGCCGCGCAGCAGGAGCTGCAGCAGGGTGGACTTGCCGCTGCCGGTCGGGCCGGTGATCACGGTGGTCGATCCGGCGGGCATGGTCAGGGACACCTCGCGCAGTGCCGGGGCGAACGCGACGCGGTCGATGCCGAGGCCGGTGTCGTCGGGCAGCGGGCGCGGGTGCGGCGATTCGGGCAGCGGGGGCACGGTCACGAGCGAGGCGTAACGGTCGATCCCGGCACGGGTGTCGCCGAGGGTCACTCCGAGGAGCGCGAGTTCGTCGACCGGGGCGGCGGCGCGCAGGGTCAGCAGGAGCACGGCGAACGCTGTGGGGGCAGAGGTGTCGAGCGCGACGCAGAGGGCGAGCATCCCGACCATGGGCAGGGCCGTGGCCAGTGCCGAGACGAAGGTCACCGGGGCGCTGACGGCGTTGAGCCGTCGCAGTGCGGCGTACTCGCGGTCCCAGGCGTCCGTGAGCCGGCTGACCGCTCCGGCGGTTCCGGCCACGCTGCGGTAGAGCTCCTGGTGCTCGGAGAATTCCAGCAGCGCCTCGGTCGAGGCCGCGCGGGCGGTCCGGCGGTGCGCGTCCGTGCGGGCGAGGGCCCGTTGGGCGAAGGTCTGTGCCGTGCCCGAGACCGCGAGGAGGCCGAGCAGCACGGCGGCGTGGGTCCCGCCGACGACGATGCCGAGGCCGAGGCCGACGAGCGGCGGGGTCAGTGTGCCGCGGACGAGGAGTTCCACGAGGTGCGCGGGAATGCCCATCAGCCGGGGCACGCCCTCGCCCGCGATCCGGTTGGCGAGCGCCCGGTGATCATGGGTGAACCAGCCCAGCGGCAGCCGGACCAGGGCACGGCCGAGCCGACGGTACAGATCGGTGGCGAGGGCGGCCCCGGCGAGGTAGCCGCCTCGGGATACCAGCACGGTGGCGGCGAGCACGAGGATCACGGTGCCCACCGCCCAGCCCAGGGGAGTTCCGCGTACGACGGTGGCCGCGAGCAGCGCGGCCGCGGTGGCTTCGAGGGCGGTGGCGCAGATCCAGGCGAGTGCCACGACGCGTACGCGCCGCACGGCCGCGGCGCCGAGTGCGGTCCTCACGCGACCACCTCCCCGTGCTCCAGGACGATGCGGTGGTCGGCCCGTGCCGCGAGGGCGTGGTCGTGGGTGGCCAGCACGATGGTGCGGCCGGGGAGGGCGAGCAGGGTGTTCATGACGGCCTCCGCCGTGTCGGGATCGAGGGCGCTGGTGGGTTCGTCGAGCACGAGCACCGGGGCCTCGGTGAGCAACGCGCGGGCGAGGGCGAGGCGTTGGCGCTCCCCGCCGGACAGCGGTCCGGCCGGGACGTCGAGCGGGACGTCCAGGGACGCGGCCGCCAGGGCCGCTCGCAGTTCCGGATCGGTGGCGTGGGGGTGGGCGAGCAACAGATTCTCGCGGACGCTCCGGGGAAGGACTCCGGGCGACTGGGGAACGGTGGCTACGCGACGTGCCATCGATTCCAGCGGCAGGTCCCGGTAGGACGTGTCCCCGAGGCCGATCGTGCCGTCGTCGGGGTCGGTGCCCCGGCCGAGCAGGCGCAGCAGGGTGGTCTTGCCGGAACCGCTGGGACCGGTCACCGCGGTGACCGCGTTCGGTGTGATGGCCAGGTTCAGCGGGCCGACGAGCCGCCGTCCGGCCTCCCGTACGGTGACCGCTTCGAGGACGGGTGCCCGCTTCGGGTTCCCGGCCGCATGGGTGGCACCGGCGGTTTCGTCCTGGGCTGCCGGCCCGTCCCCCGAGGGACCGGGATGCAGCAGGGGTTCGGTGAGCAGGGTGCCGATGCGCCGGGCCGCGTCCCGGGCGGCGCCGAGGTAGTCCAGGCCGTGGCCGAGGCGCAGGACCGGCGCGAGGGCGGCGAGGGCGAAGACGCAGACGGCGGTGAGCTGCCAGGCCGGCATCCGGTGGCCGACGCAGAATGCCGCGGCCAGGGTCACGCTCGGCTGGAGCAGCGCGGTGGCCACCGCCGCCGGGGTCGCGACCCGTCCGACCCAGGTCCGGAACCCGTGCCCGAACTCCCGGGTCGCGGTGGCGTAGCGGGCCGAGGCGCCGGACTCGTCGCCGTGGACCTGGGTGATCACCGCGCCGCGGACCATGTCGTCGACGGCGGTGACGATGCGTCCGACGGTCCGGCCCCGGTCCGCCGCGAAGAGCCGTGACTGCCTCGGGATGACCACCAGGCGGAACACGGCCGCCAGGGCGGCGGGTACGAGCGCGACGAGTCCGGGCGGACCCGCGTATCCGGCCAGCAGGACGAGCGCGGCGAGCGGGGCGATCAGCACGGCCGCGATCTCGCCGGGCAGATGGGCCACCGCGTGGTGCAGTGCCGAGACGTCGTCGTCGAGCCGGGTGCGCAGGCCCTGGGCGCCGAGCCGGGCCAGTGCGGGCGTGGGCAGCCGGGAGACATGGGCCGCCAGGGTGCGGCGGAGCCGGTGTTCGAACTCCGCCTCCGCACCGTGCGCCAGCCAGGACGACAGGGAGTTCAGGGCCCCCGCCACGACGAGGGCCAGGGCGCTCCACCACACCCATCGGGGGTCCGGGGCGCGGACGAACTCGACGACTGCGGCCAGGAGCGCGACTCCCGCACCGGCGGCGAGCGCCGCGCAGCCGATCCCTGCGACGAGACGTACGGCCGAGCCGTGCAGCGCCCGTCCGACACCGGACCTCGAAGAAGTAAGCATTGCCTTACCGTACATGTAAAAATATCCGCAGACTAAGGCTAGGCTTACTTGATGCCGGGCCTGGTCATGAGCGCTGACGCATGACAGCGCCGCCGCATCACCGCCGCCGGCTCCTCCTACCGCCGCACCGGCGATCCGCACACCCTTTTGACGCGGACACACCCCCTGCGAAAGCGAGAACCATGTCCCGCCCCTTCCGCCCGTGGACACCGCTGCTCGGTGCTCTGCTCGCCGCCACCATCGCCCTGAGCGGCTGCTCCGCCAGGAGCACGGAGAGTTCCGCCGCCCCGGACGCCGCGAGCAGGCCGAGCAAGGGCTTCCCCGCCACCTTCACCAACGCCTGGGGAACGGCCACCGTCCCGGCCGCTCCCCGGCGCGTCGTCACCCTCGGCTACGCGGACACCGCCGTCGCGGGCGCCCTCTGCGCGCACATCGTCGGCGCGCGAGCTACGGCAGCCTCAGCGGGGAGACGAAGGACGAGAACCTCCCCTACACCGAGCCGCTCGACGACTCGGTGACCTGGTTCGACCCGATGAACATCAACACCGAGCGGATAGCGGGACTCAGGCCGGATCTCATCCTGGCGAGTACCGCGTTCACCCTCGACGAGCCCACCTACAAGCGCCTGTCCACCGTGGCGCCCGTCGTCACCTACGAGAAGCGGCTCTACGGAGCGGACGCCACCGAGGAGGCCCTGCGGATCGGGCGGGCCCTCGGCAACGAGCAGGGTGCGCGGAAGGTCCTCGACACCGCCGACCGGGCGGTGGAGAAGCTCAAGGCCGACCTGCCCGGCCTGGCCGGAAAGACGTACCTGTACGGCCAGGCCCGTGACGGGTTCACCGTGATGATCACCGAGGAGACCAACGCCACCGCCCGGTTCATGAACCGGCTCGGCCTGACCCCGCTGCCCGCCGTCGCGAACCTGGACGGGAAGGGCTCCGTACCGGGCGCCGTCGACGTCAGCCATGAACGGGCCGCCCTGTACGACCGCGCCGATGTGCTCTTCATGACCTACCAGAGCGGCGCGCTCCAGGAGAAGTTCGAGTCGGACCCCATCGTGTCCGGGCTCCGGATCGTCAAGTCCGACCGGTACCTGCCGCTCGGAGTCGAGGCGGCGACCGCGCTCCAGTCCCCGAACGCCGCCGCCGTGCCCTGGCTCATCGGCGAACTCCGCGCCACCCTCGCCACCGCCGCCTCCGCTCGATGACGGCTTCCACCCCGCCCGCGCCCCGGCCCCGCTCCCGCGTCCTCGCGTTCGCCGGGGCCGGGTGCGCCGTCCTGCTGCTCGTCGCCGCCGCCAGTGTCGCGCTCGGCTCACGGACCGTCGGAGTCCATCAGATCGTCCAGGGGCTCGCCCACACCGGACCGGCGGACATCGTCACCCTGGTCCGGGAGGTCCGGGTGCCGCGTACGGCGGCGGGTCTCGTCGCCGGGGCCGCGCTCGGCGCCGCGGGCATCCTGATCCAGGCCGTGACCCGCAACCCGCTCGGCGACCCCGGGCTGCTCGGTGTCAGCAGTGGTTCCGGCTTCGCCGTCACCCTCACCGTCGCCCTCACCGGGTCCACCGGCGTCACCGTCACCCTCTGGTCCGCCTTCGCGGGGGCAGCCGCCGTAACCCTGCTGATCGTCGTCGTCGCAGCGGCCACCGACAACCGCCACCCCGGCCAACTCGTCCTCGTCGGGGTCGCGCTCGGCGCCGTCCTCTCGGGAATCCAGGCCTCCCTGACCCTGCTCGACCCCCGCACTCTCGACACCATGCGCGCCTGGAGCGCCGGCACCCTCACCGGGATCCCGCCCGGCACGACCGCGTTCCTCGCGCTCTTCGTCGCCGCCGGCCTGATCGCGGCTCTGACCGTCGCCAGGGGCCTGGACATGGCGGCGATGGGCGAGGACCTGGCGGAGGGCCTCGGCACCCGCACCCACCTCACCCGGGCCGTCGCCATCGCCGCGATCACCCTGCTCGCCGGCTCGGCGACCGCACTGGCCGGCCCCCTGTCGTTCCTCGGACTGATGGTCCCCCATCTGCTGCGGCCCCTGATCGGCCCCGGCACCCGGCGCCTGCTGCTGGGTTCGCTGATCGCCGGTCCCGTACTGCTGCTGACCGCCGACGTGGCCGCCCGGCTCGTCACCCGGCCGGGCGAACTCCCCGTCGGAGTCGTCACCGCCTTCCTCGGGGCACCGCTGCTCCTCCTGCTGCTCCACTCCCGGAAGGGGCGGATCCGGTGACCGGCCCCCCAACCTCCGCGCCCACGACCGCTGTCCCCGGCCCCCGTCGCTCCCAGGACAGGCCCAGGCCCAGGCCCAGACACCGACACCGGCACCGGCACCGGGCGACCACCACACTGACGCTGACACTGCTGGGGGCGGCCGTACTCATCGCCTCCCTGTCAGCGGGCGACATCACCGTCCCCGTATCCGATGTCCTCCACGCCCTCGCCGGGCGGGGGGATCCGCTGACCACCACGGTCGTCCTCACCTGGCGCCTGCCGCGCGCCCTCCTCGCACTGGCCCTCGGGGCAGCCCTGGGGCTGTCCGGGGCGATCTTCCAGACCCTGACCCGCAACCCGCTCGGCAGCCCCGACGTGATCGGGTTCAACACCGGCGCCTCGACCGGTGCCCTGGCCGTGCTCCTCACGGGCGCCGGCGGTTACACCCGGACCGCACTCGGCGCTCTCATCGGCGGGTTCGCCACGGCGGCCCTGGTGTACGCGCTCGGCGGCAGGCGCTCCACGGCCACCACCCGGTTCGTCGTCACCGGCATTGCCGTGAGCGCGATCCTCACCTCGGTCAACACCTGGCTGATGTACGGCGCCGACACGGCCGTGGCTGCCCGTGCGGCCCAGTGGACCGCGGGCAGTCTCGACGCGCTCGGCTGGGAACACGCCGTCCCCGCCCTGATGGCCCTCGCGCCGCTCGCCCTGGTCACCCCGTTCCTCGTCCGCACCCTGCGGGTCCTCGAACTCGGCGACGACGTGGCCACCGCGCTCGGTGCGCGGGTCGTGCGGGGGCGGCTGCTCCTCGTGACGGTGGGTGTGGCGCTCACCGCCGTCGCCACCTCGGTCGCCGGACCCCTCGCGTTCGTGGCCCTGGCGGCACCGCAGATCGCCCGGCTTCTGTACCGCCGCACCCCGGGCATCAGTCTGCCCGGTGCCGCCCTGGCCGGTGCCGTCCTGCTCGCCGGGGCCGACTGGGCCGCCGCGCACGCCTTCGCCCCGGTCCAGCTCCCGACCGGAGTCGTCACCGTCAGCGCCGGAGGCGCGTATCTGCTCTGGCTGCTGCTCGGTTCCCGGCGCGGAGGCCGCAAAAGGTGAGACGCGGGGCGCGGCCGGGCGAGCGGCGCCCGGTGGCGGCCCTCGGAAGGGCCGTCGCACCGTCCAGCGCCGCATGCGGCACCCCGGACTGCCACCGCTCGTGCGGCACCAGAAGGCCGCAGCAACTGGCGCTTCACGACCGGGATCAGGGGCGGGAAGTCCTCCCTCGCCCACGCGACACCGTCCTACGAGGCGTACACGGGGATCACCGGACCGAGCAGCGCCTATCGGGACTGCGTCGAGGGGTACGACGGACAGGACGGGAACCGGGCCCGGGCCCACCGGTGCTGAGCGGTTCGCGTCACGGCCGGTCCCGGCTCATGGTCCGGGTCGGACGGCGCCTCGGCCGGGCCCTCGTGCGCCGGGTCCCAGGCTGCCACGCAGAGGGCTTCGGCCACGGCGGCCGTGTAGCGGGCGGCGGCCAGCCAGTAGGTGGCGAAGCCGTCGGTGTCGGCGGGGAGGAGACGGCCGAAGAGGTCGCGCTCGCGTTGGGCCGCCGAGGCGCACAGGGCGGTGAGGAGTCCGGCGGCCGTGGGGAGGCCCGCGCGGCGGATACGACGGGTCTCGGCGGTGACGTCGCCGAGCATGCCGAGGGCTGCGCGGCCCGCCGCAACCGTCTGCTCGACCCGGCGCTCCAGGAGATACAGGGGCGAGTGCGCGCCGGACTCTCCGGGCTGCGACGGGGCGGTGTGCACGGGGGCAGCCGGGTCCGGGAGGTCGGCGCGGCGCAGGCGGTCGAGGCCGAGGTCGATCCTGCCCTCGCCGGTGGGGTGCGAGCAGGCGAGGAGGGTGAGCCGGGGGTGGAGGGCGGGCACCAGACGGCCGATGATCCTCAGTCGTGTCCCCGGCGCCGTGGCCAGCAGCATCAGGTTGTCGCGGTGGGCCAGTGCGGGGTCGTCGTCGGCGACGGTGAGCCGGACGGGAATGCCTCCCTCGCACAGCGCGAGCAGGCAGGTGCCGCCCGGCTCCCGTACCGCGCCGAGCAGTTCGACGTCCAGGAAGAGCAGATCGCTGCCGCCGCCGTCCGGGTCCGCGTAGCGGGAGGTGGACCGCAGGGCGCGGGCGGACTGTTCGGACAGCGGCGTCTCCCACAGAGCCGCGAGCGGCGGCTCCGTCCACGCCGCGCCCCCGGCGGTGACGGCCTTGACGCCCTTCCCGGCGCCCAGTCTGCCGTCCGGCGAGACCGTCGCCCCCGAGACCGCGAGGCCGGCCCGGCCCAGCTCCCGGTGGGTGAGCGCGCTGTCCCCCAGACGCACGGCCCGGTCGGCCACGCCCAGGGCGCGGCCGACGCCGCCGGGTGCCACATCGCCGACCGTGCAGAGGCGGCCGTCGGATCCGGCGACCCAGGTTCGGACGCCGCCGTGCCCCGAGTCGGTGACCACGGGTTCGGTGAACAGGCCGTACAGCCGCAGCGAGCCGTCCGGGCTGTACGGGCGGCGCACGCGGCCTCTGACGGCGGCCAGCTCCGCCCCGGACGCCGTCCCCACCCGGTGTGCGGTGCCCAGGAGTTCGGCCAGGGCCGTGACGAGGTCGGCGGTGCGGTACGACGGGTCCCCGGCGCGGGCCGCGCGCAGCAGTGTGACAACGGACAGCGCGGCGCCCGCGGCGCGGGGCAGGTGCCGGATCCGGGCGGTGTGCGCGGCGCGGAGGAGCGCCGACTGGGTGACGGCGCCGGCCCCGTCGACGCCGGCCTCCAGCACGGCGGCGCCCGCCGACCACAGGGCGTCGGCCGCGGCACGCTGGTCCGGGCCCGCCACCTCGGGCGAGGAGTCGGCGGTGGGGGCGGGGTCCGTTCCGGAGGCGGGTTCGGGGAAGGGTTCGGATACCGCCCGGGTGGGCCGGTCAGCGAGCTCCGGCGGCGCAGGGTCCGCCGTGGGAGCGGCACAGGCGGCGGCCGCGCGGTGGACGCAAGCCGGGGCGAGGAGGCAACCGCAGGTGATGGCGTCCGCCGTCGCCACCACGCCGCCCGGGGCGTGCAGGCGCAACTCGGTCTCGTCGTCGACCGCGATCGTCAGCGTGTCCCCGTCGCGGTGCGTCGGGCGGGCGCCGAGCTTGGTGACCGCCGCGTCCAGCCGCTTGCGCAGCCGGGGCGAGAGGTCCTCCACGAGCGTGGCCGTGACCTCCGGCGCGACGGGTGGCAACTGGGCGGCGTTCATGCGGTCTTCTCCCCTATCCAGCGGGCCAGTTCGAGTGGGCTGAGGGCCGCCACGGGCATCCCGGCGGCCACGAGCTGCCCGGCGACGCCCGTCGAGTAGCGGGGCCGGCCGGCGTCGTCGAGGCTCGCGCACCCCAGGACGTGGCAGCCGGTGGTCACCAGAGCCCGCACCTCGGCCAGCAGTCCGCCGAGCGGAGCGCCCTCCTCGAAGTCGCTGATGACGACGACGAGGGTGCGGGCGGGCACCGCGATCAGGCTGCGGGCGTGCCGCAGCCCGGCGGCGATGTGCGTGCCCCCGCCCACGCTCACCTCCAGCAGGAGGGAAAGGGGATCGTGCACATGGCCGGTGAGGTCGACGACATCCGTGGAGAAAGCCAGGAAATGGGTGCTCAGGGTTGGCACCCCGGCGAGCACGGAGGCGGTCAGCGCGGACCAGATCGTGGACGCCTCCATGGATCCGGAGACGTCGGTGACCAGGATCAGGCGCCAGTCGGCCGACCGGCGGCCGCGACTGCGGAACACCGGCTTCTCGGGGATCACCCGGACCGTTCCGTCGGCCGTCCGGCGGGCGGTGGCCAGGTTGGCGCGCAGCGTGCGCGGCAGGTCCAGCCGGCCGCCGGGCCGGCGGGTGGGCCGGGCGAGCATCGTGCCGGTGAGGGCGGGGCGCAGCCGGGTGGCGAGCTGCCGGGTCAGTTCGTCGACCAGGTGGCGGACCAGGGGCCGGAGCGCCGCGAGACGGGCTTCGGGGAGGCCGCCGGCGTACCGGAGGATCGTCCGGAGCAGGTCCACGGAGGGGGTGACGGCCGCCGGATCGAGTTCGGCGAGGACGTCCTGGCGCCCTGTCACGGCTGCGGCGGCGAGGACCTCCTCGCGGACTCCGGGGCCGAACAGCGCGGCCAGCTCCTCGGACCACTCGCGGACCCCGGGGAACGACGGTTCACGGCCACCGCGCGGTCCGGTGCCGTCACCGTGGCCGGTGCCGGGCAGGCCGCCGCGGGACCCCTCGCCGTGTCCCGCGCCGTAGAGCTCGTCCAGAGCGGTCGCCAGGCGGGCGGCGCCGGACGGCAGTTGGTCGGGACGCCGGCCGAGCACGAGCCGCCACCGGTCGGCGGGCGCGAGGGTCCGGGCGGGAGCGGCCCCGGTGAAGGTGGTGGCCGGAGCAGCCCCGGTGAAGGTGGTGGCCGGAGCGGCCCCGGCGGTGTCGGCGTCGGTGTCGGGTATGACGGTGGAGCACGTTACAGCGGGGCGGCCGGACGGCGACGGGAAGCCGTCGTCGTGGGCGGGTGGCGGGACGGGCAGGCCGAGGCCGGCCAGGAGCTCGCGGGCCGCGAGGTCGGCGGCCGTTCGGCGGGCCAGCTCGGCCGGACCGTCCGCGTCGAGGGTGTCCACCCGTTCGCCCAGCCGCTCCCCGACGGTGTCCAGCAGCCGGTCCCGGGCCGCCGGGCTCAGGGTGTCGAATCCGCCGCGCAGGGCCGGCAGCCGGGACAGGAACGCGGTGTCGTCCAGCTCGACGACCCGGTGCAGCAAAGGGTCCAGGGCCCCGGTGCCGACGGTCAGGAGCGGGCCCGCCACCGTCAGGACGCCGGTGAGGCGGGCGGTGAGCGCGGCCCGGGAGGTGCTGCCCACGGCTCCGTCCACCCAGGAGGCGACGCGCCCGCCGAAGGTCTCGGCCTCTTCGTGGCCCGTGAGCACCCTGACTGCCCCGGCGGCCGCGGCGATCAACGGGCTGCCGTCGGCGGCCAGCCGGGCGAGGGCGTCGGTGAGCCGGATGCCGCCGACCCGGTCGGCCCGCTGGGACAGTTCGAGCAGGGCCCTGGCGTCCTCGGGCTCCTCGGAGCCGGTCAGGCCGTCGACCTGGCGGACCGCGGCCGAGGTCAGGAGTTCGGCCGCGCGCGCGGTGCGGGCGGCACGGACGGAGACGATGGCGTCCGGGGCCGAGGGGCCGTCGGGCGCGGCCAGGCCCGGCAGCTGGCCGGCGTCGATGCGATCCAGCAGGTCGAGCCCGGCGAGGAGTTCGGGAAGGGTACCGCTCGCGGGGAGTACGGCCGCCAGTTCCGTCAGGCGTTCGTCGGCCAGGGCGGGAAGCCCGCATTCGGCTGCCTCACCGAGGCCGCGGACGACCTGTGCGGCCGTCGGGCCGCCCTCGGCGCGCTCGGCCGCGTGCCGCTGGCGCAGCACGCCCTCGGCCGCCTGGGCCGGGGTGACGCCGCGGGCACCGGCCGCGGTGAGCATCGCGGCCGTCGCCGGGGTCCACCGCACCTGCCAGCGCGTCGTGAGTCCTTCCGTGCCCGCCGCGCCGGTCACCCCCTGCTCCTGCGCGTAAGGGATGCCGCACACCGTCAGCCTGCGCAGCAGCAGTTCACGGCGCCGGTCCAGGGTGGAGCGCGCCGGGTCGAGCCGAAGGTCGCGCGGTGCCTTCTCGTGCGCGTCGTCCGGGCCGGGGAGGGAGAGGGCCGCGGTCTCGGCCTCGACGGCGGGGCCCAGTCCGCCGCGCGGAGCGGCGGGCGCGGGCCGTCCGGTGCGGGCTCCGACGAGTACGCGTTCGAGGGCCCGGGCGACGGCGCGGCCCGTGCCGTAGGTCTCGCCGCGCCCCAGCACCGTCTGTACGGCTTCCAGGAGTTCACCGCGGCCGGGGGCGGGCAGGTCGCGCAGGCGGGCCAGGTCACCGGCCACCCGGACGACCTCACGGCCGTCCGCCGGGCCGTAGGGGTGGCCCTGTTCGCGCAGGTCGGCGCAGACGCGGACCGCGGTGCGGATCAGCGCCTCGTGCAGCGCGGCCGGGTCCCCGGCGGCGTCCAGGACGGTGTGCTGCCACTCCGGGTCCCGGATGCCGGCCGGGTAGCCGGACCGTGAGTCGAGCAGCGGGTACGTGTACGGGACCAGGGAGACTGTGCACGCCGCCGGCCCGGCAGCGCCGCTCACATGGCCGTCCGCGTCCGGTGCGGGGTCCTCGCCGGCCCCTGCGGCGGACGGCAGCAGCGCCGGGGTGTGGAAGGCCCCCACCACCACGGCGGGCCGCCGCCCGCTCGCCAGGGCCTCGGCGACATGTCGGCGCATGCATGCCTCGCGCACCACGTCCGTGCCGTGCACCCCGCCCTGTGCCTCGGCCTCGTAGCGCAGTGCCCAGCCGGTGAGCAGGGCGGCACGGCGGAGGGCCTCGGGTGTCGAACCGGGCGCCAGGGCCTCCACCAGCCGGTCCCACAGGTCGTCGCCGTCCCGGCCTGTGAGACGGGACCGGAGCGCGGCGGACAGCCCGTGCCCCTCCCCCGGCACGGGTGCGGAGCCGGTGCCCGGGACAGGGGCGGGAATCTCCCGGCCGCCCCCCGCCCAGGCCCGGTCGGCCAGCGGCAGATCGCAGGCCACGGCCGGGACCCCGTTCCGTGCCGCCCAGCGCAGAGCGACCAGTTCGGGCGAGAAGTCCGCGAACGGGTAGAAGGCCGGCCCCCGTTCGCCCGCGGAGCCGGGTCCGGGCCCGTCGGCGGGCACGGCGGCCAGCGCCACCGGGGCCTCGGTCTCCTCGTGGGCGAGCCAGCCCAGCCAGGGCTGGAACTCGGCGGGCAGTTCGACGAGGAGGACGTCGGGCGCCGCCGCGTCCAGCAGTGCCGGGAGGGCGGCCGCCAGCGAGGGCGCGTGGTGGCGCACCCCGATCAGGAACGGCAGCCCGGGTCCGGTCGCCGCGAGGGCGGCTACCGCCGCTTCCCCGGCGCGGGGCCCGGCGGCCGGGCCCCGCTCCGGGGAAGCGGCCGGCGCGCCGGCGGTGGGCGGCACCTCGGCGGTGTACCGCGTCCGGGGGGTGGTCGACTCGCTCATCCGTCAGTTCTCCAGCACCGCGCGCAGGTCCCACAGGGCACGCCAGGTGGCAGACCCCTGCTCCGCGCGCCTGCGCACGGGCCCGTCCCAGTACCCCAGCAGCCGTGCCGCGTCGGCGGGGTCGTCCTTTCGGACGACGCCGAGCAGATGGCCGGGCAGGAGGGAGAGCACGTCCCGGTCGCCGGGGAAGTAGGCGGCGGACAGGCCCAGGGAGCCCGCGACGGAGACCGCCTCCGCCGTGCTCATCACCGTGGAGGGGCGCTCGACCTCCCAGCCCTCCGCGGAGCGACCCTCGCGCAGGTCCCGGAAGGCGGTGACAAGGGCTTCGAGGACCGCGTCGTCCACCTGGTAGGCGGCGCCCACGCGTTCGACGGCCGCCCGCGACTGGCGCCGGACGAGCGCGGTCTCGGCGTCCACGTCCCCGATGGGCCCCACGGTCTCGAAGTTGAAGCGCCGCTTCAGCGCGGCGGACATCTCCGAGACGCCCTTGTCCCGCAGGTTGGCGGTGGCGATGAGGGTGAACCCGGGGGCCGCGTGCACCTGGGAGCCCTCGCCGCCCGCGAGTTCGGGGACCGCGATCCGCCGCTCGGAGAGCAGTGACACGAGGGCGTCCTGGACCTCCGGCAGGCAGCGGGTGACCTCCTCGACGCGGGCGACGGCCCCCCGGGTCATGGCGGCGAGCACCGGGGAGGGCACCAGGGCCTGCTCGGTCGGGCCCTGGGCGAGCAGCAGCGCGTAGTTCCAGCCGTACTTGAGCTGGTCCTCGGTGGTGCCCGCGGTGCCCTGCACGGTGAGCGCGCTGGTCCCGCAGACGGCCGCCGACAGCAGCTCGGAGAGCATGGACTTGGCGGTACCGGGTTCGCCCACGAGGAGGAGTCCGCGCTCTCCGGCAAGGGTGACCACGCACCGTTCGACCAGGGCGCGCTCGCCGACGAACTTCTGCTCGATCACCAGGCGGCGCGGCACCCCGGTCTCGGGCCGGGCGCCCTTCGGCAGGCTCAGCGCCTCGCCCGCGCTGCCCATCACGAAGGTGACGACGGCGCGCGGGGTGAGCCGCCAGCCGGGTGGGCGGGGCCCGGAGTCGTGGACGGCGAGGAAGGCCAGCTCGGTGGCGTACCGGTCCTCGGGCGGCGTGACCTGGCGGTGCTCCCGGCCGGGCGCCTTCGCCTGGTCCGGGACGCCGCCCGCGGTGCTGTCCATGGTGGTGGTGTCGTTCGTCATCGGCGGCGGCCCTTCCGGGTTGCGCGGGTGTCCAGTTCTTCGAAGGCGGGGGCGTCGCCGCCGCCGATCCGTGCCCATGCGGCCGCGAACAGCGCGGGCACGGGGAGGTGGGGCAGGATCCGGAAGGACCCTGCCACGGGGTAAAGGTGTTCCTTCCAGGTCTCCAGCGGCAGGCCGGGGGCGCCGCGTTCGAGCCAGCCGCAGGGGAGGAACAGGGTGCGGCCCGCGCGGGAGCGCTTCGCCTCCACGACGAGGTCGGTGGCGACGAGTTCCGCCCGGGCCTTCTTGACCCGGGCCGGCTTCCACTCGGTCCAGCGGACGCAGTTGCGGTCCGTCGGGTCGGGCAGGGCGAGCAGCATCAGGTAAAGGGCGGCGGCGTCCGCGCTCAGGCAGAGGGCGTCGGCCGCCTCGGCCACCAGCTCCGGAACCGCACGCGTCGGGTCCTGGGCCGGGTGGTGCGGGGAGCCGCCGGGGGCGCCCGCCGAGAGCAATACGTCGGTCTCCTCGCCCAGCAGTGCGCGCAGGGCGAGCAGATCTCCGGTGCTGTGACGGCCGACGGTGCCCTCGACGAAGCCGAACGCCGGGTCGTCGGGTCCGGCCAGACCGGCCGGGCGTATCAGCAGCTTCTCGTTGCTGCCATGGCCGAGGGCGAGGAGCAGCGCCGTGCCGGCCCGGACGAGTCCGTCGGCGCCGGCGCCGCCGGACTCGGGGAGCCCGTGGGCGGCGCGGACCGCGGGGCCGATCGAGCCACCCGCATCGGTCCAGTCCAGACCGAGTTCCAGCACCAGATTCGGGTCGGCGAGGCGGCTGCGCAGGGCCGCGAGCCCGACGGGCAGGTGCGCCCGCAGGGGGTGCCCGTAGGGCAGTGTGTAGGCGAGGGTGCGCAGGGCGGTCAGGGCCGAGGAGACCGCACCGCGTGCACCCACCCGGCGCAGGGACGGGCGACCGGTGCCGTCCTGGACATCGGTGCCGTGGGCGAGCCAGGTCCGGGAGCCCGCGTTGAGGACGAGGTCGACGGCGCCCGGAGGGGCGCCCGACAGGTCGAGGTCCAGTTCCTCGGGAACGCGGACGAGGGAGGCCAGTCGCTCCTGCCAGACCGCGGCGGCGGCCCGGACGTCGGGACCCGTGGACCACAGGTCGGCCGGGTCCGCGGGCAGCAGTGCCCGGAGCAGGGCGTGCCGGTCGTCCCGCGGCAGGGCGTCCAGCCTGGCCTGAGCCGTCTCGAGGGCACGTGTCTTCGCCCCGAGCAGCGCGAGCGCCTCGGCGCCGGGCTCCTCGATGGCCGCCGACAGCAGGGCGGCGGACTGGAGGGGACCGATTCCGGTGGCCGTATGGAACGCCTCGGCGGCCTCCGGACGCCAGGGTGCCGGGCCCTTCTCCCCTACCAGGGCGGTGAGCCGGGTGAGCCGGTCCCGGTCGATGCCCTGCCGGTGAACGTGCTCGTGGTCCAGGGTGAAGCCGGGGACGGGGCCGAAGGCGCCGGTCGGGTCGTGGTCCAGGGCAAGCCAGCGTACCGCGTCGTTCGACGCGTTCCGGCCGCGGTCGGCCAGGACCACGACGGTGCGGGCGCCCTTGCGCAGCACCTGGCCGAGGCGGTGCACGGCTTCGGGGCGTCCCTGCGCGGGTGCCCCTCCGCCGAACGGCTCGACGAGCTCCACCTGCCGGACCGTGCCCGCCGGGTCGGCCAGCGGGCCCGCGGCGAGGGTTTCCAGCAGCACGAGGAGCCCGGTGCGGTGCTCCGGGGACGTGGTCGCCGAGGCGGCCCGATAGGCCAGTTCGGGCAGCTTGTCGAGGAGGGAGGTCCAGGTCGGCGAGTAGCCCGGAACGGTGCACTCGTCCCGCTGCCATCCGTCCGTGGGGGTGAACGGGACCTTGGACGGCGTGGGTGGACCGAACGCCGGCTCGCCGCCGAGGACATGGTTGACGGCGAGGATCTGCCGGATCACGGTCCACCGGTTCTCGCCTCCCCACCCGCCGTGCATGCGCTCGGAGCCCCAGACGGTGGAGTCCCGCAGGGTCGCGTCGTCGCCGTGCTCGGGCTCGTGATCGAAGAACATGCCCTGGACGCGCGCGGTGTTCTGGGGAGTGGCCGGCTGCACGGGCTTGGGCGGTTCCAGGTACCGGGCGACGTCGACAGCCCGGTCCACCGCGTTCTGGACGAACGCGGTGACACCCGCGAGGAGCCGTGCGTCCGACACCTCGGGCAGCACCCGGGCGACGGCCTCCTGGCTCAGCTCCCGCGACGAGGGCCCGGTGTACTCCTTGACAGCCCGGAAGGCCTCCAGGTGCCGGGCGACCGCGGCGGCGACTTCCGCAAACAGCTCCTCCGTCCGGGAGTCCGTCAGGTTCCGCAGGGCGATGGAGCCCCGCTCGTCCCTCGGGCGCATGGCGTGCCAGTAGGCGACGGGAGGCACATAGGGGGTGCCCGCCGCGTCCTTCCCGCCGGAGGAGTCGAGGGTGACGGACCACAGGCTGCCACCGGTGCCGTCCGTGTCCGCCGGGTGCGCTTCGACGGACCGGTGGTGCAGGGCCGCGACCGGCCGTGACCCGCCGGGCAGGGTGAGGGCGCCGATCGGCACCGGGGAGTCGCCGCCCGGCAGCGGGTGCGGCAGGGCAACCATGTGGCCGTCGGGGGTGCCGGCGACGATCCGGTGCCCGTCGGCGGGGGCGGCCGTGCCGGGCTCGGTCGCCGTTCGGCGGACCCAGCGGCCGAGGACCGTGCCGTCCGTGCCGAAGGGAGTGGTCTCCAGACCGGGCTGGAGGGGCAGCACCTGGCAGTGCTCGGTGAGCAGCCGGGTGCCGTCCCGCACCCCGGAGCGGATGAAGGCGGGGAGGGATGCGCGGCCGTGCGTGCCGCTGACCGGGTCGTACTCCAGCCACACCCGCTGCGTGCCCTGGTGGCCTTCCCGCCAGTGGCCGGTGCCGTCGGAGATGACGGCGCGCTGAGGCGGGAGGGAGGTGTCGCCCGCGTGCAGGGCCTTGGCGCCGGTGGCGCGGCCGCCGCCGGGCAGCGGCAGGCAGACCTCGTCCGAGGGGCCGGAGCCGCCCCAGCGGGCGTTCTGCTCGCCACCGACGGTGAACACCTCGGCGGGGCGGTGCGACCAGTAGCCGCGCTGCTTGCCGTCCTCCCACCAGATGACCAGCAACTCGCCGTCGACGTAACGGAGGGCGATCGTCCGCCAGTGGTCGACGGCGACGGGAAGCCGCAGGGTGTGCCGCAGCAGAACGCCTTCCGGACCGATGACGACGGCCCGTTCGAGGGTGTTCAGGATCAGCGCGGGCCAGGCGCCGGTGACATCGACGCTCTCCCGTCGGTGGCGTTGCTGACGCGCGGCGGTGGCAGCCTCGGCGGCCAGTTCGGCGTAGGTCTCGTCGAGCGCGGGCCAGCCCAGTTCGTCGAGGACGCCGGTACGCAGGGTGGAAGCGAGCAGCGGCACGACAGTGTGGCTCTCCAGGAGTCGCACGACCTCCGGGGCGACGTCCGCGACCACATGGCGGAACGCCGAGAGCCTGGTGAGAGCGATGTGCAGCCCGGAGAACCCGCGCGCGGCCGTGTACTCCGCGGCGCAGGCGTTCAGCCACTCCCGCAGGATGGTGGAGAGCACCGGGTGCGCCACGAGCTTCGCCATACCGGCGTCGCCCAGCCACCTACCGTGTCCGTCGCCGAGGCCGTCGACGCTCCGGCGCAGAAGGGCGCGGAAGACCGGCCGTTCGGCGATGACGGTGAGATCCCGCGCGCCGGGCGCCGTGTCTGTGAGCCATGGGCCGACCATGACACGGGGCGAGTTGGCGGTGCCCGCGCCCTGGTCGTCCGGCTCGGCGACGGGGACGCCGGAGGCCAGGCAGAGGTCGAGAAGGTCCAGATCGGCGGTGCGCTGCCAGCGGCCGTGGAACAGCTCGACGGAGCGCCCGTCGGCGCGCAGCCGGTCCGCCATCCGGCCGGCCAGGTCGAGGGTCTGCGGGCTGCGGCCCGAGGCGTCCCGGTTGCCGCGGCGGTGTGCCTCCCAGCGGCCGAGCCAGTCCGCCGGGGAGACGGACGCGGCGGAGTCGGAGGGGGCGTCGCCGGTGTCCGGGAGGGCGGTCAGCAGGTCCTCGGCGCCGGCCTCGGCCAGCAACGCGAGCCAGCCGGATTCGCCGTCCGTGTCCCGGTCGCTCTCGCTGAAGGTCTCCGGGAAGAAGCCGAGGAGCCGGGCGCGTACGGCCGCATCCCGTTGTGCGAGGGCGATGAGTGCGGAGCGGTAGGTCGTCCAGAACGAGGCGGGGGCGCGGACGACTCCCGGGGAGCCGATCAGATCGGACACCAGATCGCGTTCGGCGGCCTCGCGGTCCAGCCCGGCGGCCTTGACCAGCGCGCGCACGTCCTGCGGCAGCGCCGCGTACGGCGGCATGCCGGCCGCGCAGCGCTCGACCAGCAGACGGCGGAACTGCGCCCAGGCGTCTGCCGGTGCGAGCCGGGCCACCAGGTCCCGTACGTACTGCCGCAGCGCCTTGACGGTCAGCGCGCCGGAGAAGGCGAACTCCAGGAAGACCGCCCGCTGCCGGTCCTCGTCCACGACCAGCCCGTGCACCCGCTCGGCCTCGCGGGCCTTGCCGAAGAAGGAGGCGGCGTAGGTGGTGTTCTCGGCCTGGAGGAAGAGGCGTGCGACCTGCTCGAAGTAGGTGGGGAGGAAGTGGGGCACGGCCCGGCCGAGCCGGGTGCCGAGTGCGTCGAAGCCTTCCTTGGCCGCTCCGGCGCGGGTCCTGGCCTGCCGGCCCAGCCGCTCGATGTCTTTGACCAGCGCCAGGGCGTGGTGCCCGTTGGCCGGGTCGTTGACCAACGCCCAGGCCGGGAAGCCCAGCGTCTCGCGGCGCACCTGGCCCACGACGGGGGCCTCGGCGGTCCGGGCCAGCCCGAGGAACTCCAGGGCCAAGTCCTCGGCTTCACCGAGAGTGCCGGGCACGAGCCGGACCACGGGGCGGTCACCGAGGGCGGTGTGCGTGTAGGTACGGGCGGTCAGCGTGTCGGCGTCGTCCCGGTCGGTGGTGCCGGCCGGGAGGATCGTGCCCGCGTCCAGCAGGGCCGCCGCGCGGGCCTCGTCGGCGCGGGTGGAGGTGCTCTCGCCCCGGGCGGTGAGGGAAGCCGCGCCCTCTGCCGTCGTGTTCGCGTTGGTGTTCGTCGTCGTGGTGCTCATGCCGCCCGCTCCTCGTCCTCCACGTCGCGGCCGGCGTAGAGCGCCGCCGCCATGCGCATGCCCTCGGACCACGCCACAGGGCCGATCTCGGCGGCCGTCAGCGCGCGCCCCGCAGGTTCGGTCCAGCCCAAGGAGCCCGTCTCCGTGCCGTACTCGTCGTATCCGTCGTGCTCGCCGATCCAGACGCGGGCCTCGGCGGTGACGCCGTCCTCGACGACCGGGCAGACCGCGTATCCGCCGCGCGACCGGTACCCGAGCTGAGTGACGCGGCCGTGCAGGAAACGCACCTCCTTGAACACACCGCCGGCGTAGGTGTCCACGGAGGTGGTGTCCGGGACGAGGCCCGGCGGGCGGCGCCACACCTCGCGGAACAACTGCTCCACGTTCTGGCGCACCCCCAGTTCGACCGCGAACTCCCGCAGCTCGTCGAGGTCGTCGAGGAGGACGGGGTGGGGCACGCTGACGACGTCCGGGGTGAGGCGGACCGTGTCGCCGTCCAGGTCGACGAGTCCGAGACCCCGGTCGGGGTCGACATCGCGCAGGAATCCGGCGACCCCACCGTCCACTCCGGTGACCACCACGTCCCGCAGGGCCGCCTGCCACGCCGGGTCGGGCCAGACCTGCGCGAGCACGGCCGTGGGGACGGGCAGCGAGCGCACCATCCACTGCTCGACGTCGGTCAGGCACTGGCGTTCGTGCCGCTCCAGCCACTCGGTCAACTGCCGGAGCCCGACGACCGCCGGGTCATCCTTCAAGCCGGCCGGTACGGACTTCAGCCGTCGGCCCTTCCCGTTGCGGCAGACCACCTTGCCCGCCTCCAGAGCGACTTCGTAGTCGCCCGCAGGAACCCACCCCATGCGCTGTTCTCCCGTTGTTCCGGACGGCCGCGCAACCGGCGGCACGCTGATGAAACCCGTCGACGGCAACGCACCGTGACGAGTGGAAGAGACTCTAGGCGCCCCCACTGACAACGAGGCCTGGCCCTCCGCTTCGCGGTACGGGCCCGCACCCCGCGAGGACCACCCGGCCGTGCCCACCGGCCCGACCGGGCCCGCGACGCCACGGAACCGGCCGGCGCAACCGACGGAACGTCAGGAGTGGGAAGGTCGCGCCGGCGAGCGGGGTCCCGCGCGGCATCGGGCGGGCCGTCATGGCGGTCTGTGCCGAGGCGGGCGAGCGGGTGGCCACGCATGACGCGACACCTCGTGCCTGGCGATTCCCCGGCACACCTGTGCAGGGGAATCCCGCCGTGCGGCCTGGTGCCTGCCGGCACGACCTTGCGCGGCATCTGTCGTCGGGCTCGTTCAAACGCCCACGTCCCGTCGGCCCACCGGTCGCGATCCCGGAAGATGCCCCCGAGTCGGCGTTCGACGGCATCCCTCGGCCGGACGGACCCGACCGCGAAGCCGGTTGTGGAACTCCTTGGCCGGGCCGCTCCTGCGCCACCTCCGGAGGAAGGCGTACACGCGGTCCCAGGCAGGGAAGCCGCACAGCATCGCGCGCCACTCGATCCCCTTGTCGGAGACGTACCGGATCGCGTCGAGCGTCTGCCGGTGGCAGCAGCTCCACGGCTGCCCGCCCCGACCCTCCAGCTACGCCGGAACCGGCACCGCCTCCCGTACCACCGCCCACTCCGCGTCCGTCATGTCCGACGGATACCGCCACACCCTCCGGCCGGCCGGCCGCGTTCCCGAACCGATGAGCGAGGCAATCGCACACCGACGGCGCCGAGTTGAAACCCGAGGACGAAACCGCGTAAACCCGCATTAACAGGGCCTCCGGTCTCACGAGGCGGTATCGCAACCCTCGTGCCGCACCAGAGGCCCTGCCTTCGGGCACCCACCCGTGAAGATCTCGCGACCAGGCACCCCGTCCGATCAGAAACGACCTCATGATCGACAGGAATACGGCTTCTCACATCACGGTCAAGCCATCGCGTACGGACCGAACAACGCCTGGCTCCCACCCATCGAGGCACCAACCAACTGAGATGACTTCCAGGCCGCGCGTTCTCCGCCCGCAGCCGGGCCAACTCGGCCTCGGTGTCCCGTGACCCGCCGATGGATTACGGGACACCCTCTACCGGACGACTGTCGCCATCACGCACCCAGGCCCCCAGCGCCTCGGGGCTGATGACCAACAACCTTGACCGGCCGTCATCCGCCCGCGACGAGCTCCGGCATCCCGAACCACCCCCCGCACACCAGCCCCCTTGAGCCGCAAACTTCACGATGCACACGAATCAGTCGGAGCTTTCTCTTCAGAAGGGGTTCGTGCGAGCATCGCCGCGCCCGGATCCAGAATCAAGAAGGCGCCCACCATTTCCCCCTGCAAGATACACGTCATACCAGGTCGGCGCAGATCCGTTCGGGAACGAATGCAACCTTTCGACAATTCCGGCGTGGACACAGCCGGCGGTAATTGTTTCATTTTCGACGTAAAAACTGCAATTAGTTTTCGAATCCCCTCCGCCATCCTCATCAATCGCAAGCGATGCCTGCTCCACCCCCGAGATCCCTTCCAGCAGATTCCGACTGGAACGAAGGTCGACATAGGTGCGGTCTCGGTATATCCATTCATCGGGGCGAACAATCGGGGAAATATTGCAAATATCAACGATCTCGGAAAATTCGATATCCCGGGTAGTGGCTTCGGCGCAAATCCCCTCCACCCTCCGGAGAACAAGTTCCACGTCAGCCCTGTTCAGGTACACATCGTCGACTTCAATTGCCAATTGGACCACCGAGCTCGCGGACAGAACATCGAACCTCATCGGGGGGGCAGTCCATCGAGAGCGAGAACTCAACCATTTGACCTGCCCCAGAGACTCGGTTTCCGCCGCCGGAAAGTCACTGGTAATGTTGATGTAATTGAACATGCAGGAATCGCGCGTCACGTGCATTCCGCGCTCGCTGCGAACCTCACGGATCAACTCATCCTCCATGCCGGGGTCGCACCTCCCATGCCGGTACGCCCGCAGCGCCGCGCCGCCGACTCGTTTTGCCAGCGTGTCGAATGTCGCCCCGCTGCAGTCGACCAGCGCGATTGCCGTGCGAGTCGGTTCGCAATGCGGCCGTTCCCGCATCCGAGGTCGATGATCCGCATTCGCCTGCCGATCCCCAATAGGCTCCTAATGACCGGAATTTCCTGCTCCGTCAGTTCACCACCGACCTGGTATTCATGGAAATGCAGGTAATCCGCTCCGAAAAAATCTTGCGAGTCGAACAGGTGCGGCCCCTCTGGCTGGCTGGTCGCGGTCGGTCGGAGACCGGAATGGCTATCTGGATGCCGACTGGATCTCAAAGGTCACCTGAGGCCGGCCGACCCCTGCGAGCCGATATGAAGCACATTCCGGGCATGATGGAGATCACAGAAGCGTTACGGAAGGATCTGCCAGTGACAGAAGGCCATTGGCCTTGAGGAGACGGTCATTGGAGTAATTCAGTGATGCAGATCCCAGGTCCCGCAGTGTACGTTCCAACGAAGTATTCGAATTCCTCAAATACCCCTGCCCCAACCCTGCGAGCTGAACGCACCGATCTGCGGCGTCGAAGGTGAGCTCAGCTGCCATGACCTTCAGGGTGTTCAAGTGCACCTGTACGCGCGGCGCTTCCATGTCGCCGTCGCTTTCCCTCAGAGATGTCACCTCATCCGCCGCTCCGCGCAGATAGGAACCGGTCAGCTCCAAGCCGTGGCGAATGCGGGCCACCCGCTCGTGCAGCAGATCGGACGAGAGGTCCAGGCTCCTCGGGGGCGAGGCGAACGAAGCAGAGCGATGAGTTCACGCAGAGACTGCTGCGCCGCGCCCAGCCAGCAGGCGGACCAGCCGATGTGAGCCAGTGGCATGAAGCTGTGCAGGGCGACAGCCCGGAACTCTCCTTCGGTTCCCACGATCTGCTCGGGTGGAACGACCGCCTCCAGCTTCAGTCCGACGCTGTGCGTGCCTCGCATGCCCATGGGATCCCAGTCACCATGGAATTCGAGATCGGCTTGACGGCGATCGACGTAGACGAGTGACACCGCGTGGGCGGGCGCCTCCGGACCCGACCTCATGGTGACCAGATATCCATCCGCATGAGCCCCTCCGGTAACGACGGGAGCCACACGTGAGACTCGAAGTCCGCCATCGACCGACCTCGACGGAGCGGCGCTGGTCAACAGGTGGCCGCCCTTGTCCTCCTCCGAAGTGATGGAGGCCAGGTACAGGCTGCCGTCCGCGATCCGCGGCAGCAAACGTTCCTTCAGCTCATGGCGCGCAAATCTGACCAGGGCATCCGCCTGCTGGCAGTGCATCACGAAGATCATCGCGGTCGACAGGCATCCCCCGGCGAGGACCTGCGAGAACTCGGCCAGGTCCTGCGGAGTCCCGTTCAGTCCGCCGTACTCACTGGGCACCATCAGCCCCATGAGCCCTGATTCCCTGAGCGCGCGAAGGCTCGCGGTCGGGAACTCCGCCCGGACATCGACCTCGTGGGCATGCTCACGCAGGGTGGGAACCAGATCTCCCGCCACATCCCGCGGGCGTGAATCACCCTCACCGCGCCGTGCGGGATCAGCACATCTGGGCCAGCAGTTCGGTCTTGCGCCCGGTCAACTGCATCGGGCTGGACAGCAGGAGCGGCGTCTCGATGGCAAAGCACGCCGCGAGATACCGGATGATCGCCAGGTTGACGTCGACCAGGCGATCCCAGGTCTGCTGGTACAACGCCTCGAAGAACGGGCCATGGCGGGCGAAGTGCGGTGCGGATCCGTAGCAGCCGAGCATCGACTGCCAGTGCTTGTCCCGCCATCGTCCTCGGGGCTCAGCCACCTCGACCTGTGAACACGCCTGATGGAAGCGGCCCTTGGTGCGGACCGGTACCGACAGGAGCACCACTCCGTAGGGGCCTGCGATGCGGTTGCGGCTCTGCCAGCTCTTCTTCTCGAACTGAACGTGCTCGACGACGAGGAACTCATCCGCTTCGAGCATCCGCGCGAAGAACCCTGTGTAGGGCAGACAGTCCGGCTGATGGCCCGTGATCCTCATACCGGGACCCGCTGTGGCGGGGCCGCCGCTGACCACCATGGGTCCGCTGCCGCCACATGCTCCTCGTACGCACCGATGGTCAAGCCGATCTGGTCGAGATAATGCGGCAGCAGGAGCACCTCGGGGGCCGGATGCTTGGCAAGCATGTGAACCAGGCCGGTGGACTTGGCGGTTGCCGCGCCGCGCGCGCCACCGTGGAAGAGGTCCAGCGTCACCGCTCCCGGCACAAAACCGAACCGTGTGCCCGCCCGGTGCAGCCGCAGTCCGAGATCCAGGTCGGCGTACCATCCGCGGTGTTCGTCGAGTCCGTCGTCCAGCCCACCGAGCTCGTCCCACAGCGCCCGGGGCAACGAGTGATTGCCCACCCGCATCACGAGCCAGCCACAGCGCCGGTCGTGCGCGCCGGCCGAGAGGACCGCGTCGATATCGGCGTACTCAGGGGTACGGGCGGCCAGATACTCCAGTTTGGTGAAGTTGCCACGCGCGTCGTCGAGAGTGATGGGCTTACGGTCCGGATTGAGGTGTCGTACACCCTGGGGCAGCCACCCCAGTCCTTCCCTCCGTCCGAGCGCGGCCAGATGCGCGGGGTCGACCGAGGGCTGCGTCGGGTCCCGGAACAGGACGCTGTGGAACAGTTGCAGCTGCCGCCCGCAGCCCACCCACGGTGCCTCTCCCGGTGCGTCCGTGTGACCTCGGTAGGCATCGACATGACTCCGAAGCGTCCCGGGGGCGAAGATCGCGTGATCCAAGCCCAGGAATACCAGCTCGCCCCGCGCCTGACTCACCCCGTGGTTGAAAGCGTGGCAGAAGCCGGCATGCGGCCTGCGAATCACACGCAGAGGCAGGTCGAGGTCCCATCCGGCCACCTCCGCGGCCAGATCGTACTCACTGCCGTCATCGACGAGCACCACCTCGAACCGGTCCCGGCCGATGGTCTGCCGCTCCAACGAGACCAGGGAGAGCTGGAGTCTGCGCAGCCCCGGGTCCCCCTCGTGACCGGACGTCTCGAGCCCTGTCCACGAACGGAGGGTTCCGTGGTAGGTGCCATCGCCGCGCCGGGTCCGGTAGGCCGGGATGACGACGCTGATCTGCGGCTCGCCACTCACGCGGTCGCCTCCAGCGCTTCGGCCAGGCGCTCGACCACGTAGTCGGTATCGTCGTCGGTCAGCTGCGGATACATCGGCAGCGACAGCATCTCCTTCGCCAGCCGCTCGCTGACGGGGAGCTGGCCGGCGAGATCCAGATGAGCGAAGGCCGGGGTGAGGTGAATGGGCAGGGGGTAGTGGATTCCGGCGCCCACACCCGCTTCGCGCAACTGCCGTAGCACCCGCTCCCGCCGGCCGGCCGCCACCCCGGTCACAAAGACATGGTGCACGTGGCCGGGGTGAGCGGAATCGGGCAGGGTGATCAGATCGTCGAGACCACGTGCGGCTCCGCGTAGGTCACCGCATGGCGCTGCCGCATGGTGTTCCAGGCGTCCAGGTGAGGCAACTTCACGCTGAGGACCGCTGCCTGAATCGCATCCATCCGACTGTTCTGGGCCACCATCTGGTGCTCATCGGCCGACACGCCGCCATGATCACGCAACTTCCGTGCCAGATCGGCGAGTTCTGGATCGCTGGTGACCACGGCACCGGCATCTCCGAATGCACCCAGATTCTTGGTCGGGTAGAAGCTGAAGCACCCGAGGGGCCCCGATGCTTCCCGCCCTGCGGCCGTCGTGCTGGGCACCGTGGCCCTGGGCGGCGTCCTCGATAGCGGTGAATCCGTGCTGTTCGGCGAGCGCGAGGAGAGGGGTGAGGTCCACGGGGCGCCCGTACAGATAAACCGGGATGACCGCGGCGGTACGCTCGGTGACGGCCCCGGCAACGAGCTCGTGATCGATGTTGAAGGTGATGGGGTCGACATCGACCAGCACGGGAGTCGCGCCGGCGAGCACAATGGCCTCTGCCGTGGCGATGAACGAATTGGCCGCGGTGATCACTTCGTCACCAGGACCTACTCCGGCCGCCTTCAGGGCGACGACCAGAGCATCGGTGCCATTGCCCACGCCGGATGACATGGCGGGCCCCGAGAAAGCGGGCGAACTCTTCCTCGAACCGGTCGCAGTGCTCCCTCAGGATGAACGAGGTCGTGTCAAGGATGCGGCCGATGCGTTCCTAGGTCTCGGCGCGGACTGTGGGCATCTGCGCGGACAGATCGATGAACGGGACAGATTTGCGCACGGGCATGGGGCGGTGCTCCTTGATAGGGGTACGGGAGGTCAGGACGCGGAACGGGCCGGCCGCGGCGCCATGGGCGGAGCCCACCAGCGCTCGGCGGACCGCAGCAGACGCGCGTACTCGGCGATGCCCAGGTTGCGCTGGAAGTAGAGGGGGACAGCGTGACGTCCATCCGAGGGTGTTTGGACAGCACGTAGGCCATCCCCGAGACGACGCCGAGCATTCCCCCGGCGCCGCGCGGGTGTGTGAGGTTCGTCGATACCGCGGCCGGCGCGTAACCGAACCGCAGGCCGGCGTCCGCCAGCCGGATGCCGAGTTCCAGGTCCAGATACCAGCCGCCGTGCTCATCCGGCGTCTCGTCGAAACCGCCGATCTCCCGCAGGACCGTGACCGGCAGGGAGTGGTTCCCGACCCGCATGGCCAGCCAGCCCCCCGGAAGGCTGTGGCAGCGCCCCGAGGCGACGGTCCTCTCGATGTCGTCGAACTGAGGGGTGGTGCCCGCCAATGCCATGAGCTTGTCCCATGCGTGCATGACGTCATCGGCGGTCACGGGCTTGTCCGCGAGCCCCAGGCAGGCCACGGCCCCGGGCAGCCAGCCCGTCTCGCCCCGGGCAGCGGCGCGGTCCAGGGCCTTGGGTGCTGGTTCGGCGATGGTGACATCGTGGAACAGCTCGGTGTGGAAGAGGAAAGTGCAGTGACCGAACACCACGGAGGGTTCCGCTCGCGCATGCCCCTCCAGATGGCGGGCCAGCATTTCCGGAGCGGCGAGTTCATCGTCGGTGCCGAGCAGGATCAGGGGCGCCCTGGCCTCGGCGAGTCCCGCGTTGTATCCCGCCCCGAGCCCGGTCTCCTCGCGCCGCACCACCCGCACCCGGTCGGCCAGCCCCCATCCGGACACCAGCGAGGCGATCGGCGGCTCGCTCGCGTTGTCCACCACGATGACCTCGTAGTCCCCGGGGTCCAGGGTCTGCCGGGTCAGTGAGATCAGCGTCAGCCGGAGGCGTGAGGTGCCGTGCCGCGCTTCGGTGCAGTGCGCCGGAAGTACGACGCTGATCCGCGGCTGGGTCATCGGCCGGCCTCCGGCCGGGCTCCGGAACGTACCTGACGGGCTCTCAGACGGACGGCAGGATCGGGATTGCGGGCCTCGATGGTGGTGAGGAAGTCACGGGCGTGCTCGTCGCCGGCCGCCGCCCGGGTGAGGGCCTCCTCGTCGCGCTTGCGGTAGTAGGAACGGTCGTACGGCACCGTTCGAAGCCCCCACTTGCGCCAGCAGTACTGGAACTCCTCGCTCTGCCAGTCCGCGTAGATCTGCTCCCAGTCGAGCTCACCGCCACTGGGCTTGAGCATGTGCGGCGTAACGGGGTCGACCGCCCGCTGGTAGCAGAAGTCGGCGGAGATCCGCAGCCTGTCACCGCTCCGGTTGGGAAGCGCACCGTGCACGGTCAGGCTGTGGAACATCAGCACGTCCCCCATCCGGAAGTCGGCTGCCAACCAGGTCGGCGCGGGTGCGTTGCCCTCCGGCACTCCCAGCCCACCGACACCGGGCACGAAGCCGTGCTCCAGGACGCCTTGGCGGTGCGATCCCGGCCAGACCGCCACACCGCCCAGCTCCCTGGGCACGTCACCAAGTGGTACCCATGCCGTGAACGCCTCCTGGGCTCCCTGCTCGTGCGGGAAGTCCTGGTGCGGCGGGGTGGCACCGACCTCCGCCTTCTGGGGGAAGATCAGCCGGGCCGGCTTGGCCGGGCGAGGCAGGATCCGGTCGTCCTCCAGGAGCGCCTCCGCGGCCTCCATGAGTGCCGGGGCGTGGGCCAGCGCCTCGTACTCCTCCAGGCTCACCACCCGGCGGTAAGCGGGGGTCCGGGGGCTCGCACGCCGCTTCCGGGCGTACGGCGTCCTGAGGGGCGTCAGCGTCCCGGAGCCAGCCCTCCCGGGCGCACACCTCCAGAACGCGGTCACGCACGGCGGCCACTTGTTCGCGGGGCAACAGGCCCCGCAACAGGAGATATCCCTCCTCCCGCATCCGGGCACGCAGCTGTTCCGCTTCGGCGGTGCTCCACCGGGACTCCCGCAACTCCCCGTTGACAGTCCGGATCATGTCATCCTCCTTTGCTTTCCAGGTAGTTGTTCTCGATCAGATGGCCGGCAGGGTTCAGTCACCCGACCTGCCGTAGCCGTCGGCCTGCAGGCGGAAGAGTTCTGCGTAGGTCCCGCCGAGGTGCATCAGTTCGTCGTGACTGCCGCTCTCCGTGATGCGTCCGCCGTCCAGCACGACGATGCGGTCGGCCATCCGGACCGTGGAGAAGCGGTGCGAAACGAGCAGGGTCACCGTCCCGTTGAGGGCTCCCTCCCGGCTCGCACGGGTGTAGCGCTCGAAGATCGCGTGTTCGGTCACGGCGTCGATGCTGGCGCTGGGTTCGTCCAGTACGAGCAGGAGAGGGCTGGTGCGCATCGAGGCGCGAGCCAGTGCGAGCCGCTGCCACTGTCCGCCCGAGAGGCCCACGCCTCCGTCCCAGTGGGGGCCGAGCTGGGTATCCAGGCCCTGCGGCAGGCCGTCCAGCACGTCGGTGATGTCCGCCCGGAGCGCGGCCGCACGGACCCGTGACTCCTTTTCCACGTCGGCCAGTTGTCCTATGCCGATGGCCTCCCGGGCAAGGAGTTCGAAGCGTACGTAGTCCTGGAAGCAGGCCGACATGGCGCCGCGCCATTCATCAGCGGGCAGTTCCCGGATTTCCCGGCCATCGACGGTGATCTCGCCGCGGTCGGGTTCGTGCAGGCGGCAGAGCAGTTTGACGAGGGTGGTCTTGCCCGCTCCGGTCCCGCCCACGACCGCGACGGTGCTGCCCGGCTCCAGGCAGAGGTCGATCTCCCGCAGTACGTCGCGCTCCGCTCCTGGGTAGCGGAAACTCACTCCACGCAGCTCGATGCCGCGTGCCAGACGCGCGGGGACCTGCCCTGTCGCCGGCGGAGCGGGCGTCCCGGCGGCTTGATCGATGCCGTCCACCAGGCGAAGCAGGCGCCGCCCGTCGATCAGCGCACGCCGCGCACCGGCCACGGCCGTGGTGATGTCGTCCACCTGCTCGATGAGTCGCACCGCCAGACCCAGGATGATCAGTGCGGCGCCGATGCTGGCCCGGCCGTGTACGGCCTCCCGGACGAGCAGGACGAGTGCGGCCAGCAGACCGGTCGAGAACACCAGCCATCCGGCCGCGGTGATCCCCGCGGCCCGCCGCTCGGCGCGCCCCCGGACCGCGGCGATGTACGCGGAGCTCTCACGGAACCGCTCGCGCAGCAGCGGTCCGCTGCCGGAAAGCCGGATCTCGGCCGTCGCCTGCGGCCGGGTGGCCAGTTCGAAGATGCGGTCGGTGTGCCGCAGGGACTCGGCCAGCTGCTCCTCGGCGCGCATCCGCACGGACTCCGCGCGTCCGGTGGCAGCGACGGCGGGTATCGCCACGATCATCAGCAGGGCCAGCGCCGCATGCACGGTGACCAGGGCGGCCACGGTGATCGCCACCATGATCAGAACCTGCACCAGGGCGACCAGCCGGACCACCAACGCGCCCAGCGAGGACGACTGGTCCCTGGCCCTTTCGACCTGGTCCAGGTAGGCGGGGAGTTCCAGGTGACCGGTGGTCACCGGCTCGCTCACGGCTCTGACGACCCGGCGTTCAAGGAGGAAGTCGGTCTTCTCCCTGAGGGTCAGTTCCCATTTTCCCGCCGGGTGGTTGAGCGCCGAGCTCCCCGCGTCGCACACCGCGAACATGACGGCATAGCCGAGCGATGCCGTGGTGCTCCCGCTCAGGGCCGCGTCGACGAGGAGCCCGAGAGCGACGGCGTCGAGCGGGGCCAGGACGCCCGCGGCGATCCTCAGGGCGATGACCCCGGCCGTGAGCCGTGGGTCGGCGCGCAGGGAGTCGGACAGGACCAGCCGGATCAACCGGAGGTTCTCGGTCATGGTGTCCTCACGTCCGCGAGATCCGCTCCTGCGGCATCAACGTCTCCGGCGTCCGGGTCGGGGACATCAGGATCTGGCGCGTCCGGGTCGGGGGCGTCCGGGCGCGCTGCGGCGGGATCCATGGCCTCATCGGTGAAGTGCGCGGCCTGGAGACGGAACATCTGTGCGTACCGGCCGTTCAACCGCATCAGCTCGTCGTGGGTTCCCTCTTCGGTGACGGAGCCGCGATCCAGGACGACGATGCGGTCGGCGCGCCGGACGTTGGCGAAGCGATGGGAGACCAGCACCGTGGTCAAACCGGTGTCCGCGCCGATGATCCTGTCGAAGAGCTCCGCCTCGGCGCGTACGTCCAGACTCGCTGTCGGCTCGTCGAGCACCAGCAGGTGGGCGCCCGTCGCGATGCCGGCCAGTGCACGGGCCACCGCGATGGACTGCCACTGCCCGCCCGAGAGTTCGGTGCCTCCCGTGAAGTCGCGGGACAGGACGGTGTCCAGTCCTCGGGGCAGTCGCCCGATCAGCTCCGCCGCCCCTGCCTGCCCGGCCGCGCGCAGTACCGCCGCGTCATCGACCGGACCGGCCCCTCCGACGGCGATGTTGTCGCGGACCGAGAAGGGGTAGCGCACCTGGTCCTGGAAGACTGCGGCGACCCCGGTCTGCCACTCACCGGACGCGAGGTCCACGAGATCCGTGCCATCCGCTGTCACCCGGCCACCGGTGGGCCGGACAAGACCGCACAGCAGGTTGATCAGAGTGCTCTTGCCCGCACCGTTGGCCCCGACCACTGCCAGGGTTCCGCCCGCCGGGACGGTCAGGTCGATGCCATGGAGAACCTCGTCGGCTGCCGCCGGATAGCGGTAGGTCACGTTCTCGAACCGGATGACGGGCCGGTGCGCGGATGTGGGTGGCCCGGCTCGGTGCGACGCGTGCACTACGGGCTCGGGCAGTCGCGCGGCCGCGGAGACGGCGCTGCCCCCGATGGCGAGCCGGGAAAGATCGTTGAAGCTCGGTACGATCCGCCAGATCTGACCGGCCGTCTGGACGTACAGCACCGCGGCGGTGAGCCCGAGCGTCCCGTGCGACAGCTCGCGGCCCATGGAGCCGTAGACCACGGCGTAACCGAGCGCCACCAGCGCCACACGGGGAAGGAAACGTCGCAGGTCGGTGCCGCGGCCGCGCCATACCGGGCTCATGGCCCGCCGGAAGTGCCTGGCGAACCGGTCGCCGACGAAGCCCGCGAGGCCGAAGATCCTGATCTCCTTGCCCGCCGCCGGGTCGAAGGCAAGGTCGCGGTAGTACATGGCCCGTTCCTGCTCCTCGGTGCGGGCCGCCCAGCCCTTCGCGACCTTGGCGTGTTCCTGGCGGAAGTAGCGGTCCCAGGGGAGGAAGGTGCCCAGCAGCACCAGCGGCGCCCACCACTGGAAGGTGGCCAGGACACCGGCCGCCGCCAGTCCGTGCAGGCGTCCCGCGACCAGCCCGGACAGTCCACCCACCGCAGCGGACGGTCCGAACGCGGCGGTCCTGATGTCCCGCGACCGCGCCACCGCCTCCCGCAGGCCTTGCCCGCCGCGCTCCTCGCTGTCCGCCGCCGCCATGACCCGCATCCGGGTGCGTTCCTCCAGCCGGGTACCGATGGCACGGCACAGCGACCTCTGGAGCGGAACGGCGGCCTGCGCGGCGAAGAACACCACGGTCAGCACGGCGAGCACCAGCACGAGGCGGGTGTGGGCCCCGGTGCCCGCACCCTGGCCCACGGCGTCGGGGAGCGAGCCGATCGCGATGCTGGTGAGCCCCATCTGGACCAGGGGCAGCAGACCGGTCAACAGCGTGACGGCCAGGAGCCCGGCCGAGAGGCCCCGGCCGGCCCGGGGCAGGGCGGCGGCCAGGTCACGGACGGTACCCGCAGCCCGCAGAACACCGTCCGCCCGTGGCCGTCGCCATCGTCCGTGCGGCCGTTCATCGCGCCCGGCTTGATCGTCGGCGCTCATTGTCGTGCTTTCCTTTCCCGCGGGGTCTCTCGGTGCTGTGATGCTGGGCGGCCCGCCCTCAGATCGGGGCCTGGGTGCGCGGGGCGTGTGCGGCCCGTTCGGTGTCGGACAGCCGGGCCAGGAAAACCCCAACTCACGGAGAATCTCCGCGAGTTCACGGATCAGCCCCTCGTTGCGCAGCTGGTTGGCGTGATGGACGTTGGCGAACAGTTCCTCGTACAGAAAGGAGGGTGTCGGCTTCAGCATGTCCGGGTGCAGCTGGTACCGCAGGAAGTTACGGGCCAGCAGGGGCAGCAGCCGGTGGCGGAAGGACTGGTCCACCACGTACGCCCAGTCCGGCTGGGCCTCCTGGCCGGCGAGTGATTCCCGGATTGCTGTGACCTCGTCGGCGTTCAGATCCGGCCGCGCCGCCGAGAGGATCAGTGCGTTCCCGGCCGTACGGTCGCGGGTCACGCGGCACCCCCCGGTGCGCGCGGGTGTACGTCCGCGCAGTCAGCACGGCCCGTATCCCTGCTGGGCCAGGTCGTGCCGGTGTTCCTCCTTGGGGTGCCCGGTCCCTTCGTCCCACTGCCATCGTTCGGTGTGCCGGACACGGCTGGTGACACCGAGCACCCGGCGTGCCTCGGGGGTGGCCCGGTCGAGCACCTCGGCGGGGAGCGAGCGGCTGAAGTCGATGTACTGCTTGATCCACGGCTTGGAGAAGTAGCAGGACATCGACGTACGGGTGGTGTCGGTCCGGTTGGCTCCCGAGGAGTGCCACACAGAGCCCGCCAACACGACGCACGAGCCTGCCGGCGTCTCGATACTGATCTCACCCTGATAGGTACGCGGCTCCGGGTAACGCGGGATCCAGTGGCTTCCGGGCACGATCCGGGTGCCGCCGTTCTCCGCGGTGAATTCGGTCAGGGTGTAGATCGTCACGACGGACAGCTGGGTGCCCGGGGTGCGGACGTCGTCATCGGCGTGCAGGCGGTAGGCCGGTCCGCCCGGCGGGATTCCGAACGACCAGACGTCCTGTGCGATGAAGTCGCTCCCCAGGGTGCGCTCGACGATCGGGAGCACCCTGGGGTTGAGGAAGCAGGTCTCGAAGAGCTCGCCCTTGGCCGGGAGGTTCTCCAGATGCATGGTGTCCAGCGGGCTGCTGCGCTTGGCCGCCACTTTGGGGTCATGGGCGTACAGATGCTCGACCCGTTGCTTGGCCGCAGCCACGGTCACCGGGTCGAGCACGTCGTCGACCACGGTGAATCCGTACAGTTCCAAGCGCTCGAAGTGCTCTTGCGGCGTGAGTCCGACGGGGACGGTTCTCCTGGTCATGTGCACCTTGGCGGTGCCGGTGACGGCAATCCTCCATCCCTCGCCATCCGTGCCGGGACGGCCACGCGGGAGGGTCATCCACGATCAGGTGGAAGTCGTCCGCGGAGAACTGGTCTGTCACGAGCGTCGGCTGTCCGGGGCCAAGCTGCCATTCGCGCAGCCGCAGGGCTTCGATGGTGGTGGAGAAACCAGGGCCGGCAGGAACTACGGTCACTGGCAATCACCTCTCTGACCTGGCGTTTCTTGCAAGGCCGTCTACGTTGACATGCCCTCGCACACCTTGGCCAGTCTTTCTGCGGCCTTTCCTGTCTGCCCCCGGCGAACTATTGTCCTTTGTCATCCAACCGAGGCGTTTGACAACGAACCCAGCCGCGAGCCAATGAGGGTAACCACCAAGGCCGGGTAGTTAGCGTTTCCGCAGGTCACGCAAGGGGTTCGTCGTCTGTGTGATGGCCGTGTAGCGGCCGGTGCGGACTCTCTTGATCATTCCTTTCTCGGTCCAGCGAGCGAGTTGTCGATAGGTGGCGACGAGGGTGATGTCGCCGAGGAGCTCGGCGATCTCCCTTGAGCGCCAAAGCCGTTCGGGTTCTGCCTGCAGAATGGCCAGAACGCGTGCCAAGCGGCTGCTGGTCTTGCCGTTGCCGGTGTTCTCCCGGACGGTCGTCGCGGGCAGTGCGGGCTCCGGTGATGGGGGCGGCAGGAGAGTGATCGTCGTCGAGGTCACGACCTTGCTGCCGTCGGTGCGGCCGTCCAGTTCCCTTTCCGCGTAACGGGAGATGGGGGACTTCACCTTGCGGGTGCTGACGCGGGTTCGCCGTGCGGGCGACAGTGCCGACAGGACTCGGCGGCCGATCTCTCCGATGCCCTGCTCGAAGACTCCCTCTGCGCATACCAGCAGGTCGCGGGCGGTTTGGAAGGCGATTGACTTTATCGAGCAGTAGCGGGTTCTGGCACGGATCTTGGGGAGTGGTCACGGCGGGCGATGCCGCTGTTCGAATCGAGCTAGGACACGGGCAACGGCGGTTCGCCGCCGTGCCCGCGCCCCGGGCTGCTTTGGCTCAGCCCAGCGCGTCCATCAGGGCAGTGACGTAGGCATCCAGCCGCTCCTCCACGGCTCGCGTCGTCAGCTCCGTCCTCCCAGCTTCCCGCCATGGCTGGGACACCGACCGCACTTCTTCCGAGGCGGCCAGCGCGTCCCGCACCCGCCAGTACAGCCGCTCGCTCGCGGTCGCGGCCAGTACCCCGCCGGCCTCCTCGTACGCCTCGGCGAACCGCATACCCCACGCCGGGCCGTGCAGCAGCGCGAGATTGACGGAGCAGTGCGCCACATCGAGATCCGCCGGACCCCAGGAGGGTGCCCAGTCGACGACGCCGGTGATCCGGGCATCTTCCGGGTTTGAAGGCGGTACGTCGAACAGCACGTTGCCGGGCTGGAAGTCCCGGTGCAGGAAGCGCCCTTCACAGGGCGGCGCGGGCTTGCGGATCACGTCGATCGCCGCGGTCCATACGGCCGCGTCGGCGCCCTTCGGGACGACGACGGTGTCGGCGGTCGTCAACGTCACATACTTTCGGGGCCGCTCGACGGGTCGTAACGCGTGGATCGCCACGAGTTGGCGGGCCAGCAGGCGAACACGTGTCTCCACTCCCTGATCGTCGAGGACCGTCCGGCCCGCCAGATGTGTCATCAAGAGCGACGGAAACTCGCACTGCGTGGCGGTCGGATCAACCGCGACCAGTGAAGGAGCCGGCACGCCGGTCCCCGTGAGCAGGGTCAGGGCGCCAGCCTCCGCATTCAGCCCGCCCTCGGCGTGCTCCACGTAGAACGGGTCGACGTAGGTCCGCAGAACCAGGTCACGGGTGCCTCCGTCCCGCGTCCCGATGGTCAGCCGCCGCATCTCGGCGGTGATGCCGCCGTGCAGCGCCACGGCCTTGACGATCCACTCGCCGGCCTCCAGGTGTCGGCTCACCCAAGCCAGTGTCAACGGCCGGGCAGTTGACGCCTCATCGTGGTTCATCACCGTGCCACCTCATCATCCGGACGGCGGCACGCGCGAAGGTTTTTACGGGTGGCGATGGCAACCCTGCTGTAATCTCCGTGCCCGCTCAACGGCACATCCCGCAGCTGCCGCAGACACCGTTCAGACACCCGCATCGAGCCATGGCCACAGCTTGGAAGACCCCTTTCAGCGGGCACTGGCAGTGATCCCGGGAGCCGTCACCGGCGGTCACGCAGGGTGGCGATGTAGGCGCGGACCATGCCGTAGGTGACCGGGGCGCCCTGGGCGACCAGCTCATGGTGGAGCTGGGTGACGCTCGTGCAGCCCTCGGTGAACCGGCGGTCCAGGTGGGGCTTATGGGGGTCCGGACGACTGGGGCGGGGCCGGTTGTCGCGGAGGGTGTCCTGCCAGCGCGCGGCGCTGGCGTAGCGCAGCACGGTGTTGAGGCCCCAGCCCAGGTGCCGGGCGATCGCCCGGCGGGAGCGGCCTTGGGCGAGGAGTTCGTGGACCAGGGCGTGCGCGGCCTTCTTGCGCTGGGCCCGTCGGCCGGCTGGTTCCGGGGAAATGGGCGTCGGGGCTGCCTGCGGGATGCTGGATGGCGGCTCATCCGACATCGAGGGGTGCAGGCACTCGCAGTGGGCGGCGACGCAGGTCTCCACGGCCCGGCCCAGGCCCTGCCACAGGTGGAACCGGTCGGCGACCTGGAGAGCGTAGGGGGCGCCGAGCCGGGCGCCTTCGGCGTAGGCGCCGGCCCGGTCCCGGCAGATGATCTCCACTCCGGGATGGGCGGTGAGCCAGGCGGCCAGCGGTCCGGCCGTGCGGGTCGGGAGCACATCGACCACGCGATGGGTTTCTCCGCAGGTCAAGACAGTGGAGTAGATCTGCCCTCGGCGGGTCGCGAAGTCGTCCACGCCCAGCACGCGGGGCGTGCTGAACAGCGGGTCCGGCAGCGCCACGACCCTGCGGAGCAAGGTCATCCGCCCCGCGCTCATGCCCAGCTGGCTCGCCAGGCGGGCGCCGGCCCGTCCGGCGAGCGCGAGCCCGACCCGTTCCAAGAGGTGATTGAGGCGCGTGGTGAAGCGCGCGTACGGGCGGGTCAGCTGGGCGAACGGCTCGGCGAAGGTACGACGCGAGCAGTCGCCCGCATCGCAGATGAAGCGCCGGACCGTGAGCCGGATCACGACGCTCTGCCCGCCGAGCGGAAGATCTTTCAGCCTGCGCCGGTAGGAGTCGTGCACCCGGCCCGACAAGTGGCCGCAGCCGGGGCATGTCGCTGCGGCCGCCCGGCCTCGCGCCGTCACCTCGACCGTACCGAAAGCGGCTGTCGCCGCTTCGACGTCCACGTCGTCGATCCCGTCGAACACGAGAGAGTCCCAGAACAGCATGTCGGTCTGCATGACCAAAACTGTCACCGTCCACGGCTAATCACGGCGGACATCCCTCCTGACATGACGAAGCGTCAGTTCTGTATGGAAGACTGCACAGAGTGCGCGGGCTCACACGAACTCGACTCCCACAATCGAACGCTGCCGTGACGCTCCGCAACCGCTCCCCAAGATCCGTGCCAGAACCCACTGGACATCGACGAAGCCAGGCAATGGTGAAGCCGCAGCGGTCGGGGTCGGTGCCCGGCCTGGACTCCGCCGCCTCGACCATGGTGCGGCGCAGGAGCTGGTAGAGGGTGAGCAGGGACCACATCTCCTGCTCGACGCCTACCGGGTCGTGCGAGCGCAGGACGCGTCCGTGCAGGATGGTATGGCGCAGGGCGTAGTAGGGCGCTCTCGTGCTCCCAGCGCTCGTGACAGAGGTGCACGAGGTGGTCTGCGGGGTAACGGCCGGCGTCCAGGAGCGTGGTTGCCAGACGGTAGGAGCCCTCGAAGTTGCTGCCGTCCGTGCAGGTGACGCTCACCCGGGCTTCGATGATGCGTACCGGGACGCCGCCGATGACCGAGAGGCAGGAGGAGTCAGCGAGCGGCTGGAGGACCGGTGGGCGGCGGCGCCGGCGAATGCGGCCCAGGACCCGTGCGCCGGTGGCGTGCACGGCAGCGAGGAAGTCGTTGCCGTCGAAGCCCCGGTCCCACAGCACCAACATCTCGGGGCCCAGATGGTGCAACAGCCTGGTGGCGTACGAGGTCTCGCCCTCCCCGGGTGGGGCCGAAGACCGCTCCGATCACGGCCCGGGTGCCGGTCTCGACCAGCGTCATCAGCTCGACCTGGGGATAGCCGCCGTGCGGACACCGCCCCAGCCAGCCCCGGTTGCGCTCGCTGTCAGGAACCTTGATCGAGCTGCAGCCGTCGAACAACACCGTCCGAAACGGGCCGAACCGTAACCCCGGTGTGGTCGGCTGGGCCAACGGCCCGGCCAGCACCTCGAACAACGCCCGCACCGGCGGGCTGCCGAGTCTGCGGCGCAGATCACGTAGCGCTTTCACGCTCGGGCGGACGACCGGCATCCCCGACAGGCCGGCGGTCAGCTTGTCCCAGACCAGCCGGTAGCCGATCTCGGGGAACAGGCACATCGCCAGGAGGAAGTAGACGCCGACCCGCGAGGGCAGATCACGCAACCGCCGCTGCACGGTCCTGGTCTCGGACAAAACCGCGTCGACCAGCTCGAATGACACGATCGACGTCAGTTCTCCCAGATGTCCGGGAGCGAAGCGGCCCGCGGCCACAGTCACCGGACTGGTGATGGCCGTCAGCCGAGACGGCACGACACAATGAGAAGGCAACGGAGCTCCTTACGGGACAAGCTGTCCTGGACGACTGCCTGTACCAACGAGCTCCGTTGCTCCACGTTGAAAACCCGTCAACTCTCCTGCATGACCTGCGGAAACGCTAACTACCCGGCCTTGGGGGAACTCCAGAGGCGCAGAACACTGGATTGAGGCCGCAAAGGCCCGTGGTAGGTCAGGTATGCGGATGGCCGAGACTCAACTCGTCAGAGCCTCGCTGCGGAGGCGATGATCTCGCGCATGACCTCTGAGCTCCCGCCTTGCAAGGTGATCCCCCGGGCGTCCAGGAAGAGCTCCGAGATCTCGCTTTGCGCCAAGTAGCCCTGTGCACCGAACAGGTGGAGACAGCGGTCCGTGACGGCTCGGAAGGTCTCGGACGACCGCAGCTTGGCCGCAGCGGCATCCGCCTCGGCAAGTCGTCCCTCGTTGAAACGGCTGATCGCCAGTGCCGTCAGGGCCTCGTTGGCTTTTAGCTCCGCCAGCATGTCGGCGAGCGCGAATCGGATGCTCTGGAAGCTGCTGAGCTTGCTCCCCCGCACCTTTCGGGCTTGGACATGCTCTTGTGTGAGGGTCAGGCATTTACGAGCACCTGCATTGGCGCGGACGGCGATGGCTAGACGCTCCCTCGGCAACATCCTCATCAGGTAGCCTGCCGCCCGGCCGGACCGTCCGAGCAAGGCGCTATCCGGGACGAAGACGTCCTCCAACGTCAGCCGCGCAGTGTCCTGGGCACGGAGGCCGAGCTTCGCTATCGGAGCGCGGGCGATGGCATCCTCCGTGTCCTCAACTATGAACAGTGACAAACCCATCGGTCCGTCGGCAGTTCGCGCGACAAGAAGCAGGAAGTTCTGGGTGAGGCCGTTGGAGATGAAGAACTTCTCTCCGGTGAGCCGGTACCCCCCGTTCACCTGGTGTGCCACCAGATTCAGGCTGGCCAGATCGCTTCCGGCTTCCGGCTCGGTCATCGCTATGGCCGCGATCGACCCCCCTGAGCAGAGGGCCGGCAGCCACCGCCGCTGCTGAGCTTCATCGGCGAGAGCCGTGATGTACGGGATGACGATGTCGTTGTGCAGGGTGATCGCGAAGCCATTCAATCCCGCAGTAACGATCTCCTCAGCAATCGCGGCGTTGAACCGAAAGTCGGCGTTTCCTTGCCCACCAAGTTCTGTCGGCACGTCCAAGCCGAGGAAGCCCGCGGCCCCTGCGGCCCGCCAGACCTCGCGGGAGAACCCATCGGGCTGACACTCTGCACTATGTGCGGGCACGACCTGGTCGTGCAGGAACCGTCTGAACTCGGCCCGGAATGTATTGATTTCGCTGATGCTATCGGCTTTGGAGAGAGGCATGGTTCTGGTCCTATTGCGGAAGGGCTCAGTTCATCAGGGCGGTTGCGAGGCTTCGGTCCGGTTTCCAAGCAGCGTTCCGAGGAATCGTCGCCACTTCGCGGAATTGCATCGGTACTTCGTGTGGGTTGAGGTGTGCCAGGCAATGCGAGCGCAATTTGGAGGAGAGCCGGGCTACGGCTGAGGCGCTGAGCACAACCAGTGCGGTCAGCTGGCCGGTGGCGTCTAGGCCGACCAGGCAATCGACCACGGCGGGGTGATTGCGGACGACCGCCTCGACCTCAGGCAGCGAGACCTGGAGTCCGAGGACGTTAACAGTTTCGGTAGCCCGACCAGCCAGGTATAGGTACCCCTGGTCGTCGAGCCTGCCGAGGTCGTCGGTCGCGTGGTGTCCGCTCACGCTCTCAATTGAAGCGAAGTCTCCGAGCACCACGCTCTGGCTCCCGCTGAGGTCGGTGAAGGCTATCCGGCCGACCTGCCCGAGCGGTAGCGGTCCGGACGGGCCCAATACCACGGCCTCCGACTTCCAGGGACGGCCGACACTACCGGGATGCTCCAGCCATTCCGGCCCAGATATAACGGTCCTTCCATAGCCCTCCGTCATCCCGTACGACTCGAAGACCCGTTCCGAACCGAGTGCGGCCAGCCATGTGCTCTTGACCTGGACCGGACAGACCGAGCCGGAGTGCTTGATCGCCTCTAGGGTGGCCAGCTCCTCACGCCGATGCAACAGGAGACCCACGGTCCGCTGCAGGTAGTACGGCGGCACCCCGACGTACTGGATCTGGTAGTCACGGACCAGGTCGAACAAGTCCTCCGGCAACAAGGTCGGGGCGAGTACCAGTTGATGGCCGGCCAGTAGGCCGAAATGGGCGAGATCGAATCCCATATTGTGACTCAACGAGGCGACTATCAACTGACGTTGGTCGGTTTGCATGCCGAGAGATCCGTAGACGGTGTCCATGATGGCAGTCCGGGATGCGCCAAGTTCGGCCCTGCCTTGATTCACCACAACGCGCGGGCTGCGGGTCGTTCCGCTGGTCGCAATCGCCTTACGGTGAGGGGCAACCAAGCCCGCGGGCAAGCGAGCGGACCGGCCAGCGGTTCCCTGGGTCATCACCTCCGGGGTACCGACTCGAAGGCCGAGCACCGGCCCGTGGGCGAGAACAACCTCTGCGTGCACCAGCTCGAGAATCCCTCTTAGCGCGTCGGTGGCGGAGTTCGGATCAAGCGGCAACGGACAACCACCCGCACGCCATATGGCGAAGTTCGCCGCGATGGCCTCCCAGCCATTGCCGAGGAGGTTTGGCACCAGATCACCAGGGCGGACACCGGATGCGACCAGCCATGCGGCACCGGCGTCGGCGACGCGCCGTAGCTCCTCCCAGGTCACCGTGTGCGCAGCAGAACCTCGACGTAGCTGAGTGATCGCCGTTTGTCCCGACCGTTCGTCAGCCAGCCGGGCGAGTACTTCGGAATAGCTCAGCATGCGATCACACCTGAAGGCCCATCGATCGGTTCAGCTTGGGAGTTCGGCTCTAGGCGGCCTCGTTCATGATCGTCGAGCCACTTCGCGGCACATCTGGCCACGTACGGGGCAACGGCCTCCAGTACCCAGCCAAAACCCTCATCACTGTCCCGGACGAGGAGATAGCCCAGCCTCCAGTAATCCCGAAGCGCTACCTGTAGTCCGAGCACGGCGGAAGGGCTCGCGCCGGAGCGCGCTTCCTGATAGCCGCCTTGCAAGGCTGCGGCCGCCGACTGGGCTGTCGCTCGGTCCGACCTCAGTGACCACACCACGGCGGCGAGATCCGCACAGCGCGGCCCGTTGCCGGCCAACTCCCAATCCAGGAATACAGGCCGATTCCCTCTCCGGTGTCGACGGATATTCCCCTGGTGCAGATCGCCATGGATGAGACCAATCTCGAGGCGATCCCAATCCACGTGCTCCACCGCGTCCGTCAACCTCGCCCCGACCTCTATGAGCCGGTTTCGGATGGGCGGCGGCAGGTGGCGGCTGCCCTCGATCCGTGCCAGCGTCAACTGTAGTGCGGCCGGGGTGCCCGCGATCTCTTCGGATGAGCGCCGTGGTACTCCGGAATAGCGATCGAGCGCGCCGTGCAGCCGGGCGATCGAGCGCCCGAGCTCCTCGAAATTCGTGGGCCCACCCGTCCTCTCGTCCGGCCCTTCGACAAGTTCGCTCAGTACAGCGGGGCGCCAGCCCTCGGAGGCGCGGAGAGCGGTCACTTGTTCCCCACTACGGTCGGACATCACTGCCGCGACGCCGATCCCGGAAGCGGCCAGGTGGTTAGTCAGGTCGACCTCACGGTGTGCCTCTTCGTCATGGCCAGGGAGGAATACCTTGTACACATAGCCGCGGCCCTCGTGGCGTACCAAATAGGTGTCGTGGGAAGCCCGATAGAAGAGATGACCGCAACTTACACCGGTCCAACTGTAGTTACGATTCACCTGTCCGATGATGTCGCGCGGGTCCAAGACCGATCGCAGGGTTCGTACGAGTGTCATGGATCAGCCGACCTTCCGGAGCACAAGGAAGTCGATGGGGATGTCTACGGGGCCGTCATCCCAGCGATCCGCGCAGTACGAGGCCAGCCGTTCCAGACCACGCTCGAATGCCTCGTCGGGGATCGCAATCAGGTCAGACAACGGGCGCTGAGCGATCCGGTCGTAGTAGGCCCCGTAGGTGGGTGCGTGCTCCTGCATGACGGTGACCGTCTCTGCCAGGAACAAACCGTGGACGGCGCCTGCCTCGGCCACATCTGAGCGGGCAGGTATTCGCAGCCACTCGAGCTGCTCGACCTCGGGGAAGAACCACACGTGCGGGGTGCTTGGTCGGGTCTCCTTGGTCGCGTTCCGCAGCACCGCCGCACCCCCCGGTCGCAACTTCCTGGCAACCTCACCCATAGCTGCGGACAACGACGGCAGGTGGTGCAGAACCATTGACGCGAACACCAAGTCCAGGCTTCCATCCAGAACCGGGATGTGCTCTGCGTCTCCGGCGCGGAGTTCAACATGTGAGTGCGGCTTAGCGGCTGCCACCGAGAGCATCGCCTTGGACGGCTCCACGCCGATCACCTGGGCGGCAAAGTTGTCGGCCAGGGCGGCCAGGAAACGGCCAGTGCCGCAACCCAGGTCGACGATCGCCTTCGGGCTCACTCCATCCAGCGCAGTGCCGATGATGTCGAGTACCTGGCGTATGGCGCTGTCGACGAGTTGCCTTCCCTGGTCATAGCGCTGTGCTACATCGGTCCGCTGGAAAACATGCACTTGGTTCATCTGTGGTGTCCCTAAGACGTCGCTTCTAATGGTTTGGTCGCTCGTTGGTCTGTGCATGGCAGATCTGGTTGAGCGGTCGGTTCCGGATGAGTTGTGGGTGTTGTTTCGGCCGATGGTGCCGCCCACGGAGGTGAGGCGTCCGCAGGGCGGGGGCCGGCTTCGGACCGGTGACCAGGAAGTCCTGGCCGCGATCATCTTCGTGACCACCTGGGGGCTGTACGTAGAGGCAACTGCCGCCGGTGTTCGGCCCGGCCTGGCAGACGGTCTACCGTCGGTTCGCCCAGTTGAGCGCGCGCCGGGTGTGGGCCCTGCTCCACCGCGTGGTCCTGGACGAACTCGGCGCCCAGGGCACGCTGGACTGGTCGGGGTGTGCGATTGACTCCGTCAGCCTCTGGCCGGGCTGCAAAAGGGGGCTTTTGACAGGACCGAATCCGACTGACCGCGGCAAGCTGGGATTGAAGACCACCTGGTCACCGACCGAAACGGGCTGCCGCTGTCTCTGGGAATCTCCGGCGCCAACATGCACGGCCGCCAGGGACTTGAATCCCCCATCCGTGGAATTCCGCCCACTTGTCTTCCCGCCGTGGACCCCGCCGCTGGCGGCCCGGAAGCTGCACGCGGACAAGGGCTACGACTACGCCCATCTACGGCAATGACCCCATCGACGCGGCATACGCCCCCATTGCCCGCAAGGGCGTCGAGTCCTCGGCCCGGCTCGGCCGACACCACTGGGTCGTCGAACGAACCGTCTCCTGGGTGGCCGGTTGCCGACGCCTCCACCGCCGCTACGAACGCAAGCCCGAGCACTTCCTCGCCTTCGTCGGTATAGCCGTAACCCTTATCTGCCACCGCCCTCTCACCAAGTGCAACAACGTCTAAGCAGCTGAGTCGCGTACACAAGACCGGCGCGGGGCCAGGTCGATTCGGGTGCCATGGTGTGCACTGATGTCGACCCCGTCGCCGTCCGTCAGTAGCGGGACACGGTTGGCCTTGATCTGTCCCACCCGAAAGGTTCCGGGGTCTTCGCACAGCACACTTGCGAAATGGGAACGCGGCAGTAGTCCATCGCGTTCGATGATCACCGAGTGCGGGGCCGGCAGTCCCACGAGCTCTGCTGCGAGGTAGAGCGCGAAAGCATCGCACTCACGGAACGCGAGATCCCTAACCAGGGCGACCGCCTGTGGGTCGCCCGCCAGTTCTGCAAGTTTGGGAGCCAGTTGAGCCACATCCCGAGGTGCTCTTCGGAAGTCGATCACCCGGCGGCGCGAGTCGGACCACTGCTGCAAGAGCGCATCCTCACCCACACCTCGCATAGGCACGAGTCGGAACTGCACCGCTGCGGGGCGGGCCCCCTGCGAAGCATAGAACTCGACCTCGGTTACGGCGTCGGATTGGCCGTAGGCACGGTGGATCTCCAGCAAGCCGGCCCGGAGGCGTTCACCGTTTGGAAGGTCGCTCCAATCGCCGCTCCCTGGACCGCGAGGAGGGTCGGTTTCCGCACAACGGATATGTCGATCCGAGTACTTGGCGTCGTATAGGTCGATCGCAGCCCGTTCACCCCGAAGGTAGGCCACGCCGTAGAAATCACCGGACGCGGCCTTACTTACAATCAGCTCATTCTGTCCGCGTCGAAATTCGGCCCCGAAATGACTGAGGTACCAGCGGACATACGGTCTCTCCAGTGCTGAACCTAGGACTGCCAGCGCATTCGCCAGACCTCCGAAGCCTTCGCTCCGCCGCGAGTAGTTCACTCCGGGGTACGACACTTCCAAAGATCCCGTCAGTGCCATACTGGTACGGAGCCAGATTGGGCTGTCCAGCCCCAGCCCCAGCCGCTCTGCGGAGGCGACGACGATAGGCAGGGCTGCAGCGACGCCGGTGGCCGCGACGTCCTTAACGCAAGGCCACTTGAGTACGGGCAGGCACTCAGGGTCGCATACCAGGGCGGGAGCGCCGAGAGGGAAGGGGACCACATCGAACGCCGGAACCTCGAAATGCTCGGAACCTAGCGCGCGAAGTGCACGTAGCATGTCGGCCTTGGAACGTAGGAGGCTGTCTGGTATCTGATCAGGCATGGCCGGTTGGCGTGTATCGAAGGAGATTGGACTCACGCTGCTCAAAACCCAGCTTTCGGTAGAGGCGGTTAGCCGCTTCCCGCGTAGCTCGGGACGTTAGATCAACCGTACGAGCGCCCAATTCAGCGGCACGGGTGAGTGCGGCATTGGTCAGGGAGGCGCCGACCTGGTGCCCCCGGGCGTCGGCATCGACCACCACGTCCTCGATCCATGCGCGGACGCCGGTCGGGATGGGGAACACCACGAGGGTCAAGGTTCCGACGATCCGGCCGTTGAGGCGAGCGATGAAGAGCGTGTTCGCGGGACAAGCGACCACGCGCCGGAGGGTCTCAGCCGTCACTGTCGGAGCAGATGTAGACAGCTGCGGAATGAGGTTTGCAAATGCCTCGACCAGTTCATCGGTGACTTCGCTCGCCTGATGGATTTCAACTGCCATGATGATGTCCTTACTAGAATTAGGATGATCTGACACCGGATCCGTAACTTAGGATCCCACCAAGACTGACGCAAGATACCGCTGAAAAGTGTTCGCGTCGATCTTGGCGTTGAGTAGGATTCTATGGATCTCCGCCTCCCCTCGCCTTTCGCTACGGGGTGCCTTCGGATTTCCCTCGGTCAGCCAGGCGAGGATTCCGAAGGCCGGGTTAGCGGGATTCTTCTTGACAGCCTGACGCCAGTCGGCCAAAGGCGTAATCTCCAGTTCGATTCCAGAAGAGCCCACCCACTCGAGTACGTCCCGGTAAGACACCAGTTCGCCGACCACGTACCGCAGAGCAGGGGTGGCGGCCACGCCGTTCATCACGTGGGCAGCAAGTAGAGAGACCAATTCATCGACCGGAGACCAACGTTCTATGGGAAGCTCCTCCGGGTTCGGGAAGAGGCCCAATTCGATAGAGCCTCGAATGACCATCGAGGCGAAGTCACCGTCCTGCCACCGACCGGTGCTTGCCGAGGCACTGACCCTACCGAGCCTGTGGACTGCCACCGAAAGCCCCCGGTCTCCCGCAGCAAGCACCAATCGTTCGGCAACCAATTTGCTCAGCCCGTAGCCGCTCTGCCATGGCCTTGCGGCACTGTCGCTTGAGATGTGATGGAAGGCAACTGGCCGTGCACACTTCGCGGCGAAACCTAGGAGTGCGGCTGTTCCATGCACGTTGACCAGTCGTAGCGTGGCGTACGGCCGGGCACCGTGGACGGTCGCCGCAGCGTGTACCACCGTGTCCACCTGAGTCGCCAGTCCTATTGCCGTATCCGCGTCGATGCCCAACCCCTCTGCTGACAAGTCCCCTAGGACGACTCGGATACGGTTGGAATCGACGGTCAAATCAGCTTTCTTCAGTGCTTCGGCAACTCGGTCGAGGCCGGTTCGCACGTCCTCGGCCCGGACGAGACAGTGGACCGTGGCAACGGTGCTTCGGAGGAGCTCTGCCAACAAGTATCCGCCAAGGAAGCCAGTCGCTCCGGTTAGCAAGATGTGCTCAGGTCCTAGCGGTGTCGGCCCAGTCGGCTGGAATTCCAGGCTCGGGTCCAGCCGTGCATCCGCATCGGCGAGGGCGGACTCCTCTCGGCCATCCTCACCTCGAGGCTCTTCCCCGGCTTCCAGCCGGCGGTCGACCATCTCCGCGAGCTCGGTGACTGTGGGGGACACGTACAAGTCGGCGACCTTGAGTGGCATGCCCGCCTCATTCGCCACCACGACTGCTTGGAGTGCCGTGATGGAGTTGCCGCCGAGTTCGAAGAAGTTGGCAGCAGGGTCGGTGCACGGGGTGTTGAGAAGGTTAGTCCAGGTGGTGAGGAGATGGTGCTGGGTGGGGGTGGTTGGTGTGGTCGGAGTGTGTTCCGTAGTCAGGGGGGTGCCGGTGGCATGGAGCTGATGGTGGTCGGTCTTGCTGTTGGTGGTGGTGGGGAGGGCGGGGACTGTGTAGTAGTGGGTTGGGGTCATATAGCTGGGGAGGGTCTGCCGGAGGGCGCTGACGATGGTTTGGCGCTGGGGCGGGTGGTGGGGTGCAGGGATGAGATAGGCGGTGAGGCGGGGGCCTTGGGGGGTTTGGTGGATGGTGACGAGCGCGTCGGCAATGCCAGTTACGGCGCGCAGGGCGTTCTCGATCTCGGCCGGTTCGATGCGGTAGCCGTGGACCTTGATTTGCCGGTCCTTTCGGCCGAGGTAGCGGATACATCCGTCGGGTTGGTAGAGGCCGAGGTCGCCGGATCGATAGAGCCTGTGTCCGGGCCGGTGGGGGTTGTCGATGAAGCGCTCGTCGGTGAGTTGGGGGTTGTTGAGGTATCCGCGGGCCAGGGCAGGGCCGCCGATGAACATTTCCCCGGGAGTACCGATGGGGGCTGGTTGGAGGTGCCGGTCGAGGATGAGGATGTGCACGTCAGGCAGGGGGCGTCCGATGGAGGTGCTGATGGCGCCATCAGCACCGAACCGGACCCGGGCATGGGTCGCATGGATCGTCGTCTCGGTGATCCCATACATATTCACCAGCTTCGGCCCCAGACCGTCCCCGCCCTCGTCGGACGGAAAGAATCCTGACCGTGGAAGCACCGTCAATTCCTCACCTGCGCTGAACACATATCGGAGGTCAAAGATGCTTGGATCTACGCCGGAACCGTTGAAGGCGTTCACAAGGTTGCGGAGGGCGGTGGGTGTCTGACTGAGGACGGTGATGCCTTCAGTGCGCAGGACGTCCAGGAGGGCTTCGGGGCTGCGGGTGGTCGGGTGAGGAAGGATAACAAGCCGGCCGCCGTGGGCGAGTGCTCCCCACATCTCCCAGACGGACACGTCGAAGGAGTAAGAGTGGAAGAGGGTCCAGACGTCGTCGGGGCCCAGGTCATAATCGGCTACGGCATGCGTGAACAGGCGCACAACGTTGCGGT
>NZ_JBITUB010000010.1:0-244075 GCF_044542225.1 Streptomyces sp. NPDC079020
CGCATGCTCATCCGACGCTCGACGAGCCGCTACCGCTGGGACGGCCGCCCCACCACCCGACGCCTCAAGTGATCCATTTGCCGGTCGGTCTTAGGCGATCGGCTCTCGGCGGGGGGAGTGCGTGATCGAGACGGACCGGAGCGACGAGGACGGCGGCGTGCCGCTGTCCGACACCCAGCGCAGGGTGCGCCGCAGCCCTCTTCTGTTCACCGCGCCCCTGGTGCTGCTGGGACTGCTGACCCTGGTGCTGATCTGGGAGGCCATCCGCGCCAATATGACGGGCGAGGCGCGGACCGAGTGGCCCTGGCGCCTGCAGCTGCTCGACATGGAGGCGCTGGGCAGCCTGCTGGCCGTGGCCGCCGGGGCGGTCCTGGCCAGGGCGCAGTACGCCCGCACCGTGCGGCCGTACCTCGGCTGGCGGGGAGCCTGGGCCAAGGGGCTCCTGAAGGGGGACGCGGACGCCTGGCGCGTGGGCATACTCAACGGCGGACAGCACATCGCCGTCATCGAGAACTGGGACTGCCGGCTGGTCCGCCGGGGCGAACCCGATGCCGCCGACGCGCCGTGGGTCGATGTCTCCGACGTCCTGGACGACCTGACGGCGGCCGGTCTGCTCGTCAAGAGGGACTTCCAGCTGATCGCCTTCGGTCCGGGATTCCCCCTGGTGGGCACCGGAGGATATGAATCGGTCCTGGTCGGCGCCTTCTCCCGGAAGTTCGTCGAGCAGGTCGACGCGCTCTATGTGCGCGTCAGGGTGACCGACGTCGTGGGCGACAGCCACGAGCGGGTCCTGGACTGCATGAGGGGCTCGCGGGTGGGCTACAACGCCCCGCTCGACTGACGGCCCCCCGCAGGGCGCGTTCGCGGCCCTGTTCGTGAGCGCGTTCGCAGCCATGTCCGCAGCACGTTCGCGGTCCTGCTCGCCTGTGCGTTCGCGGGCGGAGCCCCTGTGACGGAGCGTCCGCCGGCCCGGCGGGACACACCCGGCACCGCGGCGCGGGGCGGTATTCCGTGGCCCGCGAATTCAGGTCACCCGGCAATCCGGAAGTTGCGTGCCCCCGCCGCCTGTGCGTGGGTCCCGTGCCCGTCCGCGGGCGCCCTCACCGGGGAATGCCGCGCAGGCCGCGGGTACCGCCGGTCCCCACCCCCGCGGCCTGCGGTTTCTCCCCTCACCCGACCGGCCGGGCGCGCACGGTGTTTCCCCCGGAGAAACGGGGCGTTAATGGCACGCCGGTCAACGTGTGTGAGGGCTCGGATGGGAGTAAAGTCATGCCGCCGGACGCTGCAATTATGCAGATACCGGTGACATTCAAGTGTCCGGAAACAACCCCTCAAGGACGGCCGTGAAGACCAACGAATCCTCCCCCGCCTTCGCCAACGCGAAGAGTCGTGCACCGCTCGTCGACATCGACGCCCGCAGTGCCGATGCCACCCGGAAGCTCAGCAGGGTTTTCGGCGCCACCGCCGGCCGTCCCACGCGGACTTCGACCTTCAGTTCGGCGCTCTGAACCGGTCCGTCGGATGGCTAGACTGGGGGAATGACAGGACCCCTGGTCCCCTTTCGCGAAATCGTACTCAAGGTGCACAGCCGGTGCGATCTCGCCTGCGACCATTGCTATGTCTATGAACATGCGGATCAGAGCTGGCGTACCCGCCCCAAGACAATCTCTGACGACGCTATTTCCTGGACCTCCCGACGCCTGGCCGAACACGCGGCGACTCATGGGCTCTCTTCCCTTTCAGTGATCCTGCATGGGGGAGAGCCGCTCCTGGCAGGGCCCGCGCGGCTGCGCCGCGTCTGCGAGGAGCTCGGCTCGGCACTGCACGGTATCGCTGAGCTGGACCTCAGGATTCACACCAACGGTGTCCAGCTCAGCCCCCGATACCTCGACCTCTTCGACGAGTTCGGCGTCAAGGTCGGGATCTCGCTCGACGGCGACCGTACGGCGAACGACCGGCACCGCCGCTTCGCGAACGGACGCACCAGCCACCCGCTGGTCCTCGACGCCGTCCATCTGCTCCGGCAGGAGCGCTACCGCCATCTCGACCTCGGCCTGCTGTGCACCGTCGACATCCGGAACGATCCGATCGCGGTGTACGAGGCACTGGCCGAGCTGGAACCGCCGCTCGTCGACTTCCTCCTCCCGCACGCCACCTGGGACGAGCCCCCGCCGCGCCCGGACGGTTCCCCCACCGCCTACGCCGACTGGCTCCTCGCGATCTTCGACCGCTGGACGGAGCAGGGCAGGCCGGTCCCGGTACGGCTCTTCGCCTCGGTCCTCTCCAGCCTGAGCGGCGGCCCCAGCCTCACCGAATCCCTCGGGCTCGCCCCCACCGACCTGGTCGTCGTCGAGACCGACGGGCAGCTGGAACAGGTGGATTCCCTCAAGAGCGCCTACGAGGGCGCGGCGGCCACCGGGTTCGACGTGTTCACGAACTCCTTCGACGAGGTCGCCGCCCATCCCGGTGTCCGGGCGCGGCAGCTCGGCCTCGCCGGGGTCAGCAAGACCTGCCGCAGCTGCCCGGTCGTGCGCTCGTGCGGCGGTGGTCTCTACACCCACCGCTACCGCTCGGCCGGCGGGTTCGACAACCCCTCGGTGTACTGCGCCGATCTGAAGGCGCTCGTCCAGGGCATCGAGGAGCGCGCCGGGGCGTCCCTCGGATTGCCCGCGGTGACGGAGCCGTACGAACTGGCCGGGGAGCAGCAGGACCTGACGCGTACCCTGCTCGCCGCGCTCAACGAGGAACTCGACGGGCGGGGCGGGGAGAGCTGGGACCGGGCGTGGGAGCTGGCGGTGCGGGCCGAGGGGACGGCGGCCGGTGCCGCCGGACTGGACGCCGTGCTCGGCCATCCGTTCACCCGGAGCTGGCTGCTCGACGCGCTGGAGGGGGTACGTGCCGGGCGGCCCGACGACGGCCGGGCGGCGGAGCGGCTGGCCGCGTCCGTGGCCGCCGCCGCCGTGCGCGCCGGACTCGATCTGCCCGTCCGGGTGACGTACAGGGAGGGCCGGTTCTTCCTGCCCACCCTGGGCGCGGTGCGGATCGGCGGACCGGGGGACCGCGGCGCGGCTCTGGTCGGCGGCACCGGCGAGGGGTTCACGGTCCGCCGTGAAGGCGGCGGCCACGCGGAGCCGCACATCGCGCTCGGCGACCCGGACGGCCCCCACTGGCAGCCGGTGCGCCGGGTGACGGCGGCCGGGGCGCCCGGGTTCCTCCTCGACGACCTCGATCCCTACCGCGACTGCTTCGGCACCCCCGTGGCGCCGCGGCTCGGCCGGGACGGGGCCGAGGCCTGGGGCGCACGCCTCGCGGCGGCCTGGGCGCTGCTGGAGGACGCCGTACCGGAACTGGCGGCCGAGGCGGCCGGGGCGCTCACCACCCTGACCCCGCTGGCCCCGTCGGCCGCCGGCGGGGCCGCCGTGGGGCGGCACGGCTACGGGGCGCTCGCGATCGGCGCGGGCGGGGACGCCCGGGAGCTGGCACTCGCACTGCTGGGCGGTTTCCGGCGGGCGAAACTGCGGGCGCTTGCCGAAGTCACGGATCTGTACGCGTCGGACGGTTCCTGGGATCATCGGTTGCCCTGGCGGGAAGAATCCGTATCGTTCTCCCGGCTGCTGACGGAGACCTATGAACGGGCGGGGCTCGGCCTCTTCGCGCCACGGTTCCTCCAGGGCGTACCGGAAGCGCTCGACATGATCGAAAAGGCGGCAGAACCGACCGTCGACGGAAAGCGTCTTCTGGCCGTAGTACGGAAAGAGATCAGCGGTACACACGGGACATGTGGGGGAAAGGGCCGCAACGCTGTTCTTGATCAATAACACCCGGGTCCGAAACCGGGAACGGTTGACCGAAAAGCGGCGTTCAATGACCGAACGCCAGGGGGGTGGAGCGCAGTCCGCTCCGGAATGATGAATTCGCTCGCATTCTTTTCCTACTCCTCGGATGCGAGTGCTCACACAGGACGGGGGTCGTGTGCACGCATCGACGCAGCAGCGAGCGGCGGACCATCGGCCGTACTTCTTTCTGAGTTACGCGCATACACCGGGGTACGGCGGTGGAACGGACCCCGATATGTGGGTCGAACGGTTATTCCAAGATCTGTGCGGCCATGTGATGGCCATGACCGATCTCCCCGCGGGAGCACCCGCGGGGTTCATGGACCGGGAGATACGCTCCGGTGAGGGCTGGTCGGAACGGCTCGGCGGAGTGCTCGCCACCTGCCGGGTCTTCGTTCCGCTGTTCTCACCGCGCTACTTCGCCAGCGAGATGTGCGGCAAGGAGTGGTACGCGTTCGAACAGCGCGCCATCCACCACCGGGCGCGCTCGAACCAGCCGGCCGAAGCGATCGTCCCGGCGCTCTGGGTCCCGGTGCCTCCCAGCCAGCTGCCGGGATCGGCGGAGCGGCTGCAGTTCAACCACCGGGACTTCGGGGACCGGTACGTCAGCGACGGACTCTACGGGCTGATCAAGCTCAGGCTGTTCGCCCAGGACTACGAACGGGCCGTCTACGAACTGGCCAAGCGGATCGTCAGCGTCGCCGACACGGTGCGGATCGACACCGGCCGGCCGGTCGACTACCGCCTCGCCCCCAGTGCCTTCGGCTCGCGCAGCAGCGGCGTGGGCGCCCCCCGGCCGATGCGGATCACCATCTGCGCGCCCACCCGCCACGACCTGCCCGAGGGGCGCAACAGCGACTACTACGGCGACAACCCGCAGGACTGGAACCCCTATCATCCGGCCGCCGCGAGACCGCTGGCCTATGTGGCCGAGGAACTGGTGCGCTCGCTCAACTACCAGGCCGTCATCTCCTCGTTCGACGAGGAGTCCGGGCAGCCCGAGGGCAAACAGTCGCCCAGCACCCCCGAGATACTCCTCGTCGACCGCTGGGCCCTCCAGGACGAGGAGCGGCGGCGCCGGCTCGCCGCCTTCGACGCCGAGAACCGCCCCTGGGTGACCATGGTCGTGCCGTGGAACCGTGACGACCACCAGAGCCGGGCGGCCGAGGCCGAACTCACCGAGAAACTCGAACAGACCATGCCGGCCAAGATGCGGCAGGGGCGGGCCTTCTGCCGCGCGGCGGCCAAAGGAGTGCCGACCATGGACGCCTTCGGGCAGATCCTGCCCCAGGTGGTCGAGGTGGCCGCCCAGCAGTATCTGCGCCACGCGACGGCGTATCCACCGGCCACCGGCGGAGGACACAGCGAACGGACGCGGCTGATGGGACCCATGGGCAACACCAGCTTCCTACCCGACCCGAACGACCCTGCGACGCAAGCGGAGGACGTATGACTGCCGGTCGTGACGGGCGCATCGTCACTTTCTACTCGTACAAGGGCGGTACGGGCCGCACGATGGCCCTGGCCAACACGGCCTGGATCCTCGCCGCCAACGGCAAGCGGGTACTGGCCGTCGACTGGGACCTGGAGGCACCCGGTCTGCACCGGTTCTTCCACCCCTTCCTCGACCCCTCCACCCTCGGTGCCACCACCGGGGTGATCGACCTGATCACCGAGTACGCCTGGGCCGCGACCAGCCCCGCCCAGCGCGCGGACGACTGGCACCGCGACTACGCCCGCATCCAGCCGCACGCGGTCTCCCTCACCCCCGAGGCGCTCGGCTGGGAGTTCCCGCAGGGCGGCACCCTCGACTTCGTCTCCGCCGGACGGCAGAACCGCGAATACTCCGCGACCGTCTCCACCTTCGACTGGGACAACTTCTACGACCGGCTCGGCGGCGGCCACTTCTTCGACGCCCTGCGCGAGGACATGAAGGCCAACTACGACTACGTCCTCATCGACAGCCGTACCGGCCTCAGCGACATCGCCGACATCTGCACCGTCCACCTCCCCGACGTGCTCGTCGACTGCTTCACCCTCAGCGACCAGTCCATCGACGGCGCCGCCTCCGTCGCCCGGCAGATCGCCGAGCGCTACACCGGCCGTCCCATCGCGATCTTCCCCGTCCCGATGCGCATCGACGAGGGCGAGAAGGAGAAGGCCGACGCCGGACGGGCGCTGGCCCGGCTCAAGTTCGACCGGCTGCCGCGCGATCTGTCGGGCGACGAACTCACCGCCTACTGGGGCGCGGTGGAGATTCCGTACCGCCCCTACTACGCCTACGAGGAGACGCTCGCCACCTTCGGGGACGAGGCCGGGCTCACCAACTCGCTGCTCTCCGCCTTCGAACGGCTCACCGCGGTCATCACCGACCGGCAGATCACCGCCATGCCCCCGGTGGGCGACGAGGTGCGCCTGCGTATCCGGGACGCCTTCACCCGCCGCAGGCCCGCGCTACCCGCCGACCTCTTCCTCAGCTATGTGGCGGAGAACCGGATGTGGGCCGACTGGATCGAATCCGTCCTCACCCGGGCCGGCTTTAGGGTCGTCCCGCGCGATGTCTCCGCCGAACGGAGCGAGCGCCCGGAACCGGCGGACGTCACCGCCGAGAACGCGGCCAGGACCGTCGTCCTGCTCTCCAGCGCCTACCTCAAGTCCCAGCGCGCGGTGGGTTTGTGGGACCGCGCGGTCTCCGAGGACCCCGGCGGCGGCCGGCGCCAGCTGCTGCCGTTCAGGGTCGGGGACGTACGTCTCAGCGCCCCCTACATCGACCGCAACCCCGTCGATCTCTTCCGGCTCGACGAGGTGCACGCCACCACGGCCCTGATGCGCGCGCTGGACCGGCCGGTGCAGCTGGTCGACGGGACGTCACCGGGGCCCCGCTTCCCCGGCACCGTGCCGAGGATCTGGAACGCCCCGCCGCGCAACCCCGGATTCACCGGCCGCTCCCTCGTCCTGGAACGGATGCGCGACCAGCTCGGCGGCGGCATGGCGGTCGTCCTGCCGCAGCCGCAGACCCTGTACGGACTCGGCGGCGTCGGCAAGACCCAGGTGGCGCTGGAGTACGTGCACCGCTTCATGGCCGACTACGACCTGGTCTGGTGGATATCGTCCGAGCAGCCCGACGACGTGGTCGCCTCACTGGCCGAACTCGCCGTCCGGCTCGGTGCCCAGGGCGGCGAGGACATGGCCGCGGCCTCGCAGGAGGCCGTCGACCTGCTGCGGCGCGGAGTGCCCTCGGACCGCTGGCTGCTGGTGTTCGACAACGCCGACGATCCCGAACAGCTCCGCCGCTACTTCCCGCAGGGCGGCTCCGGCCACATCCTGGTGACCTCCCGGAACCAGACCTGGTCCCAGCACGGCGACGCGCTGCCCGTCGATGTCTTCCTCCGCGAGGAGTCCATCGAGCACCTCCAGCGCCGCGCCCCGGGACTCAGCGACGACGACGCCGCCCAGGTGGCCACCGCGGTCGGTGACCTGCCGCTCGCCGTCGAGCAGGCGGCGGCCTGGATCGCGGAGACCGCCACCCCCATCGGCGCCTATCTGGAACAGCTCGCCCAGCAGGCCCCCCAGGTCCTCGCCCTCAACCAGCCCGCCGGCTATCCCGAACCGGTCGCCGCGACCTGGAACATCTCCATCGCCCGGCTCAAGGAGCGCTCGCCCGCCGCGGTGCGGCTGCTCCAGCTCTGCGCCTTCTTCGCGCCCGAGCCGATCTCCGGGAATCTCCTCTACAGCAAGGAGATGATCGAGGCGCTGAAGCCGTACGACGCCTCGCTCCAGGAGAAACTGGTGCTCGGCCGGGTCATCCGGGAGATCGGCCGGTTCGCCCTCGCCAAGGTCGACCAGGTGTCCAACTCCATCCAGGTGCACCGTCTGGTGCAGGCGGTGATCAGGGCCCAGCTCAGCGAGGAGGAACAGCGGGAGGCCCGCCATGTCGTCCACCGCATTCTGGCGGGTGCGCGGCCCGACGACGACGAGCCGATCGACAACCCGGAGACCTGGCAGACCTTCGCCACCATCTGGCCGCACCTGGGCCCGTCCGACGCGCGCAACTGCAAGGAGCCGGAGCCCCGCAGGCTCCTGATCGACCGGGTGCGCTATCTGTGGAAGCGCGGGGACGTCCGGACCGCGGCCACCCTCGGTGACGGACTGCGCGAGACCTGGCTGGAGACACTGGGGGAGCGGGACCTCCAGTACCTCTACCTCTGCTTCCACCTCTCCAACATCCTGCGTACGCGCGGACGGTACGTGGAGGCGAAGGAGCTCGACGAGCTGACCCTCCAGCGGCAGCGGGAGGTGCTGGGCCAGGAGCACCCGCACACGTACATGACCACCAGCAGTCTGGCCATCGACCTCGGTCTGCTCGGTGACTACGGCCGGGCGATCGAGCTGGCGACCGACGCCCGCGACGGGTTCAGCCAGATCTTCCACGACGATCACCCCAGGACGCTGGCGGCGGCCAACAACCTGGCCCTGAACCTGCGGAGCATCGGGCAGTACGCCAAGGCCCGCGAGATCGACCAGGACGTCTACGACTCACGGACCGAAGTGCTCGGCGCGGAGCACCCCTACAGTCTCTCCTCCGCCATGAACCTGGCCCGTGACCTGCGGGAGATCGGGCGGTACGAGGACTCCGTCGGTCTGCTCAGCCGCACGTACGACGCCTTCAAGCGGACGCTCGGCCGGAGCTACCCGACCACGCTCAGCGCCGCGAAGAGCCTCGCGGTCTCCCTGCGCAGGGCGGGCCGTTTCGAGGACGCCCACCGGCTGACGGTGGCCACCCGTGCCAGGTACCGCGCGAAGTACACCATGGCCAACCCCGATTCGCTGGCGTGCGACCTCAACCTGGCGGCGGACCTGTTCGCGGCGGGCGAGCCGGTCCAGGCCAGGGACGCGGCACGGGAGGTGGTCGACCAGTACATGAAGGTGCCGGGGGAGAAGCACCCGTACACCCTGGCCGCCCAGAACAACCTCGGTGTCTATCTGTCGGGGACGGGGGAGGCGGAGCAGGCCGAGAAGCTGCTGAAGCAGGTGGTCGCCTCGATGCGGGAGCGGTTCGGCCGCGCGCACCCGAACACCCTGTTCTGCGTGATGAACCTGGCCAGCGCGACCGCGGACCGGGGAGAGCTGGACATCGTGCTGGAGACGGAGGAGCGGCTGTCCTCGCAGCTGCGGGAGGCACTGGGGGCCTACCACCCCGAGACCCTGGCCATGACCTCGAACAGGGCGGTCACGCTCGACGCGCTGGGACGTGAGAACGAGGCGGTGCAGCTGCGGGCGGAGGTGGTCGCCGAGCTGACCAGGCAGCTCGGCGACGAGCATCCGCTGACCCGGATCGCCCGGGACGAGCGCCGGTTCCGGCGCGAACTGGAACCGCTCGCGGTGTGAGCGGGGCCGGACCCGCCCCGGCGGGCCCAGCCCCGGCCGGGGCAGGGCCCGCCGGGGTCAGCCGGGGTCAGGCGGCCGGGCACTCCCGGTCGTCCAGCAGCCAGTTGAGGATCCCGGGGAGCGCGGACAGCGCGTCGAAGTGCGCCGCCGCCGGTTCCAGTACGGCGGTGGCCCCGGGGATCTGGCCGGCCAGCCAGCGGGAGTGGCCGACCGGTGAGAACACGTCCTTCTCGCCGTGCCAGAGCATCACCGGACCGGTGATGTCCGCCGGGGCGAAGCCCCAGGGACGGCAGAACGCGATGGCGTCGTCGATCCATCCGTACGCCGAAGTGCGCAGCCCCTCGCGGTAGTTGCGCAGCAGCATCGAGCGGATCCCGGCGTCGTTGACCACCACGCGGTCGGACGCGGTCAGCTCCCGGCGCAGATCGTCCAGAAGCCTGACCGGGTTCTGCCGGATCTCCTCGGAGCGGATGATGAAGGACTCCGCGAGGCCGTCCGGGTCGGCCGCGGCGGTGGAGTACGCGAGCACATTCGACTCCGCCATCCCCTCGAACCAGTCGAGACCCTCCGCGTCCCAGGGCGCGAGGCCGACCAGGGCGGCGGTGCGGGTGACCCGGTCCGGCATCAGCGCCGCGCAGGCCAGGGCGTGCGGGGCGCCGCCGGAGCGGCCCACGACGGCGAACCGTTCCAGGCCCAGGAAGTCGGCGATCGCCCGTACGTCCTCGACGACATCGCTCACCCGGCGGCCCGCGTGACGGTCGGAGCCGCCGTATCCCGGGCGGTCATAGGTGATCAGCTGCGTACGGCGCTGGTAGAGCACCATGCCGCGCGGAGCGGGGCCCAGCCTGCTGCCCGGCATGCCGTGGAGCAGGAAGACCGGTCTGCCGCGCGGATCACCCAGGCACTCCACCATCAGATGCCGCCCGTCCGCCGCGCGCACCCGACTTCGCACCCGTGCCTCCTCCGCCTCGGTTCCCCGGCCGGTCCGGGCACGGTGTGCCCGGCGTGTGCTGCCTTTTCGATGATGACCCATCAGGGGCGCCACGGGGACTCCTTGTCGGAAGGAACCGTGAAGGTCTTGGCGTGAAGGTACGGCCAGGGGGCTTCCGCCGGATCCCGTACCGCGGCCGCGCGCTTCCCCGCGCGCCGTCGGGCGAATTATTCGTGAACGATTTCACAAGCTCGCGAAGGGCTTTGGTCCCTCGGTGTCTTCGCAGGTGGGAGCAGGTTCCATGGAGAAGAGGGGCGGCCGGGAGAGGACTTTGGGCCCCTCCGTCAGGGTCTTTGGCGGCCGGTTCCGGAGTGATCACAGGTGTCGAATGGAGGTGTCAAGGAGCGCGACTCGATGAAGGAGTTCCTGTCATGCAGGCCGAAGAGATGGTGGACGGACTGGTCCGTAGGGCCTTGAACGCGCTCGACGCATACGGGTCGTTCACACAGGAGCAGGTCGACCACATCGTCAAGAAGGCCTCGCTCGCCGCTCTCGGCCGGCACGGCGAGCTCGCGCGGCTGGCGGTCGAGGAGACCGGGCGCGGGCTCTTCGAGGACAAGGCCGTCAAGAACCTGTTCGCCTGCGAGCACATCACGCACTCGATGGCCGGACTGAAGACCGTCGGGGTCATCGGCCGCGACGAACTGAACGGCATCACCGAGATCGCCGAACCGGTCGGTGTCGTCTGCGCGATGACCCCGGTGACCAACCCGACCTCCACCACCGTCTTCAAGGCGCTGATCGCGCTGAAGACCCGCAACCCGATCGTCTTCGCGTTCCACCCCTCCGCGCAGCACTGCTCGGCCGAAGCCGCCAGGACGGTCCGCGACGCCGCGGTGGCGGCCGGTGCGCCCGAGGACTGCGTGCAGTGGATCGAGGAACCCTCGATGGAGGCGACGGGCCTCCTGATGCGCCACGACGGTGTCTCCACCATCCTGGCGACCGGCGGGAACGCCATGGTCAAGGCCGCCTACTCGTGCGGGAAGCCCGCCCTGGGCGTCGGCGCGGGAAACGTGCCCGCCTATGTCACCAGCAGCGGCAGGCTCCGGCGCGCGGTGCATGACATCGTGCTCTCGAAATCCTTCGACCACGGCATGATCTGCGCCTCCGAACAGGCCGTCATTCTCGACCACGAGGTGTACGACCGGGGTCTCGCGGAATTCGAGCGCCTGGGCGCGTATGTCGTCACCGCCGCCGAGAAGACCAAGCTGGAGGAGTTCGTCTTCGGCACCACGGCCTTCGCCGCCGACTGTTCCGGCGGGAAGCTGAACGCGGATGTTGTCGGGAGGTCCCCGCGGTGGATCGCCGAACAGGCCGGATTCCAGGTCCCCGAGAACACCGCACTGCTGATCGCCGAATGCGCGGAGGTCGGTGAGGGCGAACCGCTCACCCGGGAGAAGCTTTCCCCGGTGCTGGCCGCGCTGAAGGCCGATTCCACCCGGCACGGCCTCGAACTCTCCGCACAGATGGTCGAGTTCAACGGGCTGGGACACAGTGCGGCCATTCACACCGAGGACGAGGAACTGGCCGAGGAATTCGGCAGGCGGGTCAAGGCGGTCCGGATCATCGTCAACGCGCCCTCGACCTTCGGCGGTATCGGCGACGTGTACAACGCCTTTCTGCCCTCCCTCACCCTCGGCTGCGGCAGCTACGGGCACAACTCGGTCTCCGACAATGTCTCCGCGGTCAACCTCATCAACATCAAGCGGATCGGACGGCGCAACAACAACATGCAGTGGTTCAAGGTGCCGCCGAAGATCTACTTCGAGCGCAACGCGCTGCGCTACCTCGGCGAGATGGACGGGCTGAACCGGGTCACCGTGGTCACCGACAGGACCATGGGCAGGCTGGGTTACGTACAGAAGGTCATCGACATCCTGCACTCCCGCGAGGGCGGTCCGGTGACCCTCCAGGTGATCGACGACGTCGAGCCGAACCCCGAGCTGGAGACCGTACGGGCCGGGGCCGCGCTGATGCGCGACTTCGCACCGGACACCATCATCGCGCTGGGCGGCGGCTCCGCGATGGACGCGGCGAAGATCATGTGGCTGATGTACGAGCACCCCGAGGTCGAGTTCGCGGACACCAAGGAGAAGTTCTTCGACATCCGCAAGCGCGCCTACACCTTCCCCTCGCTGGGCGAGAAGGCGCAGCTGGTCGCCGTCCCGACCACGTCGGGCACGGGCAGCGAGGTCACCCCGTTCGCGGTGATCTCCGACCCGGCGGCCGCCCAGAAGTACCCGCTCGCCGACTACGCCCTCACCCCGAACGTCGCCATCGTCGACCCGGTGCTGCCGATGGGCCTGCCGCCGAACGTCACCGCGGACTCCGGGTTCGACGCGCTGACCCACGCCACCGAGGCGTACGTCTCCGTCTACGCCAACGACTACACCGACGGGCTCTGCCTCCAGGCCATCAAGCTGATCTTCGGCAACCTGGAGCGCTGTGTGACCGACGGGCCCCGGGACCCCGAGGCGCGGGAGAAGATGCACAACGCGTCGACCGTCGCCGGGATGGCCTTCGCCAACGCCTTCCTCGGCCTGGTGCACGCCATGGCCCACACCCTGGGCAACACTTTCCATGTCCCGCACGGCCGCACCAACGCGCTGCTCCTGCCGCACGTGATCCGGCACAACGGCCAGGTCACCGGCAAGGCCACCCCCTGGCCGAAGGCCGAGGTCTACCGGGCCCCGGAGCGGTTCCAGGAGATCGCCCGGATGCTGGGGCTGCCCGCCTCCACCCCGGCCGAAGGGGTCGAGTCCTATGCCCGTGCCGTCGAGGAGCTGCGCGCCAAGTGCGGGATCCCGGCCTCCTTCGCCGAGGAGGGCGTCGACGAGACGGCCTTCGTCGAGGCGCTGCCGCAGCAGGCGATGAACGCCTACGCCGACCAGTGCGCCCCCGCCAACCCGCGGATGCCGATGATCGACGACATGATCCGGCTGATGCGGCAGGCGTACTACGGCAGCTGACCGGAGGCGCGCGTACCCCGCCCGGATGCCCGGTGCCGAGCAGGCACCGGGCATCCGGGCGTCCGGGTTTCCGGGCCGTCGGGGCCCCGGGGCCGCCGTCGGGGGTCTTCGGGGTCTTCGGGGTCTTCGGGGTTTTCGGGGAGAGCGCCCGGACGGCCGTGGACGGGCTCAGGTGAGGGGCGGCCCGCCCGGTGCCGTCGCCGCCGCGGGTGCCGGACCGGGCGGGTCCGTCTCCGGCCTGTGCCGCAGGGACAGCAGCAGGGTCCCGGCCGTGCCGACGACCGCCCAGGCGGAGAGCACCAGCAGCGGCCCGGTGACCGCGTTGCCCTTGAAGTACGCGATCGAGCGGGCCACCCAGGTGCCGGCGCCCGGGGGCAGGGCGGGGCCGATCGCCCGCCAGAAGTCCGGCAGCATCGGCAGCGGGAAGGCGCCGCCCGCGCTCGGGTTGCCCGCGACCACGATGATCAGGACGGCCAGTCCGATGCCGACGATGCCGGTGAGCGCCTGCAGGGCGAGCGTGATCATGCCGACCGAGAAGACGACCAGCGCGCCCAGACCGGACAGCCCCCACAGGCTGCCGGGCAGGGCGCCGAGGATCGGTCCGATGATGATCGCGCCGCCGATGCCGCCCGCGATCGAGTACAGCGCCATGACCCCGGTCCGGATCGCCGCGCGCTGCCGGTTGGCGGGCTTGGTGCCGGCGCTGATCGCCAGGATCGAGGCGCAGAGGTAGCCACCCACGCACCAGCCCACGACGAGGTAGAAGGACGAGAGCCCGTCGAAGTCGTCGGGGGAGGCCGGGGCCACGTCCACGGTGCGCACGGTCCGGCGCTGGGTGGCCTCGACCTCGGTGAGGATCTTCTCCAGGGAGGAGGCCAGCACGGTGCCGCCGCCGGAGGCGACCAGTACGGTGTCGGTCCTCCCCACCGGGTCGACGATCAGGGCTCCGTCGATGTCGCGGTTCAGGATCTGCTCGCGGGCCTGTGCGGCGTCACCGACCGCGCGGGGGTCCAGCGGGCCGCCGGGCAGAGCGTCCAGCTGGGTGACGAGCTGCTGGGACATCTGCTGGGGGGCCACCACCCCGAACGGGACATCGGTCGGCTTCGGGCTGTGCAGCGCTCCGACGTAGGACGCGATGAACAGGAGTTGCAGCCCGAGCACACCGATCACGAGCAGCGCGGCCCGTGTGGTGACGGCGTTCTTCACCTCGTCGACGAAAGTCATGCCCCCACGGTCCGGGCGGCCCGCTGTTCGCGCAGGCGGGGCTGGGCCGAATGGCTGATCGGACGGCCGGGGGTGTCCCGCGCCCCGGGTATCGTACGAATGTTCGAAACTTGGTCTATGGTGGAGAACGAGGGGGGTGGTGGGTTACGGAACGGTCCAGGAGGTGCGGATGCCCGGGTTCACGCATCTGCACACCGTTTCCGGGTTCTCCCTGAGATACGGGGCCTCGCACCCGGAGCGGCTGGCCGAACGTGCCGCCGAGCGGGGGATGGACGCCCTCGCGCTGACCGACCGCGACACCCTCGCGGGCGCCGTCCGCTTCGTCCGGGCCTGCGAGAAGGCCGGGATCCGGCCGCTCTTCGGCGTCGGACTCGCGGTGGCGCGGCGTACGGGGGAGGAGGGCCGCACGCATCGGCTGCGGGCGCCCGTGCGCGGTGGTGCCTTTGTCGATGAATCCGCACCCCGGGTCACCTTTCTCGCCCGTGACGGCGCGCGCGGCTGGGCGGAACTGTGCCGGCTCGTCACCGCCGCCCATGCCGCGTCCCCGGACCCGTCCGCCGGCGCCGGACCGCCCCTGGTGGACTGGCCCTCGCTGCCCGCCGAAGGGCTCACCGTGCTGCTCGGGCCCGCCTCCGAGGTGGGCGGGGCGCTGGCCGCGGGCCGTCCCGACCGGGCCGCCGCGCTGCTCGCGCCCTGGCGGGAGATGTACGGCGACGACCTGCGCCTCGAAGCCGTCCACCACGGCCGCCGGGGCACCGGGCCGGGCTCGCTGCGGCTCGCCGCCCGGACCGTCGGTTTCGCCGCGGAGCAAGGGGTACGGGCCGTGCTGACCAACGCGGTCCGGTACGCCGACCCGGGACAGGGCCCGGTCGCCGATGTGCTCGACTCGGCCCGCAGGCTCGTCCCCGTCGACCCGCGCCGCTCGCCCCTCGACAGCGGTGAGCGCTGGCTCAAGGACGCCCGCGCGATGTGCGAGACCGCCGAGCGGATCACCGCCGCCGCGGGCCTCGGCCCGGACGCCGGGGCGCGGCTGCTGGCGGAGACCCGCCGCACCGCGGACGCCTGCCTCGTCGACCCCGAGGACGACCTCGGCCTCGGCACCGTCCACTTCCCCGAACCGCGTCTCGTCGGCGCCGGGCAGCGCACCGCCCAGCGGGTGCTGGCCTCCCGGGCCGCCGCGGGCATGGTGCTGCGCGGCCACGACCGCAGGCGCGACTACTGGGAGCGGATGCACCACGAACTGGACATCATCGCCCACCACGGCTTCGCCTCGTACTTCCTCACGGTCGCCCAGGTGGTCGACGACGTACGGGACATGGGGATCCGGGTCGCCGCCCGCGGCTCCGGCGCGGGCTCCCTGGTCAACCACCTCCTGGGCATCGCGCACGCCGACCCGGTCGAGCACGGGCTGCTGATGGAGCGCTTCCTGTCCAAGCGGCGCTTCGTGCTGCCCGACATCGACATCGACGTCGAATCGGCCCGCCGCCTCGACGTCTACCGCAGGATCATCGGCCGCTTCGGCGCCGAACGGGTCGCCACCGTCGCCATGCCCGAGACCTACCGGGTGCGCCACGCCATCCGGGACGTCGGGGCCGCGCTCTCCATGGACCCGGCCGAGACCGACCGGCTCGCCAAGGCCTTCCCGCACATCCGGGCCCGCGACGCCCGCGCCGCCATGGAGGAGCTGCCCGAGCTGAGGGCGGTTGCCGAGCGGAAGGAGACGTACGGGAGGCTCTGGGAACTGGTGGAGGCGCTGGACGCGCTGCCCCGCAGCATCGCCATGCACCCGTGCGGGGTGCTGCTCTCGGACGCCGCGCTGCTGAGCCGTACCCCCGTCGTGCCCACCAGTGGCGAGGGCTTCCCGATGTCGCAGTTCGACAAGGAGGACGTGGAGCACCTCGGACTGCTCAAACTCGATGTGCTGGGTGTACGGATGCAGTCGGCGATGGCGCACGCGGTCACGGAGGTGAAGCGGGCCTCGGGGGAGGAGGTCGACCTCGATGCCGTGCCGCCCGGCGATCCGGAGACGTACCGGCTGATCAGGACCGCCGAGACGCTGGGCTGCTTCCAGATCGAGTCGCCGGGCCAGCGCGATCTGGTCGGCAGGCTCCAGCCCGCCACCTTCCACGACCTGGTCGTCGACATCTCGCTGTTCCGGCCCGGCCCGGTCGCCGCCGACATGGTGCGGCCGTTCATCGAGGCCCGGCACGGCCGGGCTCCCGTCCGCTGTCCGCATCCCGACCTGGAAGGGCCGCTGCGCGACACCTATGGCGTGGTCGTCTTCCACGAACAGATCATCGAGATGGTGGACATCATGACCGGCTGCGGCCGGGGTGAGGCCGACCGGGTGCGGCGCGGGCTCTCCGACCCCGGGTCGCAGGACCGGATCAAGGTCTGGTTCGCGCGGCGCGCGGCCGCGCGGGGGTACGGCGTCGAAGTGATCGCCCGCACCTGGGAGATCATCGAAGCATTCGGCAGCTACGGCTTCTGCAAGGCGCACGCGGTCGCCTTCGCCGTACCGACCTACCAGTCGGCCTGGCTCAAGGCGCACCATCCGGCGGCCTTCTACGCCGGGCTGCTCACGCACGACCCGGGGATGTACCCCAAGCGGCTGCTCCTCGCGGACGCGCGGCGGCGCGGAGTGCCGGTACTGCCGCTGGACGTGAACCGGTCGGCGGCCACCCATCGAATCGAACTGGTGTCCGGTGAAGGGGATGGTCCCGGGACCTGGGGGCTGCGGCTGGCACTCTCGGACGTCCATGGCATCAGCGAGGCCGAGGTCGCCCGGATCGAGGCCGGGCAGCCCTACGGTTCGCTGCTGGACTTCTGGCAGCGTGCCCGGCCGGGCAGGCCGGCCGCCGAACGGCTGGCCCAGGTCGGCGCGCTGGACGCCTTCGGCGCCAACCGCCGCGATCTGCTGCTGCACCTCTTCGAGCTCCACCGTGCCCGGCGGAGTGCCGGACCGGGCACCCACGGGGCCCAGCTCCCGCTGGGGGAGGGCCGGAAGTCCGGTTCCGCGGGCCTGCCCGACCTCAATGCCGCGGAGCGGCTCAGTGCCGAACTCGGCGTGCTGAGCATGGATGTCTCGCGCCATCTGATGGAGGACCACCATGTCTTCCTGAAGGAGCTGGGCGCGCTCTCCGCCAAGCGGCTGCGGGAGGCACGGCACGGTGAGACCGTGCTGGTCGCCGGGGCCAAGGCGGCCACCCAGACCCCGCCGGTCCGCTCCGGGCGACGGGTCATCTTCACCACCCTGGACGACGGCACCGGCCTGGTGGACCTGGCCTTCTTCGACGACAGCCACGAGGCCTGCGCGCACACGGTCTTCCACTCCTGGCTGCTGCTGGTGCGCGGCGTGGTGCAGCGGCGCGGCCCGCGGAGCCTGAGTGTGGTCGGCGCCGCGGCCTGGAATCTGGCGGAGCTGGCGGAGCTGCGCCGCAGCGGGGGACTCGACGCGGTCGCGGCGCGGCTGGCGGAGGTCCCGGACGGCACGGACGCCGCTCCGGAGGAAGGGCCCAAAGGCACCGGCACCGGCCGGCGCATCACACTGCCCACCGGTTACGAGATGAACCCCTGGTCCGACCTCCAGCCCCCCGGCGAAGGGACTCCCACCGGAAGGAAGCTGTGGCACCAGAGCCCCGGGAGCGCGGGATGAACGGCCGGGCGACGATCCTGTTCCTGCGGTTCCGCCGGATCGGCGGGGGGCCGGTGGGCGGCACCGGATACGAGGGGCTGCTCGCCCTCCTGGGCGCGTTCACCCCGGTCGTCGAGGCCGCACCGCCCGACGCGGCGCTCGCCGATGTGAGCGGCGCGCTGCGCTACTTCGGGCAGGACGCGGTGGACCTGGCCTCGGTGATCCGGGTCCGGGCGCTCGCCCTGCACGGCGTGGACTGCGCGATCGGGGCGGCCGGCAACCCCATGCTGGCCCGGATGGCGGCGCGGCAGGCCGCGCCCGGGACGACCTTCGTGGTGCCCGACGGGCAGGAGGCCGCGTTCCTCGCGCCCCGGCCGGCCGCCGCGCTGGACGGTGTCGGGGCGGCGACGGCACGCACCCTGTGCGGATACGGGCTCGACTCCGTCGGCCGGATCGCCGCGGCGCCGCTGGCCACCCTGCAGCGGATCACCGGGGTGCGGACCGGGCGCGAGGTGTGGGAACGGGCGAACGGCATCGACCGCACCCGGGTCGTCCCGAACGCCGCCGCCCGCTCCATCGCCGCCGAACGCTCCTTCCCGCGCGACGAGCTGGACCGGGAGCGGCACCGCCGCGCGCTGCTCTCGCTCACCGAGGAGCTCGGCGCCCGGCTGCGGGCCGAGGGGCAGGTGTGCCGGGGGCTCGCGGTCTCCGTGCGGTACGCCGACCGGAAGGGCTATACGACGCTGACCCGCAGCCGCACGCTCCGGGAGCCCACCGCCCACTCGGCGGCGCTCACCGAACTGGCGTACCGGATCCAGGACTCGCTCGGTCTGCAACGGGCCCGGGTCCGGGGGATCGGGCTGAGGGCCGAGGGGCTCGGCGACGCGGAACGGGCGGCCCGTCAGCTCAGCTTCGACCCGGCGGACGAGCGGGCGCGCCGGATCGAGGAGGTGTCGGACCGGCTGCGGGCGAGGTTCGGACCGCAGGCGGTGAAACCGGGGCGGCTCGCGGCCTGACGTGCTGTCCCGCGCCGGACGCCCGGCCTACGGTGATGCGACGTCAGTTTTTACCGACGCGTAACTTCCCCCGCGACCCTACTCGTGCGTAATTTGGCATGAGCACGTTAAGTGCACCGGAAGGAACAGCACCACCAGACCTGTGGTCCGGGCCGCGGGGCGCACCGACATCGCAACTCCCTTGAGCCGCAAGGAGACCACACGATGCTGCCCTGGACACGTGCGTCGCGCACCCCACGTCCGCGCAGAACGCTCGCCGCACTGCTCCTCGCCGTCGCGGCCCTCGCCACCCCCGCGGCGACCGCCACCGCGGCCACCCCCACCGCCTCCCCCTCGGCATCCACCGCCGGGGAGGCCGCCACCTCCCGTGGCTGGAACGACTACTCCTGCAAGCCCTCCGCCGCCCACCCCCGCCCGGTCGTCCTGGTCCACGGAACCTTCGGGAACTCGGTCGACAACTGGCTCGTCCTCGCCCCCTATCTCGTCAACCGGGGCTACTGCGTCTACTCGCTCGACTACGGGCAGCTTCCCGGCGTGCCGTTCTTCAACGGGCTCGGCCCCATCGACAGGTCCGCCGGACAGCTCGCCGTGTTCGTCGACAAGGTGCTCGCCGCCACCGGAGCGCCGAAGGCCGATCTGGTCGGCCACTCGCAGGGCGGCATGATGCCCAACTTCTACCTGAAGTTCCTCGGCGGGGCCGACAAGGTGAACGCCCTCATCGGGATCGCCCCCGACAACCACGGCACCACGCTCCTCGGGCTGACCAGGCTCCTGCCGTACTTCCCCGGCGCCGAGGACCTGCTCACCGAGAAGACCCCGGGCCTCGCCGACCAGATCGCGGGCTCGCCGTTCATCACCCGGCTCAACGCGGGCGGCGACACCGTGCCGGGCGTCCGTTACACCGTCATCGCGACCAGGTACGACGAGGTCGTGACCCCGTACCGCACGCAGTACCTGGACGGCCCGAACGTGCGCAACGTCCTGCTCCAGGACCTGTGCCCGGTCGACCTGTCCGAGCATGTGGCGATCGGGACCATCGACAGGATCGCCTTCCACGAAGTGGCCAACGCCCTCGATCCGTCCCGCGCCACCCCGACGACCTGCGCCTCGGCGATCGGCTGACCCGGCCGGCGTACCGGGGCCCGACGCCCGGCGGGGGCGGGCGGCGGGCCCCGGCAGCCGCGGGGGAGGGGGTCAGCCCAGCGCCCGGTAGCGGCGCTCGGGCCGCCCCGTTCCCCCGTACCGCAATGTCACCTCGGCCCGTCCCGTCTCCGCGAAGTACTCCAGATAGCGACGGGTGCTGACCCGGGACAGTGACCCCGCCTGCGCGCACTCGGAGGCGGACAGGCCCCCGGGGTGTTCCCGCAGGATGCGCTCCACCAGGTCGGCCGTGTGCGCCGCGAGACCCTTGGGCAGTCCTCGGGAGCCCGGCGGGCGGGTGCCGAAGATATGGTCCACGTCCTCCTGACGGGCGTCCTTGCGCGCCTCGTCCAGCGCGTCGAGCCGATGGCGCAGCGAGGCCACGTGCTGCAACTGCTCCACCAGGGCCGACCGGTGGAACGGCTTGATCAGATAGTGCAGCGCCCCGGCCCGCAACGCCGCGCGGACCACCCCCGCGTCGCGGGCGGCGGTGATGAAGAGCGCGTCGGCGCTGTGGCGGTCCGCGTCCCGCTCCTCCGCCGCCCGCAGCTCCCGCAGCACACTGATGCCGTCCATGTCGGGCAGATAGATGTCGAGCAGGATCAGATCGGGGCGCAACCGCCCCGCCGCGCGCAGCGCTTCGGCGCCGTTGTGCGCCACCCCGACGACCGTGAATCCGTCCATCGCGGACACATAACGGCTGTGCAGCTTCGCGACCATGAAGTCGTCGTCCACCACCAGCACCTTTGTCACGCGGCCACCGTAGAGCGCGACCACAACGACCACAACGTCCGTTGATTCCGGAACGGAGACAGGCCGTCGACGCGCGGGCAACATGTGGGCCACTTCACAGCGAAAGGCGGAACCCGTGCGACTGCGCACTCCACTCGCCCTGTTCGGGGCCGCGGTGCTGGTGTTCGTGGGGCCGCCGCTGCTCTCCACGGGCGGCGGCCCCGACAGCGGCACGCAGATCCCCGGACTGCGCCTCATGGTCCCCAACACCCCCGGCGGCGGCTACGACATCACGGCGCGCACCGCCGCGAAGAACGCCGAGGACGCCGGACTCACCCACAACATCGAGGTGTTCAACCTCCCCGGCGCGGGCGGCACCGTCGGTCTGGCCCGGCTCGTCGGCGAGCACGGCAACGGCAGGGTCGCGATGTCCATGGGCCTCGGCGTGGTCGGCGCGGTCCACACCAACAAGTCCCCCAAGACCCTCGGTGACACCACCCCGATCGCCCGGCTCACCGAGGAGCAGGACATCGTCGTCGTCGCCAAGGACTCCCCGTACCGCTCCATCGGCCAGCTGCTCGACGCATGGCGGGCCGACCCGGCGAAACTCCCGGTCGGCGGCGGTTCCTCGCCCGGCGGCCCCGACCACCTCGCCCCGATGCTGATGGCGAAGGCCGCGGGCATCGCCCCGAAGGAGGTCAACTACATCCCGTTCGACGGCGGTGGCGAACTGCTCGCCTCGATCCTCGGCGACAAGGTCGCCTTCGGCGTCAGCGGGGTCGGCGAATACCTCGACCAGATCAGGGCGGGCGAGCTGCGCCTGCTCGCCGTCACCGGTCCGGAGCGGGTCCCCGGGCTCGACGCCCCCACCCTCCGCGAGGCCGGGCTCGACACCGACTTCACCAACTGGCGCGGCATCGTCGCACCGCCCGGCCTCTCCGGTGCCGAACGCGACAAGCTCGTCGGCCTGATCCGGGAACTGCACGAATCGGAGCAGTGGAAGGACTCGATGAAGAAGAACGGCTGGGACGACGCCTTCCTCACCGGCGATGCCTTCGGCGACTTCCTGGACGCCCAGGACCGGCGCGTCGCCACGGTCCTTGAGGAGCTGGGACTGTGACCACCGACGACAGACAATCCCCCGGTCCCGCCCCCGCCCTCGATACCGCCCCCGCCCCCGGTCCCGATACCGCCCCCGGTCCCGGCACCCCTTCGGATCGTGGTTCCTGGCTGCGCGAGCACTCCGAACTCGGCGTCTGTGTCCTGCTGCTGGCCCTCGGCGTCCTCGTCCTCACCGACGCCCTCACCATGAGCCTCGACATCACCCAGCGCGGACCCGTCGGCCCCAGGACCGTCCCGGTCGCCGTCGGCGCCGGGCTGCTCCTGGTCGCCGTCCTCCTCGCCGTGGACGTCCTGCGCGGCGGCCGCGGTGAGGCCGAGGGAGGCGAGGACGTCGACCTCGCCGAGCCGGCCGACCGGCGCACCGTGCTCCTGCTCGCCGCGGTCTTCCTCGCGAGCGCCGTACTGATCGACCCGCTCGGCTTCCCGGCCGCCGGCGCACTGCTCTTCTGGGGCTCCGCCCACGCGCTCGGCAGTCGGCACCACGACCGCGACCCGCTCATCGCCGCCGGGCTCTCCCTCGTCACGTACATCGTCTTCGACAAGCTGCTCGGGGTCCCCCTTCCCGGCGGCCCGCTGATGGGAGTGGTCTGACCGGTGGATTCCCTCAACTCCCTCATCGACGGCTTCGGTACCGCGCTCACACCGGTCAACCTGCTCTGGGCCGCCCTCGGCGTCCTGCTCGGCACGGCGATCGGCGTGCTCCCCGGCATCGGACCGGCCATGGCGGTGGCGCTGCTGCTGCCGGTCACCTACGGACTCGAACCGGCCGGCGCGTTCATCATGTTCGCCGGGATCTACTACGGCGCGATGTTCGGCGGCTCCACCACCTCGATCCTCCTCAACACCCCCGGGGAGAGCGCGGCCGTCGTCGCCGCGATCGAGGGCAACCCCATGGCCAAGGCCGGCCGCGGCGCACAGGCGCTGGCCGCCGCGGCGATCGGACACTTCGCGGGCGGCATGATCGGCACGGTCCTGCTGGTCGTCCTCGCCCCGGCCGTGGCCTCGCTCGCCGTGGACATCGGTGCCCCCGACTACTTCGCGATCATGGTGCTGGCCTTCATCGCCGTCACCTCCGTCCTCGGTTCCTCCCGGATCCGCGGCCTCGCCTCCCTCCTCATCGGTCTCACCATCGGCCTCGTCGGCCTCGACCGGATGACCGGCCAGCAGCGCCTCACCTTCGGCTCGCTCCAACTGGCGGACGGAATCGACGTGGTGATCGTCGCGGTCGGCCTCTTCGCCATCGGCGAGGCACTCTGGGTCGCCGCCCATCTGCGCCGCTCCACCGGCGAACCGATCCCCGTCGGCCGCCCCTGGCTCGGCCGGGAGGACCTCGGGCGCACCTGGAGGCCCTGGCTGCGCGGCCCCCTCATAGGCTTCCCGTTCGGCGCGATCCCGGCGGGCGGCGCGGAGATCCCCACCTTCCTCTCGTACGTGACGGAGAAACGTCTCTCCAGGCACCGCGCGCAGTTCGGCAAGGGCGCCATCGAAGGTGTCGCGGGGCCGGAGGCGGCAGCCTCCGCCTCCGCCGCCGGCACGCTCGTGTCGATGCTCACCCTCGGTCTGCCCACCACCGCCGTCGCCGCCGTGATGCTGGCCGCCTTCCAGCAGTACGGCATCCAGCCCGGCCCGCTCCTGTTCGAACGCGAACCCGAGCTGGTCTGGGGCCTCATCGCCTCGCTCTTCGTCGGCATGGTGCTGCTGCTCGCCCTCAACCTGCCGCTGGCGCCCGTGTGGGCGAAGCTCCTGCGGATCCCGCGCCCCTATCTGTACGCGGGCATCCTGTTCTTCGCCGCGGTCGGCGCGTACGCGGTCGGCGGCGAATCGATCGACCTGGTGATCCTGCTGGTCATCGGACTGATCGGGTTCGGCATGCGGCGGTACGGACTGCCGGTGCTGCCCACCGTGATCGGGGTGATCCTGGGCCCCGCCGCCGAACAGCAGCTGCGGCGCGCACTCCAGATCAGCGACGGGAGCGTCTCGGGCCTGGTCAACACCCCGTTCTCGGTGACGGTGTACGCGATCGTGATGCTGATCGTGGCCTGGCCGCTGGTGCGCGGGCTGCCGGCACGCCGGCGGGCCGGGGCCATGAAGTAGCGCACGCGACAGGCAGTACGCGACAGGGGGCACGCGACAGGGGGCACGCGACAGCCCTCAGGCGTCCGGAAGGACCGGAACGGGCCGGAACGGAGGGAAGCGGCCCCCGCACTGTCAGTGCCGGCTGAGACCATCGGGGGCATGACGACGATCGACTGGGACGCCGCAGCCGACTCCTTCGACGAGGAGCCCGACCACGGGCTGCTCGATCCGGCGGTCCGCCATGCCTGGGCCGGGCGGCTGGAGAGCTGGCTGCCCGCCACCGGCTCGGACGTGCTCGACCTGGGCTGCGGCACCGGCAGCATCTCGTTGCTCGCCGCCGGTCAGGGGCACCGGGTCACCGCCGTCGACCGCTCGCCCCGCATGGCCGAGCAGGCACGCGCCAAGCTCGCCGGGACCGGCACCGAGGTGCTGGTGGGGGACGCCGCCCGGCCGCCGGTGGGAGACCGGCGGTTCGATGTGATCGTGGCCCGGCACGTGGTGTGGCTGCTGCCCGATCCGGCGGCGGCCCTCCGCCACTGGTTCTCTCTGCTGAGACCGGGTGGGCGGCTGGTGCTGATCGAGGGGGTGTGGGGCGGCGTCGGTCTCTCCGCGGCCCGTCTCACCGGGCTGCTCGCCCCCCACACGGAGCGCATCCACCACGAGGCCCTCTCCGGGGACACCCGGCTGTGGGGCAGGGAGGTGGACGACGAGCGGTACGCCCTGGTGGCCCGCGCGGAGCCGCCGCGGCGGCACACCGAGGTCGTCGACGTCCATCTGATCCTCCGCCGGGGCCCCGACGTCCTGCTCGCCCGCCGGGCCGGAACGGGATACGGGGACGGCCTGTTCAACCTGCCCTCCGGTCACGCGGAGGACGGCGAGGACGTCCGCGAGGCGATGATCCGGGAGGCGTCCGAGGAGATCGGCGTGGAGCTGGACCCCGAGGAGCTGCGGGTGGCGCTCGTGATGCAGCACCGGAGCCCCGGCGGCGCTCCGCGCATGGGCTGGTTCTTCGAGGTGGAGCACGACGCGGCCCGCCCGCCGCGCAACGCCGAGCCGGACAAGTGCGCGGAGCTGGCGTGGTTCCCGCTGGACCGCCTGCCGGACGACATCGTCGCCTACTGCCGTGCGGGACTGGACGGATACCGTGCGGACGAAAGGTTCCTGATCCACTGGCACGAGGACGGCGACACCATCGCGTACGACCCGGCGGGTGTCCGCCGGGCCGTCCCGCTCCCGCCCGCCGGGGCGGGCACCGGCCGGGTCCACCACATCGAGCTCTGGGTGTCCGACCTGGCCGGGGCCGCGAGGAGCTGGGGCTGGCTGCTGGGACGCCTCGGCCATGTCCCGTACCAGCAGTGGCAGTACGGCCGCAGCTGGCGGCGCGGCGACAGCTATCTCGTCCTGGAACAGTCGCCCGACCTGGCCGACGGTCCGCACGACCGCCGCCGCCCCGGTCTCAACCACCTGGCGTTCCACGTGCGCGACCGGGCCGCCCTCGACGCCCTGGTCGCCGATGCCCCCGCGCACGGCTGGCGGCTGCTGTTCCCCGACCGCCATCCGTACGCGGGCGGCGCCGAGCACTGCGCCGCGTATCTGGAGGACCCGGCGGGACACGAGGTGGAGCTGGTGGCGGGCACTCGCTGACGGGCTGTTCCCGCCAGGACCGGACGCACGGCGGCGCGGGCCTCACACGAGCAGCGGGGCCAGCCCTCCGGTGCGGGCGAGGTGTTCCAGTTCGTCCAGGGCCCGCACCGCCGCGCCGGCGGCGGCCGGGTCGCGTACGGCGAGACCGCTGTCGGCGAACTCGTCCTCGTCCAGCCGCAGTACGGACGAACCGTCCGCCGACACCCACAGGTCGAGGTCCAGATCCTCGACCTCCAGCACACCGTCCGCCAGGACGGCGGGGCGGGTGATGTCGCAGTACCAGCCCTTCAGCTCCCCGGCACCCGTGCGCACCTCCTTCACCGCGAACCACCGGTCCCGCCAGTAGTGCTCGGTGAACACATCCCCCGGTTCGAACCGGACGAAGCCGAAGTCCCGGACCCCGGGCGCCGCCCAGGGAGCCCTCACGGTCACCCGCCCGTCCTCGTCACGGACCAGACGGGCGGGGTAGCGGATCTTGGTCCGGCCCGCCTTGGTCAGGGCGACGACCACGTCCACCGGTTCAGCCGAGGGCGCGGACATGGCGTACCTCCGTGGCACAGATCCGGTAACCGAACCACTCGTTGATCGCCAGCATCGGGCCGTTGCCCGCGTCATTGCCGGTGTACGCGTCCGTGTACCCGGCGGCGCGCGCCCGGTGCAGGGAGTCGTTCTTCGCGAGCTTCGCCAGCCCCCGGCCGCGGTGGGCCCGGCGGGTGCCGGTCATCCCCGTCATATAGGTCGTGCCGCCGTCGGTGGTGGCCGCGCTGAACGCCGCCACCTCGCCGTCCACCATCGCCACCGAGGTCAGCTCCCGGTCGAAGGAGGGATGGCGCCAGGTGTTGTTCAGCCAGTCCTCGTAGTCGGCCAGTTCGCAGGGGGTGTCGCTGGGCTCGTCCGCCGTCGTCTCCGCGTCCGCCTCGAACAGCGGCCGCGGATCGTCCGCGAAGGAGGCCGCCGTACGCAGCTCGACGCCCGCCGGGATGTCCTGGAGCGGCGGCAGCGTGCTGTCCGCCAGGCCGAGGTGGAGGAAGTGGGCCGGACGGCTCGGTTCGTAGCCGCGCTTCCGGGCGAACTCCCGGCCGGCCGGTTCGTCGAGCACCCAGGTGTACACGGCGAGGGCCCCGACCCCGGCCAGATACTCCTCGGCCGTGCTCAGCAGCAGCGAACCCGCCCCGCGCCCCAGCCGGTCCGGATGCGTGTACGGGTTGCAGAACCCCTGGCCGGGCTCGGGGGTGTCGTGGGAGATGCCCACCTGCGCCGTTCCGATGATCTCCCCGTCCTCCTCGGCGACCAGCAGCCGGTACCGGCGGTCCGGATGGGCGGTGGCGAGGTCGAAGGCCACCTGCTCGGCCGTGGTCACCATGTACGGAAGAGCGGCCCGGCGCACTCGTACCCAGCCTTCGGCATCGGTGGGGAGGAAGTCGCGAACGATCACAGTCATGCGCCGGACGCTACGTGGAGCACGGCCGTGACCGCCTCCCTATTTTCCCGCGGTGGGGGAGAATCGTCCCGTGACTCTGAAGATCGCCATTGACCCGGATGCCGGCACCGCCCCGTACGAGCAGGTGCGCACGCAGCTGTCCGAACTGGCCCGCTCCGGCGCGCTGCCCGTCGGCTACCGGCTGCCGACCGTACGCGGCTTCGCCGATGAACTCGGCCTCGCCGCCAACACCGTGGCCAAGGCCTACCGGGCGCTGGAGGCCGACGGGGTGATCGAGACCCGGGGCCGGAACGGGACCTTCGTCGCCGCGGCGGGGGACGCGGCCGAGCGCAAGGCCGCGGCCGCGGCGCGGGAGTACGCCGAACTGGCCCAGCGGCTCGGGCTGTCCCGGGCGCAGGCGGTGTCGCTCGCCCAGGACGCCGTGCGGGCCGCGTACACACGCTGACGAAGCCCGGGCCTACCACGCGCCCGTCGGGCGCGGTGCGGCGGCGGGGACGGCGGACCGCCGCTCAGAGGTACAGGCCCGCGTCCGCGCCCGCGTCCTGCTTCGGTACCGACGCGGGCCCGCTGCCGCGGCGCAGCGCGTACAGCTCCGCGAGCGTCGTACCGTCCCGGCCCAGCCCCTCCTCCGTACCCAGCCAGGACACCGACTCCTGGCGGGTCAGCGGCCCCACCTCGATACGGGCCAGGCAGCGGCCCGGCCTGACCACCGCCGGATGCAGCCGTTCCAGGTCCTCATTGGTGGTGACCCCCACAAGGACATTGCGGCCCTGGCCCAGCAGCCCGTCCGTCAGGTTCAGCAGCCGGGACAGTGCCTGGCCCGCCGTGTGCTTGGCCTCGCCGCGGATCAGTTCGTCGCAGTCCTCCAGGAGCAGCAGGCGCCAGCGCTGCTTCGCCGCGCCGTCGTCCTCGCCGATCGCGATGTCCATCAGATAGCCGACATCGTTGAAGAGCCGCTCCGGGTCCAGTACGCAGTCGACCTGGCACCAGCCGCGCCAGGACCGGGCCAGGGTGCGCAGCGCCGATGTCTTGCCGGTGCCCGGCGGGCCGTGCAGCAGGAGCAGCCGGCCCGAGATGTCGTCGGGGGTCACCTTCATCAGCCGGTCCATGGCCTCGGCCACCGGAGCGGTGTAGTTGGGGCGGACCTCGTCCCAGGTCCCGGCGGCGATCTGCCGGGTGGTGCGGTACGGGCCGCGCCGGGGCGAGACGTACCAGAAGCCCATGGTCACGTTGTCGGGCTGTGGTTCCGGTTCGTCCCTGGCGCCGTCCGTCGCCTGGCCGAGCACCTTCTCCGCCAGCTCGGGACTGGTCGCGGTGACGGTGAGGTCGGCGCCCCGGCTCCACCGGGAGACCAGCAGGGTCCAGCCCTCGCCCTCGGCGAGCACGGCACTGCGGTCGTCGCCCCGGGCGGCCCGCAGCACCTTGGCGGCCGGAGGCAGCAGCGTGGCCCCGGACTTGACGCATTCGAGGGAGGAGCTGTGGGAGTACGGCTGCTCACCCGTCGCGAACCGGCCGAGGAACAGCGCGTCGACGACATCGGAGGGTGAATCACTGTCGTCGACGGTGAGCCGGATCGGCAGAGCGGACTCAGGGTTGGCAGACATGGCGTCCATGATCCGGCACGGGGCCACCCCGCGCACCCGGGTTTCACCACCTCGTGCCGGGCCGGCCCCCCCGGCTTCCGGTGAACTCAGGGGGGCGGCAAGGCGCATTCGGCGAATATTTTTGACATGCACACTTCCTGATTGGTGGTGGGTCCTGCTACGACGTAGGGACGCAGACACCCCTGCTCAAGGAGGTCCCATGAAAATGTCCAGACTCGTGGCGTTCTCGTCCTCTCTCCTGCTCGGTACGGTGCTCGCCCTCACCGGCGCGGGTGCGGCGAGCGCCGCGGATTCCGTGAAGGCCGTCGACTACGTGGCCCTCGGTGACTCGTACTCCTCGGGCGTCGGAGCCGGCAGTTACGACAGCGCCAGCGGTGACTGCAAGCGCAGCACCCGCGCCCACCCGGCGCTCTGGGCCGCCGCCAACTCGCCCGCCTCGTTCGCCTTCACCGCCTGCTCCGGCGCCCGCACCGGTGATGTCACGGGCGGTCAGCTCGGTCCGCTGAACTCCTCGACCGACCTGGTCTCGATCTCCATCGGCGGAAACGACGCGGGCTTCGCCGATGTCATGACCACCTGTGTCCTGCAGTCGGAGTCGACCTGTCTGAGCCGGATCGCCACGGCCCGCAGCTATGTCGACTCCACCCTGCCCGGCAAGCTCGACTCCGTGTACGCGGCGATCAGCGCCAAGGCCCCCTCCGCCCGGGTCGTCGTCCTCGGCTACCCCCGCTTCTACCAGCTGGGCGGCAGCTGCCTCGCCGGTCTGAACGAGAACGAGCGCGCCGCCATCAACGGCGCCGCCGACTACCTCAACGCGGCCACCGCCAAGCGGGCCGCCGACCACGGATTCACCTTCGGCGATGTCGCGAAGACCTTCACGGGCCATGAGATCTGCTCGGGCAGCGCCTGGTTGCACAGCGTGAACTGGCTCAACATCGGCGAGTCCTACCACCCCACCGCCGCCGGGCAGTCGGGCGGCTATCTGCCCGTCCTGAACTCGGCCGCCTGACCGCGTCCGTCCGTCCGCCGTCGGTCCCCGTGGCAGGGGGCCTTGTCCGCCGGGGTCTCCTGCCTGTGGTTCCGCCCATCCGATCTGTCCAAGTCGCCCGGGAACCGGATAGATTCGGTAGCTGGTCGTCAACCTCCGTATGTGTGTGCTCAATCCTGTGGCCGGGATACACGGGTGTCGCCGCGGGGGGTTAGGGTTAACCTGCCCGAGCCGGGTGCCCTCGTACGGGTGGGGAGTGACATGGAACAGATAACGGTGCGAAGCAGGCCGCGTGTGCCTGCCATTACATGCGGAAGCAGCGCGACCAGTTCGCGCCTCGACCGCCATCTCGCGGTGCTCGGCGGACCTGCCGTCCCCCAGCGGGATGCCGCGGAAGCGACGCTGCTGATGCGTGAGCTGACCACGCGCGATGCCGCGCACCACCGCCGGAGCAAGAGCGCGCGTGTCTCGCTCTTCGCCCCCCTGCGGCGACTGCGGCGCTCGCTCTTCGGCAGCCGCCGCTGAACCGACCGCATCGCCCCCGGGCCGGCCCGCTGCTCGGGACGGCGCGGGCGATCACACCTCCCGGCACAGCACTGCTGCCCGCCCGTCCGTCATTCCCAGGGCTCGCAGCGGTGCTTCGGTGTGCTCGCCCCGCGCTGGAGCGGCACCCGGCCCGGCCTCACCGGTCGGTGCGGCCGCCGTGGCCGGAGCGGGCCCGCGGCCCGGTCACAGCAGGGCGAACTGCCCCTCCGGTCCTTCCTCGTGGTGATCGAACACCGACGCGGGCCGCCGGGCCGCCGCAGGAACCGGCAGCACTCCGGCGTCCACCAGCTCCTCCCGGGTGATCAGCGGCGCACCGTCCAGCCGCGCCAGCAGCGCCTGCCGACGGGCCTCCAGCCCGTCGAGGAGCGCGAGGACGGTGATGAGTTCGAGCAGCTCCGAGGTCCACTCCCGCAGCCAGCCGTGCGGGCCGATGGCCGTCAGGCCCCCGTCCACGGGCGAACGCCCGGCCTCCGGCCCGCCCACCGGTGCGTCTCCCGTTCCGTTTCCTGATCCGCTTCCGTTCGCGGCACCGTTCCCGGCGCCCGTGCCGGTCCCCGCCGTCGCCGCCGTACGCCGCTCGAACCAGAGCTCCAGCATCCGTACGCCGCCCACCCGGAACTCCCAGGCACCCGCCGGTACGGGGGAGATACGGCCCTCGCCGACGAGGAGCACCCCGCCGTCCGGGTCGTAGTCCAGCGTCCGGGGCCGGGGCGGGATCGCGGCCCGCACGTAGGGGCGACGGCCGCCCGGCAGCCGGGGGCGCTCCCCGCCGCGTGCCCCGCGCAACTGCGGCCGCATCAGCTCCCGGCCCAGCTCCACACCCGCCGCCCAGAGCCGCCCGTCGGCGGGCAGGGGCACCCGGCAGCCGCCGGGGGAGGGGAGGGCGGCGGCGAGCGCCCAGGCCAGGACGGATTCGGCGGTGAGCCCGTCCTCGCCGTCGCCGCCATGGTCGCCGTCGCCGTTGCCGCTGTCGCCCTCGCCGTCCAGCCGGCCACGCAGCAGGTCGAGCAGGCCCGGCGTCAGATTGGGTTCCGTGCCGCCGGGCCGCCGGTACAGCGGCCGGATCCGGCCGGGCCGGCCGGCGGGGGAGTGCCCGTCGGGAAGCAGCGCGCTCACCCAGAGGGCGGGCCCGGTGTCCTGGGGCACGAAGCCGTGCTCGACGGCGAAGAGCTGGTGCCCGTCGGCGACCCGCCACAGTTCGGGGCGGGCGGCGTCGATCAGCCGGTGATCGGGGATCAGCCACTGTTCGTCGAACGGCCCGTGCAGGATCCGTACGGGGTCGGGGAACGGGCCGGGGTCCCGGGCGAATCTGCCCGTACGGGGGGCCCGGCCGGGCAGGGCGGCGACCGCGGTGTGCGGCGTACGGAGGCGGCTGGACGCGAACAGCCTCTCCCGTTCGGCGCCTTCGGCCCGGACCAGCCGCTCCCAGCGGGCCCTGAGGGTCGCCGGGTCGGGGCTCCTGACCCAGGGGCGTCCGGTTCTGAGGGGACCTGCGGACCACGGCATCAACTCGTCGAGCAGCGGGTGCTCCGCGCTCCCGCCGGCTCCGGCCGCCCTCCGCGCTGCCACCGTGTCGTCCTCCGCCCCGCCGCGTCCGCCGAACCACCGGCATCGTAGCGGCGGGCGGTGCCACCGTGGGGTGGGGTCAGTGCGCCTCGACCGTCACGGAGAAGGAGAAACGGTCTCCCCGGTATCTGATCCGCGCCACATCCACGACGCGTCCGTCGTCGTCGTAGGTCACCCCCGTGTAGTGCAGGATCGGGCTGAGCAGCGGAACCTGGAGCAGTCCGGCGGTGGCCGGGTCGGCCAGGCGCGCTTCGACGGTGTCGGTGATCCGCGAGATCCGCACCCCCACGGCGTCGCGCAGCACCTTGGTCATCGGCCACCGTTCGAGATCGGCCACATCGAGCCGGGCCGCGATCTCGGGGCGCAGCGCGTTCTCCGCCCAGTTGGTGGGCTCGCCCGTCTCGCCGTCGCAGCGGAGCCGCCGGTAGCCGACCACCTCGGCGCAGTCCGGGAAGAACTCGGCGAGGTCGCCCGGAACCGGGCCCGGCCCGTGTCCGAGCACGGTGGTCCGCTCGCCCGACTGCTGCGCCACGATCGCGTCGACCGAGCCCAGCAGCCGGACCGGCGAGACGCGCCGGGCGCGCGGCTCGATGAACGTGCCGCGCCGCCGGTGCCTGCTGATCAGCCCTTCCGTCTCCAGCTCCTTGAGGGCCTGGCGCATGGTGAGCACGCTGACCCCGTAGTGCGCCGCGAGCTGTTCCTCGGTGGGCAGCCGCGGGGAGGCATCCCGCGGCCGGCCCAGTATCGAGGCCCGCAGCGACTGCGAGACCTGGTACCAGAGAGGGAGTTTCCGGTTCAGGACCAGGGAGTCCGGGGCGAAGGCGGGCGGGCGAGGTACCCCGGCCGCCCCGTGCGCTTCGTTCACCCCACGCACGCCCTGGGTCCCATGGGTTTCCTCGGCCCCCCGCGCCCCCTGGGTCCCGACAGCCCCGTGGGCCCCGTGGGCCCCGTGGGCCCCGAGCACACCTTGGGCCCCGAGCACACCTTGGGCCCCGAGCACCTCCTGGGTCCCGAGCGCAACCTGAGCCCCACGCACGCCCTGGGTCCCGGGCACCTCCTGGGTCCCGTGCGATCCATTGACCCGGCTCGCGCCCTGAGCCTCGCTCACCCTGCCCACCTCGTTCAGCTCGCTCGCCGCCCTCCGCCGCCGTCCCGGCGCTGCGGCCCGGGTCCGCCCGGTCGGCCCGTTCCGCCCCGTTCCGCCCCGGTCCGCCTACGGCCGGAAGTCGCGGGTCAGACCCTGCCATACGTCGTCGTACCCACGCTGCAGGTGGTCGGCGCCCGCGGCCTGCGCGGTCGCCGTGACCGGCCACCGGGTCTCGAACATGAAGGCGAGGCCGTCGTCGATCTTCTGCGGCTTCAGCTCCGCCGCGCTCGCCCGGTCGAAGGTCTCACGGTCGGGGCCGTGCGCGGACATCATGTTGTGCAAGGAGCCGCCGCCCGGGACGAAGCCGTCCGCCTTCGCGTCGTACGCCCCCTTGATCAGCCCCATGTACTCGCTCATCACATTGCGGTGGAAGTACGGCGGACGGAAGGTGTCCTCGCCGACCAGCCAGCGCGGCGCGAAGACGACGAAGTCCACTCCGGCGAGTCCGGGGGTGTCGGACGGCGAGGTCAGCACGGTGAAGATCGAAGGGTCCGGGTGGTCGTAGCTGATGGTGCCGATGACATTGAAACGGCGCAGGTCGTAGACGTACGGGGTGTGGTTCCCGTGCCAGGCGACGACATCGAGCGGGGAGTGGTCGTACGTCGCGGACCACAGGTTGCCGCAGAACTTGTTGATCACCTCGACGGGGCCCTCGTGGTCCTCGTACGCGGCGACGGGCGCCAGGAAGTCCCGGGCGTTGGCGAGGCCGTTGGCGCCGATCGGGCCGAGGTCGGGGAGGGCGAACGGCTGCCCGTAGTTCTCGCAGACGTAGCCGCGGGCGGTCTCCTCCAGCAGCTCCACCCGGAAGCGGACACCGCGCGGGATCAGGGCGATCCGGCCCGGTTCGGCGTGCAGCAGGCCCAGTTCGGTGCGCAGCAGCAGACCGCCGCGCTCCGGGACGATCAGCAGCTCACCGTCGGAGTCGCTGAACACCCGGTCCGTCATGGAGGAGTTGGCGTGGTAGAGGTGCACGGCCATGCCGGTGCGCTGCGCGGCGTCGCCGTTGCCGCCCAGCGTCCACAGACCGGACAGGAAGTCGGTGCCCGGGGAGGGGGCGGGCAGCGGGTTCCAGCGGAGTCTGTTGGGGTCGGGGACCGACTCGGTGAACGGTGCGGTCCGCACGGCGCCGTTGTCGACGCGGACGAACGGCGGGTGGGCCGCCGAGGGGCGGATCCGGTAGAGCCAGGAACGCCGGTTGTGGGCCCGGGGCTCGGTGAACGCGGACCCGCTCAACTGCTCCGCGTACAGCCCCAGCGGGGCGCGCTGCGGTGAGTTGCGGCCGTGCGGCAGAGCGCCCGGCACCGCCTCCGAGCTGTGCTCATTGCCGAAACCCGAGGAATGGGCCAGCCCCTCCGCCGTCTTCCTCGCCTGCTCGATGCCGCTCATCATGCGCTCCCGGTGCTGAGGGTGCCTGGAATCCGCCGGACAACGAATCCTATGGGTAACCGTAGGAATCGGAACGTGGCGCGTCAACGGCATTCGTGGTGCGCAAGGGGGTTCCAAAAGATGAACAATGCTCTACTCTCCCGCACATGTCGTGGACACGCAGACTCCTGGTGGTTCTCGCGGCGCTCGTCGCCGCGCTGCTCGCGGCTCCGGCCGCCCAAGCGCACGAAGAGCGCCCTCTGACCCTGCCCGACGGCACGGGCAGCGTCCCCGAGTACCGCACCGGACCACCGGACCTGCTGGTCTGCAAGACCGACCGGGCGGACTTCGTACGCCGCACGGCGGGCTTCCCGGCCCAGTTGAAGGCCCGGAACATGGCCCTCTTCGAGAAGTGCCGCGAAACCGGCTACCGCCATCTCCAGCAGGCGGTCGACGCGGCCGTCCGGCCCGGCACCAACATCGCCGTCCTGCCGGGCCTGTACGAGGAGGAGCCCTCGCTCCCGAAACCGGCCGGGGAGTGCGCCCGGCTCAAGGCTCCCGACTCGCAGCTCGGCTACCAGATCCTCAGCTACGCGCAGCAGAAGCAGTGCCCGCACAACCAGAACCTGGTCGCGATCCTCGGCAAGAAGAACCTCCAGATCGAGGGGACGGGCGCGGACCGCACGGATGTCGTCATCGACGCCAAGTACCAGAAGCTGAACGCGATCCGCGCGGACAAGTCCGACGGGATCTACTTCAAGAACTTCACCGCGCAGCGCACCACCTTCAACTCCCTGTACGTCCTGGCCCAGGACGGCTTCGTCATCGACGACGTCCTCACCCGGTGGAACGACGAGTACGGCTTCCTCACCTTCGCCAGCGACCACGGGCTCTACAAGAACTGCGAGTCCTACGGGAACGGCGACTCGGGCATCTACCCGGGCAGCGCGTCGGACATCAACGACGGCAGGGGCTACGACGTCCCGCGCTACTCCATCGAGATCACCGGCTGCCGGAGCCACCACAACATGGTCGGCTACTCCGGCACGGCGGGCGACTCCGTCTATGTCCACGACAACGAGTTCGACCACAACATGGGCGGCGCCTCCATGGACAGCGCCTTCCCCGGCCACCCCGGCCTGCCGCAGAACCACGCCCGCTTCGAACGCAACCTGATCCACGACAACAACGCCGACTACTACCCGTACGTCGCCGACGGCACCTGCGCCAAGCCCCCCGTCGAACGCGGCTACGAGCGGGGCGTCGTCTGCCCGCAGATCTCCATGCCCCCCGGCACCGGCATCATCACCGCGGGCGGCAACTGGAACCTCTACGAGAACAACTGGGTCTACGGACATGAGCGCGCCGCGTTCTTCCTGAGCGCCGCCCCCGCGTTCATCCGGGGCGAGGACGCCCTCGCGAAGCAGACCGACACGTCCCATCACAACCGTTACGCCGACAACCACCTCGGCACGGACAAGCAGGGCAGGTCCCGGCCCAACCGGACCGATGTGTGGTGGGACGGACAGGGCGAGTCCAACTGCTGGCAGCCCGGAACGGGGCCCTCCAGCCCGCGCACCCTGCCCGAGTGCGGGGCGGAGCGCGGTGAGGTCTCCGGCTCCACCGACCGGCTGGCCGGCGAGCCGGTCAAGCTCGCCCATCTGCTGGTCTGCTCCGACTACAACGTGCAGGCGCGCCGGCTTCCGGCGGGCTGCGACTGGTACGGGGCACGGGGCATCGAACGCATCGAGGTGCAGGCGGCCCTGGGTCTCGCGGTGGTTCTCGCCCTGGTCGGCGGGGTGCTGTGGTGGCGCAGGCTGCGCCACAGCCGGGCCGCGACCGCGCTGACCCTGCTCGGCGCCGTCGGCCTGGCCCTGGACGTGGCGGGCGCGACCATGGGGCTCGGCTCCACCTATCTGCCCGCCGCGGCGCTGCTGCTGACGGGTGTGTGGTGGACCGGGACCGGGCTCGTGCTGCGCCGCGAGCGGCCCGGCTTCGGCTGGACCACCGTTGCCCTGGGGGCGCTCACCCTGCTGGACGCCTTCGACAAGGGGGTCCTGATGATCCCGTGGATACCGCTGAGCCCGGCGTGGGTGCGGGGCCTGCTCGGGGTGGTGTGGGTGGTGTGGGCGGTCGTCGCCGCGGCCCGGCACGGCGCGGAGGCCGCGGAGCGGGCTTCCGGGCCCCAGGAGAGCCCCGGTGACGCGGACCGGCAGCACTCCGCCGCCCGGTCCACCCCCAACGGAGAGCCGTCATGAACCCGGTCCGTACCCGCACCGCCCGCGCCGTGGAGGCCCCGGCCCACCGCGAACGCCCCGTGAAGTCCCGTACCCGCACCGCCGCACTCCTCGCCGCGCTCGCCCTCGCCCTCGTCCTCGGGGCGAGCGGCTGCGGCGGGCGCGCCACCACGCACCACAAGCCCGGGACCGGACATGAACAGGCGAGCGGCGCCGTCGGGCGGCTGCTCGCCGCGGACGACGGCAACGGCCACCGCCTGCGCCAGGTCGACGCGGACGGGGCGCCGGAAGCGGAGCTCTCCGTACGGCCCGACTCCGAGGACGGCTGGAACGTCCGTGTCTCCGTGCGGAACTTCCGCTTCACCCCGGACAGCGTGGGCGGTGCGGCCCTTCCCGGGCGCGGCCATGTCCGCCTGTTCCTCGACGGCCGCCCGCTCGCCCGGCTCTACGGGCCCTGGTACCACCTCCCCGGCGCGCTCGCCGGCTCCCCGGCCGGCGGTCCCCGCTCCCTCACCGCCCGGCTCTACGCCGACGACCACACGGCCTGGGCGGTCGCGGCAGAGCCGATCCAGGCCACCGCTCCTCTCGCCCCCGGCGCCTCCGGAACGTCCGGTGCCGCCGCGAAACCGTCCGGTGCCTCCGGGAAACCGTCGGGTCCACCGGACCGGCCCGCCGCCGACCGCACCCTGGACATCTCCATCACCCACGGCAAGGTCAGTCCCGCGCCCGGCCGCACCGAGGTCAGGAAGGGCGAACGTATCGCCCTGCGGGTCCGCCCCGACCGCGCCGACACCCTCCACGTCCACGGCTACGACAAGGAGGCCGAACTGCCCGCCGGCCGCACCACCACCCTCACCTTCACCGCCGACCGCACCGGGCTCTTCGAGGTCGAGACACATGAGTCCGGCCTGCTCCTGACCCAGCTTGTCGTACGGTGACGGGTCCGGAAGGCCCGGTACGCACGGTGTCCGTACTCGCCCACGGTGTCGGCTCGCAGCACGACCTGCCGCTGTCGCCCTTCTACGCCTTCGCGGGCGCGTTCACCGCGCTCTTCGTCTCCTTCCTCGCGCTCGGCCTGCTCTGGTCCGCCTCCCGTTTCCGGGGCGACCGGGCGGGCCGCACGCTGCCCGATGCCGTGCAGCGGCTCGCCGACGCCCGGCCCACCCGTATAGCGGCGCGCGTACTCGGGGCGGGCGCCGCCCTGTTCGTCGTGCTCCAGCTCCTCCTCGGCCCGGAGGACCCGGAACACAATCCGGCCGCCGGCGCGCTCTATGTGCTCTTCTGGGTCGGGCTCGTCCCGGCCTCCCTGCTCCTGGGCCCTGTCTGGCGGCTGCTCAACCCCCTGCGCACCGCGCACCTCCTGGTCTGCCGCGCCCTGCGCCGGGACCCGGCCGCCGGCCGCCCCCTCCCCGCCCGGCTCGGGATGTGGCCCGCGGCGGCCGGGCTCCTCGCCTTCACCTGGCTCGAACTGGTCGCCCCCGACCCCGCGTCGGCCACCGCGCTCCTCCTCTTCCTCGCCGTGTACACCGCGATCCATCTCATGGGCGCCGCCCGCCACGGCGCCCACTGGTTCGACCACGCCGATGCCTTCGAGGTCTACTCCGGACTGCTGGCCCGCCTCTCCCCGCTCGGGCGCCGCCGCTCCGACCGCCGTCTCGTCCTGCGCTCCCCGTTCAACGGACTCGACGCCACCGCGCAGGTCCCCGGGCTCGTCGCCACCGTCTGCGTCATGCTCGGATCCACCGCCTACGACGGCTTCTCCGACGCCCCCTCCTGGATCACCACCGTCCAGACCTCACCCCTGGGCCGCACCGCGGCCGCCACGCTCGGACTCCTCGGCGCCGTCGCCATGGTCGCCGCCCTCTACACCCTGTGCGCCGGAGCCACCCGGCTGATATCCGGCCGGCTGCCGCACCCCCTCACCGCCTTCGCGCACTCGCTCGTCCCGATCGCCCTCGGCTATCTCGTCGCCCACTACTTCACACTCTTCGTCACCGAAGGGCCACGTACCGTCATGATGGCACTCGGCGCCGACAATCCCGCCGCCCCCCAGCCGCCCCTGGGGCCCGGCGCCCTCGCCACGCTCCAGGTCGCCGCCATCGTGCTCGGCCATGTGCTCGGGGTCGTCGCCGCCCACGACCGGTCCGTGCGGCTGTTCCCGCCCGGCCGGGCGGTCGCCGGGCAACTGCCCCTGCTGGTGCTGATGATCGCCTACACCCTCGGCGGGCTCACCCTGCTCATCGCCTGACGGAACCGGCGGCCACCGCCCGTTCCCGCAGAGGAGACCCACGGCATCATGGAGCCCGTGCCCCATGCGAACCCGAACCTCCGCCGCGCCCCCGTGCAGCAGCGCAGCGCCGAACGTCTCGCCCGGATACTCGACGCCTGCGCCGAACTCCTCGACGAGACCGGCTACGAACAGCTCTCCACCCGAGCCGTCGCCGTCCGCGCGCAGGTGCCCATCGGCTCCGTCTACCGGTTCTTCTCCAACAAGCGGGCCCTGGTCGACGCCCTGGCCCTGCGCAATCTGAACAGCTACGCGGAGCGCATCACCACGCGGCTCACCGGCATTCCGGCCGCCGACTGGCGTGCGGTCATCGACGCCGTGCTGGACGAGTACCTCGCGATGAAGCGGTCCGTCCCCGGTTTCGCCCTCGTCGACTTCGGCGCCCCGTCCCCGGCCGACGACCCCATGGGTGACGCCAACCGGCGGGTCGCGGCCAAGCTCGCCGACCTGCTCGCCGGCCACCTCGGCCGCACCCCCGACGAGCACCTGCTCCGGGCGATCCTGGTCAGTGTCGAGGCCGCCGACGCACTCTTCCAACTCGCCTTCCGCACCGACCCGTCGGGCGACCGGGCCATCGTCGCCGAGACCAGGGTCCTGATCACGGCCTACCTCGGGCGGATCCTCGACTGACGGCCGCCGCCGGCCCCTCCCCATCATGCGTACCGGTCGGTATGCTCGCCCGACAGGCGGCCCCGCCCGGCCGTGCCCACGCCTTCGCTGCCGCTGCCCCGGGGAGGGCCCATGACCGACGGCTCCCGTGCCACCCGCACCGCACCGCGCATCTGCCCCCTCTGCGAAGCCGCCTGCGGTCTCACCCTCACCATCGAGGGGACGAGGGTCACCGGCGCCCGGGGCGACCGGGACGATGTGTTCAGTCAGGGATTCATCTGCCCCAAGGGCGCGTCCTTCGGCGGTCTCGACGCCGACCCCGACCGGCTGCGCGTCCCGCTCGTGCGCCGGGGCGGCGCACTGCGCGAGGCCACCTGGAGCGAGGCGTTCGACCTGATCGCCGCCCGGGTCCCGGAACTGATGGAGGCCCACGGGCGGCCATGCGTCGGCGTCGTCCTGGGCAACCCCAATGTGCACACGATGGCCGGCGCCCTGTATCCGCCGCTCCTGCTCGCCACGCTCCGTACCCGCGGCCTGTTCACCGCGAGCACCCTCGACCAGATGCCGAAGCACGTCTCCAGCGGGCTGCTCTTCGGCGACCCGAACGCCATCGCCGTACCCGACCTGGACCGCACCGATCACCTGCTGATCCTCGGCGCCAACCCGCTGGAATCCAACGGCAGTCTCTGCACCGCCCCCGATTTCCCCGGCAGGCTCAAGGCGCTGCGCCGCCGCGGCGGCACGCTCACCGTCGTCGACCCGCGCCGCACCCGCACCGCCCGCCTGGCCGACCGGCATGTCGCGATCCGGCCCGGCGGGGACGCCCTGCTGCTGGCCGCGCTGGTCCACGTTCTGTTCGACGAACGGCTCACCGACCCGGGGGCGCTGGCCGCACACCTCGAAGGGGTGGACGAACTCGCCGAAGCGATCAGGGAGTTCACCCCGGAAGCGGTCGCCGGCGCCTGCGACGTGGACGCCGGTACGATCCGTGCCGTCGCCCGCGAGCTGGCCGCCGCCCCCACCGCCGCCGTCTACGGGCGCATCGGCAGCTGCACCGTCGAGCACGGCACCCTCGCCAGCTGGCTGATCGACGTCCTCAATATCCTCACCGGCAACCTCGACCGGTCCGGCGGCGCACTCTTCCCGCTCTCCGCCACCGCCCGCGCCCCCCGGCCCGCCGCACCCGGCAAGGGGTTCGCGCCGGGCCGCTGGGCGAGCCGGGTCTCCGCGCACCCCGAGGCCAAGGGCGAACTGCCCATGGCCGCACTCGCCGAGGAGATCGAGACCCCCGGCGAGGGCCGGATCCGGGCCCTGATCGTGCTCGCCGCCAACCCGGTGCTCTCCGCACCGGACGGCGACCGGCTCGACCGGGCCCTCGCCGGCGGACTCGACTTCATGGTCAGCGTCGACCCGTACCTCAACGAGACCTCGCGTCACGCCGATGTGGTGCTGCCCCCGCCGCCGCCCTCGCAGAGCGCCCACTTCGATTTCGCGCTGAACTCCCTGGCCGTCCGCAACCAGGTCCGCTACACACGCCCCGCCGTGCCCCTGGAGGACGGCCGGATGGACGAGAGCGAGATCCTCGCCCGTCTCGTCCTGGCCGTGGGCGGGATGCACGGAGCGCCCCCGCGGACCGTCGACGATCTGGCCGTCGACGCCCTGCTCACCCGGGCCGGCGCGCCGAAGGAGCTGGCCGCCGCGCTGTCGGGGGGCACCGGGCCCGAACGGCGGCTGGACCTGATGCTGCGCCTGGGGCCGTACGGCCTCACGCTCGACAAGCTCCTGGCCCACCCGCACGGCATCGACCTCGGCCCGCTCCGGCCGCGCCTCCCGGAGGTCCTGCGCACCCGCAGCGGCCGCGTCGAACTCCTCCCGGCCCCGATCGCCGCCGACCTGCCGAGGCTGCGGCGCGCCCTGCGCGAGAGGAGCGCCCCGGCGGAAGGGGCCGTCGCGGACGGGCGGCCCGTGCCGCTCGTCCTCGTCGGCCGCCGCCATCTGCGTTCCAACAACAGCTGGATGCACAACGTCGCCACCCTGCGCGGCGGCAGCAACGTCTGCACCCTCCAGATCCACCCCGACGACGCGGCCCGCATCGGGCTGAAGGACGGCGCCACCGCCCGGATCACGGCGAGCGGCGGGGAGATCGAGGCCCCGGTGGAGATCACCGACACGGTACGGACCGGGGTGGTGAGCCTCCCGCACGGCTGGGGACACCACCGTGCCGGCGCCCGGATGTCGGTCGCGGCGGCGGACCCCGGTGTCAATGTCAACCAGCTGCTCGACGGCACGCTGCTCGACCCGCTCTCCGGCACCGCGGTGCTCAACGCCTTCCCGGTCTTCGTAACAGCAGCCCATTGACCTGGGGTTTTGCTCGTATTGCTCGCACGTCAACATCTTGTTAACGCGGGAACGGGGCACCTAACGTCATCCGGACCGCCGACTCCGGTGGGAGTTCACAGGCGAACGTGAGGTGTTCCCCCCATGCTGACAGTCCTCGGCTTTGCCATGATCGCCACCTTCCTGGTGCTGATCATGACGAAGAAGATGTCGCCGATCGCGGCACTGGTCCTGATCCCCGCGCTCTTCTGTGTCGCCGTCGGCCAGGGGGCCGAGCTGGGCGACTACGTCATCGAGGGCGTCGGCAACCTCGCGCCGACCGCCGCGATGCTCATGTTCGCCATCGTGTACTTCGGCGTGATGATCGACGTCGGCCTCTTCGACCCGATCGTCCGGGCCATCCTGCGCTTCTGCAAGGCCGATCCACTGCGGATCGTCGTCGGTACGGCGGTACTCGCCGCGATCGTCTCGCTGGACGGCGACGGCTCCACCACCTTCATGATCACCGTCTCGGCGATGTATCCGCTCTACAAGCGCCTGAAGATGAGCCTGGTCGTGATGACCGGCGTCGCCGCCACGGCGAACGGCGTGATGAACACCCTCCCCTGGGGCGGGCCCACCGCCCGTGCCGCCACCGCGCTCAAGGTGGACGCGGCCGACATCTTCGTCCCCATGATCCCGGCGCTCGCGGTCGGACTGCTCGCCGTCTTCGTGCTGGCGTTCGTCCTCGGCCGGCGTGAGCGCAAGCGGCTCGGCATCCTCACCCTGGACGAAGCCCTCGTGCGGGACCGGGAGTCGGAGACGGTCCTCGCCGGCGCGGGCGGCGGCGGCCGTACGGCCAAGGCGTCCGGCGGGACCGGCGCGGCCACCGGTGCCGGTCCCGCACCCGAACCGGTCGGTGACACCGAGGAGGCGTACGACGACGAGGAGTTCAGGGGGCTGGACCCGGACCGGGCCACCCTGCGGCCCCGTCTCTACTGGTTCAACGCCGGTCTCACCGTGGCCCTGCTGACCGCCATGATCATGGAACTGATGCCGATCCCGGTCCTCTTCCTGCTCGGCGCCGCCCTCGCCCTCACCGTCAACTTCCCGCACATGCCCGACCAGCGGGCCCGTATCGCGGCCCACGCGGACAATGTCCTCAATGTCTCCGGCATGGTCTTCGCCGCGGCCGTCTTCACCGGCGTCCTCTCCGGTACCGGCATGGTCGAGCACATGGCCGACTGGCTCGTCGGGGCCATCCCCGACGGCATGGGCCCGCACATGGCCGTCGTCACCGGTGTGCTGAGCCTCCCGCTCACCTACTTCATGTCGAACGACGGCTTCTACTTCGGTGTCGTCCCCGTGCTCGCCGAGGCCGGAGCCGCCCACGGTGTCACGCCGCTGGAGATCGCCCGTGCCTCCCTGGCCGGACAGGCCCTCCACATGTCCTCCCCGCTGGTCCCCGCCGTCTACGTCCTCGTCGGCATGGCCAGGGTCGAGTTCGGCGACCACACCAGGTTCACCGTCAAATGGGCCGTGCTCACCTCTCTGGTGGTGCTCGGCGCGGGCATGGCCTTCGGCATCGTCTGAGCCGTGACGGCCGCCGACGGGGCCGGACGAAGCGCCGGGCCGGACGTGACCGGTGTCTCCGGGCGGTCCCTGGCGCCCAAAAACTAACGGCGCTAGTTTGGGGCTCGCACGACATTGGCGGTACCCATGCCCTGGAGGACATGCCATGAAGGCCCATGACGGGATGTACATCGGCGGTGCGTGGCGGCCGGCCGGGGGACCGGACGCGATCGAGGTCGTGAACCCGGCGGACGAGCAGGTCATCGCCCGGGTTCCGGCGGGCAGCGCCGCGGATGTCGACGCCGCCGTACGGGCCGCCCGCGCCGCGTTCCCCGGCTGGGCCGCCACCCCGCCCGCCGAGCGCGCCGCCCGCCTCGCCGCCCTGCGCGACGTCCTGGCCGCCCGCAAGGACGAGATCGCCGAGACCGTCACCGCGGAACTGGGCGCGCCGCTTGCGCTCTCGCGGACGGTGCACGCGGGTGTGCCGGTCCTGGTCGCCGGTTCGTACGCCGAACTGGCCGCCACGTACGGCTTCGAGGAGAAGCTCGGCACCTCCACCGTCCTGCTGGAGCCCGTCGGCGTGGTCGGCGCGATCACCCCCTGGAACTACCCGCTCCACCAGATCGTCGCCAAGGTCGCCCCCGCGCTCGCCGCGGGCTGCACGGTCGTCCTCAAGCCCGCCGAGGACACCCCGCTCACCGCCCAGCTGTTCGCCGAGGCCACCGAGGAGGCCGGGCTGCCCGCCGGGGTCTTCAACCTCGTCACCGGACTCGGCCCGGTCGCCGGTCAGGCGCTCGCCGAGCACGAGGGCGTCGACCTCGTCTCCTTCACCGGATCGACCGCCGTCGGCAGGCTGATCGGCGCCACCGCGGGCGCCGCCGTCAAGCGCGTGGCCCTGGAACTGGGGGGCAAGTCCGCCAATGTGATCCTGCCCGGCGCCGATCTCGCCAGGGCCGTCGCGGTCGGGGTGGCCAACGTGATGTCCAACTCCGGCCAGACGTGCAGCGCCTGGACCCGGATGCTGGTCGACGGCGAGCGGTACGAGGAGGCGGTGGCCCTCGCGGCGGCGGCCGTCGCCAAGTACGTACCGGGGGAGCGGGTCGGCCCCGTCGTCAACGCCGGGCAGCAGGCCCGGGTGCGCGGCTGCATCGAACGGGGCATCGCGGAGGGCGCCAGGCTGGTCGCGGGCGGCCCCGAGGCCCCGAGGACGCCGGGGTACTACGTCAGCCCCACGGTGTTCGCCGATGTCACCCCGGAGATGACCATCGCCCGCGAGGAGATCTTCGGCCCGGTCCTCTCGATCCTCAGGTACGAGGACGTGGAGGACGCCCTGCGGATCGCCAACGACACCGTGTACGGTCTGGCCGGCGCGGTCTGGGCCGCCGACGACGCGGAGGCCGTGGCGTTCGCCCGCCGGATGGACACCGGGCAGGTCGACATCAACGGCGGGCGGTTCAACCCGCTGGCCCCCTTCGGCGGGTACAAGCAGTCGGGCGTGGGGCGCGAACTGGGCCCGTACGGTCTGGCGGAGTACCTCCAGACCAAGTCGCTCCAGTTCTGAGCGGGACCGCCCCGCCCGCCCTTCCGCGCATCCGTCCTTCCGCGCATCCGAGTCAGCCCCAGCCAAGGAGCCTTTCCGTGGTCCGCGCCGCCGTACTGCCCGCTGTCGGAGCTCCCCTGGAGATCACCGACATCGAACTCCCGCAACCCGGTCCCGGTCAGGTGCGCGTCGCGCTCGCCGCCGCCGGGGTCTGCCACTCCGATCTGTCCCTGTCGAACGGCACCATGCGGGTCCCGGTGCCCGCGGTCCTCGGCCACGAGGGCGCGGGAACCGTCGTCTCCGTGGGGGAGGGTGTCACCGACGCCGCCCCCGGCGACGCCGTCGTCCTCAACTGGGCGCCGTCCTGCGGGAACTGCTTCCACTGCGGGATCGGCGAGGTCTGGCTCTGCGCCGACGCGCTCAAGGGCACCGCCGGCATCCATGCCCGTACCGCGGACGGCACCGAACTCCACCCCGGCCTGAACGTCGCGGCCTTCGCCCAGGAGACCGTCGTCGCCGCGAACTGCGTGCTGCCCGCCCCGGCCGGCATCCCGCTCACCGACGCGGCCCTCCTGGGCTGCGCCGTGCTCACCGGCTACGGGGCGGTCCAGCACTCCGCCCAGGTCCGCGCGGGCGAGAGCGTCGTCGTCCTCGGGGTCGGCGGCGTCGGCCTCGCCGTGCTCCAGTCCGCCCGGATCGCCGGTGCCTCGCGGATCATCGCGGTCGACGTCTCCCCCGCGAAGGAGGAGCTGGCCCGTCTGGCCGGCGCCACGGACTTCGTCGTCGCCTCCGCCACCACCCCGCGCGAGATCCGCAGGCTGACCGGCGGCCAGGGCGCGGATGTCGCCGTGGAGTGCGTCGGAGCGCCCGCCACGATCCGGGGCGCCTGGGAGTCCACCCGGCGCGGCGGCCGCACCACCGTCGTGGGGATCGGCGGCAAGGACCAGGAAGTCACCTTCAACGCCCTGGAGATCTTCCACTGGGGCCGGTCGCTGATGGGCTGCGTCTACGGCAACAGCGACCCGGCGCGGGATCTGCCGGTGCTCGCCGAGCACATCCGGGCGGGCCGATTCGACCTGTCCATGATGGTCACCGAACGGATCGCGCTGGAAGGCATCCCGGCGGCCTTCGACAACATGATCGCGGGCCGGGGAGGGCGCGCCCTGGTCGTCTTCTAGGACCCCTTCCGGAAGTCCCGCCCACGCCCGCCCGCCCGTGCCCCCGGGACCGTACGGCGTCGCGGGCGGGACGGGCGGGACGGGCGGGACGGGCGGTCCTCAGGAACCCTGCGGAGTCTCCGGGGTCAGCAGCCGGGCGTCCATCTCGCCCTGCTCGAACAGCCGTGAGGCCGGGCCCACGATCAGCGGGTCCGGTGCTCCGGCCACCTCCGGGTCCTTGCCCGGGTAGTCGAAGCGGTGCAGCACATGGCGCATCGCCTCCAGCCGTGCCCGCTTCTTGTCGTTGCTCTTCACCACGGTCCAGGGCGAGTCCGCCGTGTCCGTGTGGAACAGCATCAGCTCCTTGGCCTCCGTGTAGGCGTCCCACATGTCGAGCGACGCCAGGTCGACCGGGCTCAGCTTCCACCGGCGTACCGGATCGATCTGCCGGATCATGAACCGGTTGCGCTGCTCGTTGCGCGAGACGGAGAACCAGAACTTCACCAGGTGGATGCCGTCGCGCGCCAGCATCCGCTCGAAGCCCGGTGCCTGGTGCATGAATTCGAGGTACTCACGGCTGGTGCAGAACCCCATCACCCGCTCCACACCGGCGCGGTTGTACCAGGAGCGGTCGAACAGCACGATCTCCCCGGCGCTCGGCAGATGCGCCACATACCGCTGGAAGTACCACTGGGTGCGCTCGCGTTCGGTCGGCTTCTCCAGCGCCACCACCCGCGCGCCCCGCGGATTGAGATGCTCGGTGAACCGCTTGATCGTGCCGCCCTTGCCCGCCGCGTCGCGCCCCTCGAAGAGGATGACCAGCCGTTCGTCGCGCTCCTTCACCCAGTGCTGGAGCTTCAGCATTTCGATCTGCAGGGCGCGCTTGGCCTTCTCGTAGTCCCGCCGGCGGAGCTTGCGCTCGTACGGGTAGTCCTCGCGCCAGGCCTCCCTGGCCTGCCCGTGCGGTGTCACCAGCACCGGGTCGTCGTCGCCGCTGTCGGTCACGGCGAAGCCGTCGAGATACGGTCCCCCGTAGCGCGCGGCCCGTATCGCCTCCTTCGCATCGGAAGCCTTCTCCGTGACGGAGCCGTCCTCCGGCGCGGAACCGCGCTTACCGCCCGAACCGCGCTTCCCGCCCGAACCGCTCCCGGACCCGCCGCCCCGCTGCTTGGCGCTCCTCGTCATGACGGGATCCCTCCACCGGCCGTGCCGGACGTTTCTCCGTCAGGCCAGTCTGCTCACCGGTCCGGCGGCCCGCCACCGGGGGCGGAGCGGCGGGAGCGTACGGTGCCCGCCGCTCCGCGCGGTCCGGGACGCGTCAGGAACGGTCCGTCGTCCCCGGCCGGGGTGTGCCGGTACCGGCCATCTGCTCGTACTGGAGCGCGAGCCCGTCCAGCAGGGCCCGCAGCCCGGTCGCGAACGCGCCCTCGTCCACCTGCTGGCGGCGGTCGGCCAGCAGGTGAGCCCGGCCGAGGTGCGGGTAGTCGGCGGGGTCGTAGGCCGTCTCGTCGTCGACGAAGCCGCGGGCGAAGGAGCCCAGGGCCGAACCGGTGATGAAGTAGCGCATCAGGGCCCCGATGTACGTCGCCTGGGCGGGCGGCCAGCCGGCCCCGACCATGGCGCCGAACACCGCGTCGGCGACCCGCAGACCGGCCGGACGGCGGCCGGGCCCCTGGGCGAGGACCGGGACGATGTGCGGGTGCTCGGTGAGCGCCGCGCGGTAGGAGACGGCCCAGTCGTGCAGGGCCTCCCGCCAGTCGCGCGGATCGGACTCCTCGAACATCGACAGATCGACCTGGGCGGAGACGGCGTCGGCGACCGCGTCCAGGATCTCGTCCTTGTTGCGGAAGTGGTTGTAGAGCGAGGGCCCGCTGACCCCCAGCCCGGCCGCCAGACGCCGGGTGGAGACGGCGTCGAGCCCCTCGGCGTCCACGAGCGCGCTCGCCGCCTCGACGATGCGGGCTCTGCTGAGGAGGGGCTTGCGCGGTCGGGCCATGCGGCTCATAGTAGGGCCTGCGAGCCATAAACTAGCAGTGCTAATTAAAAGTGGGGTGTCGCTCGATGAACCTGGAACTCAGCGAGGAACAGGAAGCCGTACGGCGGCTGGCGGCGGACTTCGTCGCCCGCGAGGTCACCCCGAACGCCGTCGCGTGGGACCGGGCCGAGAACGTCGACAAGTCGATCGTGAAGAAGCTGGGGTCGCTCGGCTTTCTCGGCCTCACGGTCCCCGAGGAGTACGGCGGCTCCGGCGGCGACCACCTCGCCTACTGTCTGGTCACCGAGGAGCTGGGCCGCGGCGACTCCTCCGTCCGCGGCATCGTTTCCGTCTCGCTCGGCCTGGTCGCCAAGACCGTCGCGTCCTGGGGGAGCGAGGAGCAGAAGCGGCGGTGGCTGCCGCGCCTGACCGCGGGCGAGGCGGTCGGCTGCTTCGCCCTCACCGAGCCCGGGACCGGCTCCGACGCCGGGAACCTCACGACGAGGGCCGTCCGGGACGGCGCGGACTACGTCATCAACGGCACCAAGATGTTCATCACCAACGGCACCTGGGCCGATGTGGTGCTGCTCTTCGCGCGGACCGGCGACACCCCCGGTCACCGGGGGATCTCCGCCTTCCTGGTGCCCGCCGGCACCCCCGGCCTCACCCGCCGCGCCATCCACGGCAAGCTCGGCCTGCGCGGTCAGGCCACCGCCGAACTGGTGCTGGAGGACGTCCGGGTCCCCGCCGACGCCCTGCTGGGCCCGGCGGGCAAGGGGTTCTCCCTCGCCATGTCGGCCCTGGCCAAGGGGCGGATGTCGGTCGCGGCGGGCTGTGTCGGCATCGCGCAGGCCGCACTCGACGCCGCCGTGCGGTACGCGGGCGAGCGGGAGCAGTTCGGCAGGCCCATCGCGGGCCACCAGCTGGTCCAGGAGCTGATCAGCGACATCTCCGTCGACGTCGACGCCGCCCGGCTGCTGACCTGGCGGGTCGCCGATCTCGTCGACCGGGGCCAGGACTTCGCCACGGCCGCGTCCACGGCGAAGCTGTTCGCCTCCGAGGCGGCCGTGCGCGCCGCCAACAACGCCCTCCAGGTCTTCGGCGGCTACGGCTACATCGACGAGTACCCGGTCGGCAAGCTGCTGCGCGACGCCCGGGTGATGACGCTCTACGAGGGCACCAGCCAGATACAGAAGCTGATCATCGGCCGCGCGCTGACCGGGGTCTCCGCCTTCTGACGGGCACTCGCGCTCGAACGGGCGTCTGAGTACCGGGCTGAGTACGGACACGGATGTGGCGCGCGCCACGCGGGCGGATGCTGTGCGGCATGAGTGAGACAGCATCGGTCAAGCAGCAGGGCACCGCCGCCTTCTACGGTCAGGCCGTCGCATCCTTCGGGGTGGCGATGGGCGCGGTGGCCCTCGGTATCTTCTTTCTCGACGCCGACGGCTGGGTGCGTGGCTTCCTCGCCATCGGTGTGCTCTACCTCGTCACGTCGTGCTTCACCCTGGCCAAGGTCATCAGGGACCGCCAGGAGGCGGGGCAGCTGGTCAGCCGCGTCGACCAGGCGCGTCTGGAGAAGATCCTCGCCGAACACGACCCCTTCCAGAAGCTCTGATCCGGCGGCGGCATCCGGCTCCCCGGACCTAAGCGCTTGCTCAGGTTCGGGGTATGGTGTGCGTTCTGTTGACGGAGAGGGGCACGTGGCGATGAGTACGGCGCAGGAGATGGACGGTGACGACACGCCGTGGGGCGAGGTCACGCCCGAGGCGGCCAGGCGGCTCCTCGTCGCCGCCGTCGACGCGTTCGCCGAGCGCGGGTACCACGCGACCACCACCCGTGACATCGCCGGCCGCGCGGGTATGAGCCCGGCCGCGCTCTACATCCACTACAAGACGAAGGAAGACCTGCTCCACCGCATCAGCAAGATCGGCCATGAGCGGGCCCTGTCCGTCCTGGAGGCGGAGGCCGACCGGGACGGCACGGCGGCCGTCCGGCTCGCCGCGGCGGTGCGCTCCTTCGTCCGCTGGCACGCCGAACGGCACACCACCGCACGTGTCGTGCAGTACGAACTGGACGCCCTCGGCGACGAACACCGCGCCGAGATCGTCGAACTGCGCCGCAGGAACGACGCCGTGGTGCGCCGGATCATCGCCGAGGGCGTACGGGCGGGGGAGTTCGACGTCCCCGATGTGCCCGGCACCACCCTCGCGGTGCTGTCGCTCTGCATCGATGTGGCCCGCTGGTTCAACGCCCGGGGGGCCCGGACGCCCGACGAGGTCGGCGCGCTCTACGCCGACCTCGTGCTGCGCATGGTGGGCGCGGGGGAGCGGCCCCCGGCCCGGCGGCCGGGTCCGGGGACGGGACCGGCTCAGAAGTAGTAGCGGGACACCGATTCGGCGACGCAGGCGGGCTTCTCGCCGCCCTCGCGCTCGACGGTGACGGCGGCGGTGACCTGGACACCGCCGCCCGCCTCCTCGACCCCGCTGAGCACGACCGTGGCGCGCAGCCGTGAACCCACCGGGACGGTCGAGGGGAAGCGGACCTTGTTGGTCCCGTAGTTGATGCCCATCTTCATGCCCTCGACCCGCATGACCTGGGGTACTAGCGCGGGCAGCAGGGAGAGCGTCAGATAGCCGTGCGCGATCGTCGCGCCGAACGGCCCGGCCGCCGCCCGCTCGGGGTCCACATGGATCCACTGGTGGTCGCCGGTCGCCTCGGCGAACTGGTCGATCCGCTTCTGGTCGATCTCCAGCCAGTCGCTGTGGCCCAGCTGCTCGCCCACTCCGTCACGCAGTTCCTGCGCGGACGTGAAGATCCTCGGCTCTGACATGGTTCTGGTCCCTGCCTTCCGGCTCTCTGCCCTCGTGCTGCGCCTCGCAGCGTCGATGTCCAAGCGCTTGCTCAGCATCCTTCGGGCGGTGCGTCCCTGTCAACGACGCTGCGCGCCGGTGTGCGGGGCGGCGGCCGGTGCGCCGTGGTGATCGGCAGGGTTTTCGAAGAGTGGGGCGGGGTTCGAGGCGGGCCAGTAGGGTTCGAGGGGTGCCTCAGATCCCACAGACACTCCATGAACTCTCGGTCGGTCAGCTCTCCGCGCGCAGCGGTGCCGCGGTCTCGGCCCTCCATTTCTACGAGTCCAAGGGCCTGATCCACAGCCGTCGGACCAGCGGCAATCAGCGCCGGTACACCAGGGACGCACTGCGCCGGGTCGCGTTCGTGCGCGCCGCGCAGCGGGTCGGCATCCCCCTGGCCACCATCCGCGAGGCGCTCGCCGAACTCCCGGAGGGGCGGACCCCGAACCGGGATGACTGGGCCAGGCTCTCCCGCGCGTGGCGCGGCGAACTGGACGAGCGCATCGATCAGCTGGGCAGGCTGCGGGACCACCTGACCGACTGCATCGGCTGCGGCTGCCTCTCGTTGGAGAACTGTGTGCTCTCCAACCCCAACGACATCTCCGGCGGCCTGATCACCGGCTCCCGTCTGATGCCCGAGCCCACGAAAGGGGCCGGGCGGGGAGAGTAGCCGGACGCGTGGGGAGAGCGGCCGGGCGGGCGGGGGAAGCCGACGGGGGCCGACCGCCCCTCCCCGAGCGCGTTTCTCACGCCGCCGAGGCCAGATTCCGCTGCCGCGTCCGCCGGGCCCGCGCGAGTGCTCCCTCCGTCAGCACGGGGCGCGGCACCACGATTCCGCATCCGGTGCAGACCGGCCCCGACCACGGGTCCCGGTCCAGGTCCTGCCGCCAGGTGATGCCCGTCGCCGCGCAGACCGGACAGGCGGACCCGGGCTCGGACCCCAGCGCCGCGATCAGCCGCCGCAGCACCTCGGCGAGCGGCGCGGACGGATGGACCCCCGGGTCGGCGCAGCGGGCGACACCGTTGCCGCCCCAGGTCCGGCGGTGCCAGTCGTCGAACGCCCGCGGGCGGCGGAGCCCGTTGTGCTTCTCGCGGCGCCGCCGTTCGGCGAACCCCGTCTCGTACGCGAGCCAGATGGCCCGCGCCTCCTCCAGCTCCTCCAGGGCGCCCATCAGGCGTACCGGATCGGGGGCCCGGTCCTCGGGTCCGATCCCGTGCCGGGCGCACAGATGGTGCCAGGTCGCCCGATGACCGTACGGGGCGAACCTCTCCAGGCATTTGCGCAGCGAATACCGCCGCAATGCCAGGTCGCCCAGCGGATCGCGGACCTGTCTCGCAAGACTCCGGAAACCGGCCATGACACTGCCACCTCCGTCACTCGTACTTCGGCGTCAAGGAATGGACGTACGACTGCCCGTTTCGGCTCCATCGAAAGATGAGAATCGTCCATTGGCCGAGACACCCCACGTGAGGCGGGGGTGATGACCGGTAGCGCGGCGGCGTGCGGCCGGTGGTGAGAGGGCGTGCGGGCATGTGGCGATGCGGAAAAGGTGACCGGTGTTCACCTTACTGGCCGGGGAAACCGCCAGTATCCTCCGGCGCATCGGCCTCTCGGAGGAGCGCGCATGCCCCCACGCACCGGTACATTCAGGGCCGCCGCCGTCGCGGCAGCCCTTGCCTTCGGCGCTTTCCTGTCGGCTGCCTCGCCACCGGCCGGAGCCGCCGCGGCGGAACCCGCACCCGTACCCGATCACTGCCAGGGGCAGTGCGCCGACATCCTTCCCCCGGGGGAGAACGGCAACGCCACCCTCGTCGAGATCCTCGGCAACAAGGCCTTCGGCACCCACCCCGCCCACAGCGACGACCAACTCGACCGCTACAACGGCCTGGTGGCCGGGCACACCGGCCTCACCGACCGGAAGCTGACCGACTTCTTCAACGAGGCCTCCTTCGGGGTCGCGAAGGACCAGGTCGAATCCGTCATCTCGCCCCGCGAGGACGTCACCATCACCAGGGACAGGCGGACCGGTGTCCCCCACATCAAGGGCACCACCCGTTACGGCACCGAATTCGGCGCGGGGTTCGCGGCGGGCCAGGACAGGCTCTGGCTGATGGACCTCTTCCGGCACATAGGGCGCGGCGAACTGACGTCGTTCGCGGGCGGCGCCCTCGCCAACCAGGGGCTGGAACAGCAGTTCTGGCCGCAGGCCCCGTACACCGAGGCCGACCTCGAAGCCCAGGCCGAGCGGATCAGGACCACCGAGGGCGCACGGGGCGAGCAGGCCATGGCCGACGCCCAGGCCTATGTCGACGGGATCAACGCCTACCGCGACAAGTCGAAGAAGGGCCGCTACTTCCCCGGCGAGTACGTTCTCACCGGCAAGATCGACGCCATCACCAACATCGGCGAGATCCAGCCCTTCGAGCTCACCGACCTGATCTCGATCGCGTCCGTCGTCGGCGGGCAGTTCGGCGGCGGCGGGGGCGGTGAGGTGCAGGCCGCGCTCTCCCTGCTCGCCGCCCAGGAGAAGTACGGCGTCGCCGAAGGGACCCGGGTCTGGGAGTCGTTCCGGCAGCGCGAGGACCCGGAGGCCGTGCTCACCGTCCATGACGGCACGGTGTTCCCGTACGCGGGCAAGCCGGACAGCGCGCGCGGCACCGCGCTTCCCGACAGGGGCTCCGTCACACCCGAACCGCTGATCCATGACCGGACCGGCTCCGCGGGCACCGGGCGGAAGGCCCCCGTCAGGGCCCCGGCCGCGCTCAGGCCGCTCCAGGGCATGTACGACAAGGGGGTCATCCCCGAGGGCTCGCTCCCGGGCTCGGGCGACGGCGCCGGGAAGCGCGGGATGTCCAACGCCCTGCTGGTCTCCGGCGAGCACACCGCGAGCGGAAACCCGGTCGCCGTCTTCGGTCCCCAGACCGGCTACTTCGCACCGCAGCTGATGATGCTCCAGGAGCTCCAGGGCCCCGGCATCAGCGCCCGCGGTGTCTCCTTCGCCGGGGTCGGCATGTACATCCAGATGGGCCGCGGCCAGGACTACGCCTGGAGCGCCACCTCGGCCGGCCAGGACATCACCGACACCTACGCCGTCGAGCTGTGCGAACCCGGCGGAGGCGCCCCAGCCAAGGACTCCACCCACTACCTCTACCGGGGCACCTGCACCGCGATGGAGAAGCTGGAGCGCGTCAACTCCTGGAAGCCGACCGTCGCCGACTCCACCGCCAAGGGCTCCTACCGGATGCGGGTGTGGCGCACGCGCTACGGCATCGTCACCCATCGCGCCACGGTGGACGGCGAGCCCGTCGCGTACACCTCGCTGCGCACCACCTACCGCCACGAGGCCGACTCGATCATCGGCTTCCAGCTGCTCAACGACCCGGACTACGTCAAGGACGCCGCCTCCTTCCGGCGCGCGGCCTCCCACATCGACTACGCCTTCAACTGGTTCTACGCGGACTCCCGCACCGCCGCCTACTACAACAGCGGAATGAACCCGGTGCGCGCGGCGGACGTCGACCCGGCCCTGCCCGTCAGGGCCGAGAAGGCGTACGAGTGGCGGGGCTACGACCCGGCCGCCAACACCGCCGACCACACCCCCGACGCCGAGCACCCGCAGTCCAGCGGCCAGGACTACTACATCTCCTGGAACAACCGGCAGGCCGAGGGCTACGCGACCGCGGGCTTCGGCTTCGGGGCGGTGCACCGGGGAGACCTGCTGGACGACCGGGTGGCGAAGCTCGTCGAGGAGGGCGGGGTCACCCGGGCCTCGCTCACCCGCGCCATGGCCGATGCCGCGCTCACCGATCTGCGGGGCGAGCAGGTGCTGCCCGAACTGCTGAAGGTGCTGCGCTCGCAGCCGGTCACTGACCCCGAAGTCAGCGCGGCCGTACAGCAGTTGGAGTCCTGGAGGGCGTCGGGCGCACAGCGCGGGGAGAGCGGTGAGGGTTCCCACCGGTACGCCCACGCCGACGCCGTACGGATCATGGACGCCTGGTGGCCGAAGCTCGTCGAGGCCGAGTTCCGGCCCGGCCTGGGCGCGGACCTCTACACCGCGCTGACCGGGAACCTCGCCACCGACGAGTCCCCGTCGGCCGCCCACGGGCCGAGCGGGGCGCACAGCGGTTCCGCGTTCCAGTACGGCTGGTGGGGCTTCGCCGACAAGGACCTGCGTCGGGTGCTCGGACAGCCCGTCAAGGGGCCGCTGGCCAGGACGTACTGCGGCGGCGGCGATCTGAACAGCTGCCGCGACGCCCTGCTCGGCACCCTGGAGCGGGCCGCCGCCGAACCGGCCGCCGAGGTCTACCCCGGCGACGACAGCTGCGGGGCCGGTGATCAGTGGTGCGCCGACGCGATCATCCACCGCCCGCTGGGCGGGATCTCGCAGAAGCCGATCCACTGGCAGAACCGGCCGACCTACCAGCAGGTCGTGGAGTTCCCCTCGCACCGCTGAGGGCCGTTCGCGCCCGCAGGTCCCGCGCCGGCGCCCGGCCACCCGGTATCGCTGCCCTGAGCAGGCGTTATTCGGTGGCCGGGCGTCCTGGGGCGCGCATAGGGTGCCGCACATGACAGCGTCCCCACGCCTGGAGAAACCCACCCCCGAGAACGTGCTGAGCGCCTGCCGTCTCCGGGTCCGCCCCGACCAGGCGGCGTTCGTGTCGCCGGTCGCCGAATCGCTGGCCGAGGCGTACGTGAATCCCGGCATCGCCTGGCCCCGGCTGATCCGCGACGGTGACCGGACCGTGGGCTTCGTGATGGCCTTCTTCGGCGTCCCCTTCGACTTCGACGCGGACGTGCCCGGAGCACCGCCGCGCTCCGGTCTCTGGCGCCTGGCGATAGACGCCGGTGAACAGGGCCGCGGGTACGGGCGCTTCGCGGTGCGGGCGGTGAACGAGGAGATCCGCAGGCGCGGCGGGACGCTCTCCACGGTGACCTGGCACCCCGGCGAGGGCGGCCCGGAGGACTTCTATCTGGGGCTCGGGTACCTCAAGCGCGGGCTGACGAACGACGGCGATCACCTCGGCGAACTCGACCTGACCCGCTGAGGGCCGGGGGGCTGGCCGGAGCCGCCGGGGGCCCTCGGGGGACGGTGGGGGACGGCCGGGGGCAGCGATACCCCCGGGCCCCACCGGCCCCCGGGCCCCGTCGATCCCACAGGCCCCACCGGCCACCGGGCCCCACCGGCCCACTGCGCGACCGGGCCCCCGCCCCCGTCGCCTCCGGCCGGGGTGCGCCCGCGTCCTATCCGCCGTACCGCAGGTACTTCTTCCGCTTCGCCCGGAAGGCAGCCAGGTCGTCGCGCCAGGCGCCCACCACCTCATCGGTGTCCGCGCCCGCGTCGATCATCGTGCGGACCCGGGTGTTGCCGGTGAGCTTGTCGATCCAGTTGTCCGGCCGCCAGGCGAAGCCGCTCCAGGACCGCTTCGCCGTCACCAGCAGGGCGATCCCGGTGCGCACCGGGTCGAACACCTCCCGGTCCTGGACATGCAGCTGCACCCCGCCGACCGTCTTCCCCTGGAACTTGGAGAAGGTCGGCGCGAAGTACGCCTCGCGGAACGCCACCCCGGGCAGGTCCAGCGCGTTGGCGGCGGCCGCCCAGCGGTGGTCGATGCCCTCCGCCCCCAGCAGCTCGAACGGCCGCGTGGTGCCCCGGCCCTCGGAGAGGTTCGTCCCCTCGAACAGGCAGGTGCCGGAGTAGACGAGGGCCGATTCGGGCGTCGGCATGTTCGGGCTGGGCGGTACCCACGGCAGCCCCGTCGTGTCGAAGAAGTCCGAGCGCCGCCAGCCCGACATCGTGACGACGTCCAGTCGCACCGGCTGCTCCGCCAGGAACTCCGCGTTGAAGAACAGTGCCAGCTCCGCCACGGTCATGCCGTGCGCCTGGGCGATCTCCCGGCGGCCCACGAACGTCGCGAACGCCGGATCCAGGACCGGTCCCAGCGCGGCCCGCCCGGTCACCGGGTTCGGCCGGTCCAGGACGACGAAACGTTTACCCGCGAGAGCGGCCGCCTCCATGCAGTCGTACAGCGTCCAGATGTACGTGTAGAAGCGGGCGCCCGCGTCCTGGATGTCGAAGACGACCGTGTCCACCCCGGAGGCGGTGAAGATGTCCGCCAGCGGCCGGCCGCTCTTGAGATAGGTGTCGTAGACCGGCAGTCCGGTCGCCGGGTCGTCGTACCGCCCCTCGGAGCCGCCCGCCTGGGCGGTGCCCCGGAAGCCGTGCTCCGGGCCGAAGACGGCGGTCAGGTTCACCCGCGCGTCCGGGTGCATCACATCGACGATGTGGCGCACGTCGGAGGTGATCCCGGTCGGATTGGTGACCACTCCGACCTTCTGTCCCTTCAGCAGCCGGTAGCCGTCGGCGGCCAGCCGGTCGAACCCGGTGCGCACCCGGCCGTGTCCGGAGCCGTGACCGGGCCGGGCGGCCGCGGGAGCGGTCCCCGCCGCCGTGGCCGCGAGGGCTCCCACAGCGCTCCCGGCGGCCAGCAAACCACGTCTGGACAGGCTCATTCCGCTACCTCCATGATCGCGCCGTCTGTCATGGTCACGCACGCTAGCGTGGGTCCGGGCCGCACGGAACGACCCTGACCGGGCGGATTCCCCGTACTGGCCCCGAGCCCTTCCCCAACGACATACCGACCGGTTAGTCTGCCGGGGCAGTCGGCCGAGAGGGGCGGGACCCGATGATTACGGTGCAGGGCGCCGGCGTAGTGGTCACAGGGGCCGGGGGCGGCATCGGCGCCGCGCTGGCCCGCAGATTCGCCGCGGAGGGCGCGCGGGTCGTCGTCAACGACCTCGACCCCGGCCGGATCGGGCCGCTCGCCGAGGAGATCGGTGGTGTCGCGGTCGCCGGTGACGCCTCACGGATCGTGGACGCCGCCCGCGACGCGCTCGACGGCACGGTGGACATCTACTGCGCCAACGCGGGCCTCGCCTCGCCCGGTGATGTCCTCGCCGACGAGGAGGTCTGGGCCGCCGCCTGGGACGTCAATGTCATGGCCCATGTCCGTGCGGCCAGGGCCCTGCTGCCGGACTGGCTGGAGCGGGGCGGCGGCCGTTTCGTCACCACCGCCTCGGCGGCCGGGCTTCTCACGATGATCGGCGCGGCCCCGTACAGCGTCACCAAGCACGGCGCCGTCGCCTTCGCCGAGTGGCTCTCCCTGACCTACCGCCACCGCGGCCTCAAGGTCCACGCGATCTGCCCGCAGGGCGTACGCACGGACATGCTCACCGCCGCGGGCTCCGCCGGTGAGCTGGTCCTCGCCCCCGGCGCGATCGAGCCGGAGGCGGTCGCCGAGGCGCTGTTCGACGCCATGGCCGAGGACCGCTTCCTGGTCCTGCCGCACCCCGAGGTGGCCGGGTACTACCGGGCCCGCGCCACGGACCCGGACCGCTGGCTGGGCAGCATGAACCACCTCCAGCGGAAGTGGGAGGGGACCGGGGCGTGACCGTCTCCCGCGCGGGCGGAGGTCCTGACCGGGCCCGCCGGGGCCGCGAGTGGGAAGATCCTCGGGCGGGAACCGCGTTTCCCTCCAGTCAGAACAGTTCACGCACGGCACGAAAGGCAGGTGGCCGCACATGGCCAAGGCGACGGACGGGGACGCCGCGCCCGTTCCCCAACGGCTGCTGGCCGCCGCCACCCGGCTCTTCGCCGAGCAGGGCTACGACCGCACCTCGGTCCAGGAGATCGTGGAGGCGGCGGGCGTCACCAAGGGGGCGCTGTACCACTACTTCGGCTCCAAGGAGGATCTCCTCCAGGAGGTGTACTCCCGGATGCTGCGGCTCCAGCAGGAACGGCTGGACGCCTTCGCGGAAGCTGACGCGCCGGTCGAGCAGCGGCTGCGGGACGCGGCCGCCGACGTGGTCGTCACGACCATCGACAACCTGGACGACGCCGCGATCTTCTTCCGCTCGATGCACCATCTGAGCCCGGAGAAGAACAAGCAGGTGCGGGGCGAGCGGCGCCGTTACCACGAGCGCTTCCGGGCGCTCATCGAGGAGGGGCAGAGGAGCGGGGTGTTCTCCACGGCGACCCCGGCCGACCTGGTGGTCGACTACCACTTCGGCTCCATCCACCATCTGTCCACCTGGTACCGGCCGGACGGCCCGCTCAGCCGCCAGGAGGTCGCCGACCACCTGGCGGACCTGCTGCTGAGGGCCCTGCGTCCGTAGCGGGTACGGCGTGGGCGCGCGGCCCACGGGCCTCCGGGCCGGTGCCCATGGGCCTGCCCGGGCGCACAACCGGCACAAAGGTGTCTCCGAAGGATTGTTCGTTTATAGAACGGACATGTCCGGTTTCCGCTCTTGACGGTGTGCCGTCATGTCGCTGACCATCGGTCACGCATCTCGCACCAGTAGCTCAGGCACCTCGCACCAGCAGCTCCAGGCACCTCGCACCAACAGCTCCAGGCACCTCGCACCAACAGCTCCAGGCACCTCGCACCAACAGCTCCAGGACCCGGCCGGGCCCGACGACGTCGGCGCGACCGGGTGCCCCCCGCACGTTCCGTCAGTCCCCGAACGGAATCCGGAGCCCCTCGATGAGCCCGAACCGCTTTGCCCTGCGCAGATCCCCGGCCCTTCCGGCCGCTGCCGTCCTCTCGCTCGCCGCACTCCTCGTGACCGCCGCCCCCGCCGCCCAGGCGACCGGGACGGCCACCGGAGCCGCGGTGGCCGCCGCCGCCCCCGACATCCCGCTCGCCAACGTCAAGGCGCATCTCACCCAGCTCCAGTCGATCGCCACCGCCAACGGCGGCAACCGCGCCCATGGCCGCCCCGGCTACAAGGCGTCCATCGACTATGTGAAGGCGAAGCTGGACGCCGCCGGATACACCACGACCCTCCAGCAGTTCACCTCCGGCGGCGCCACCGGCTACAACCTCATCGCCGACTGGCCCGGCGGGGACGCGAACAAGGTCCTCATGGCCGGGGCCCATCTGGACTCGGTGAGCTCGGGCGCCGGCATCAACGACAACGGCTCCGGGTCCGCGGCCGTGCTGGAGACGGCCCTGGCCGTCTCCCGCGCCCAGCTCGCGCCGGACAAGCACCTCCGGTTCGCCTGGTGGGGCGCCGAGGAACTGGGTCTCGTCGGCTCCCGGTACTACGTCAACAACCTGCCGTCCACCGAGCGTTCCAAGCTCTCCGGCTATCTCAACTTCGACATGATCGGATCGCCCAACGCCGGTTACTTCGTCTACGACGACGACCCGGTCATCGAGAAGACCTTCAAGGACTACTACGCCGGTCTGTCCATACCGACCGAGATAGAGACGGAGGGCGACGGCCGCTCCGACCACGCCCCGTTCAAGAACGTGGGCATCCCGGTCGGCGGTCTGTTCTCGGGAGCGGACTACACCAAGACCGCCGCCCAGGCCCAGAAGTGGGGCGGAACGGCGGGCCAGTCCTTCGACCGCTGCTACCACTCCTCCTGCGACAACACGAGCAACATCAACGACACGGCCCTCGACCGCAACAGCGACGCCATCGCCCACGCGATCTGGACCCTGTCCGCCGGCACGGGCGAACCGCCCACGGGCGAGGGCGTCTTCAGTAACGCCGCCGATGTCGCCGTCCCGGACAACGGTCCGGCGGTGTCCTCCTCGATCGCGGTCACCGGGCGTACCGGCAACGCGCCCTCCGCGCTCCAGGTCGGCGTGGACATCAAGCACACCTGGCGCGGTGACGTGGTCGTCGACCTGGTCGCCCCCGACGGCACCGCCTACCGGCTGAAGAACTCCAGCAGCGGCGACTCGGCCGACAACGTGATCACGACCTACACGGTCGACGCGTCGAGCGAGAGCGCCAACGGCACCTGGAACCTCCGGGTGCAGGACGTGGCCTCGCAGGACACCGGCTACATCGACAGCTGGAAGCTCACCTTCTGAGTCCCGGCCCCGGCCGCGTCACCTGTACGCGTGACCTGTACGCGTGACCTGTACGCGTGATCCGTACGCGTGATCCGTACGCGTGATCCGTACGCGTGATCCGTACCCGCGGCCGCCACGGCCGCCGGTACCCGCGCGAGCGGCCGTGCCCGGTCCCGGTGCGGGGCGGACCCCTCCGGTCCGCCCCGCACCGCCGGTATCACCGCTCACCGGTACTTCTTGATCTCCCGCCGGGCCAGCGAGCGCTGGTGCACCTCGTCCGGCCCGTCCGCCAGCCTCAGCGTCCGGGCCGCCGCCCACAGCTCCGCCAGCGGGAAGTCCTGGCTGACACCGCCCGCGCCGTGCAGCTGTACGGCCCGGTCGAGGATGTCCACCACCGCGCGCGGGGTCGCGATCTTGATGGCCTGGATCTCGGTGTGCGCCCCCCGGTTGCCCACGGTGTCCATCAGCCAGGCCGTCTTCAGCACCAGCAGCCGCAGCTGCTCCACCGTGACCCGGGCGTCCGCGATCCAGTTCTGCACGACGCCCTGCTGGGCGAGCGGCTTGCCGAAGGCCGTACGGGACACCGCCCGCCGGCACATCAGCTCGATCGCCCGCTCGGCCATGCCGATGAGCCGCATGCAGTGGTGGATGCGGCCCGGACCCAGCCGCGCCTGCGCGATGGCGAAGCCGCCGCCCTCCTCGCCGATCAGGTTGGACGCGGGCACCCGTACCTGGTCGAGGACGATCTCCGCGTGGCCGCCGTGGTAGTGGTCCTCGTAGCCGTACACCCGCATGGCGCGGCGCACTTCGAGGCCCGGGGTGTCCCTCGGGACGAGGATCTGCGACTGCTGGCGGCGGATGTCCTCGCCGTCCGGATCGGTCTTGCCCATCACGATGAAGACCCGGCAGTCCGGGTTCATCGCCCCGGAGATGAACCACTTGCGGCCGTTGATGACGTAGTCGTCACCGTCCCGCGTGATCCGGGTCTCGATGTTGGTGGCGTCGGAGGAGGCGACCTCGGGCTCGGTCATGGCGAACGCGGACCGGATCTCACCGGCGAGCAGCGGCTCCAGCCACCGCTTCCTCTGCTCGTCCGTGCCGAACTGGTGGAGCACCTCCATGTTCCCGGTGTCCGGCGCCGCGCAGTTCAGCGCGGTCGGCGCCAGCTGCGGGCTGCGGCCCAGGATCTCGGCCAGCGGGGCGTACTGGAGGTTGGTCAGCCCGGCACCGTACGCGGCGTCGGGGAGGAAGAGGTTCCACAGGCCCTGCCTGCGCGCCTCCGCCTTCAGATCCTCGACGACCTGCGGGGTGTCCCAGGGGGAGGCGAGGAGCGCGCGCTGTTCCTCCGCGGTCCTCTCGGCCGGGTACACATGCTCGTCCATGAAGGCGAGCAGCCTGGTGCGCAGTTCTTCGGTACGGGCGTCGAACGCGAAGTCCATGGGGGTGATCAGCCTTCCTGGAGGGTGGTGAGCCCGTGCTCGATGAAGACGGGGACGAGATCGCCGATCGTGTCGAAACCGGCGCCCACGGTCTGGCCCCGGGTGTAGCGGTAGTGGATGCCCTCCAGGATCACGGCGAGCTTGAACCAGGCGAACGCGGTGTACCAGGAGAGGGCGGAGGTGTCCCGGCCGGAGCGGGCCGCGTAGCGCTCGATCAGCTCGGCGGGCGCGGGGTGGCCGGCCGCGCCGCTGGTGGTGGAGACCGGCGACCGCGGCAGGCCGAGGTCGGAGCTGTACATCACCAGCAGTCCGAGGTCGGTCAGCGGGTCGCCGAGGGTGGACATCTCCCAGTCGAGCACGGCCCTGATCCGGTCGTCCGGGCCGATCAGGACGTTGTCCAGGCGGTAGTCCCCGTGCACCACGGTGGGCGCGGGGGAGCGCGGCAGCGCGCGGCCGAGCGCGGCGTGCAGTTCGTCGATCCCGGCGAGTTCGCGGTCGCGGGAGGCGTCGAGCTGTTTGCCCCAGCGGCGCAGCTGACGGTCCAGGAAGCCGTCGGGGCGCCCGAAGTCCCCGAGCCCGACGGCCCCGGGGTCCACGGCGTGCAGATCGACCAGGGTGTCGACCAGCCCGAGGACCGCGCCCCGGGTGCGCGCGGGGCCCAGCGGGGCGAGCTGCTCGGCCGTGCGGAACGGGGTGCCCTCGACGTACTCCATGACGTAGAAGGGCGAGCCGATGACGGTCTCGTCCTCGCAGAGCAGCACGGGCCGCGGTACCGGTACGGCGGTCGGGTACAGCGCGCTGATGACCCGGAACTCGCGCTTCATGTCATGTGCGGTGGCCAGCACATGGCCGAGCGGGGGCCTGCGGACGACCCACCGGCCGGAACCGTCGGTGACCGTGTACGTGAGGTTCGACCGCCCGCCCTCGATCAGCCGGGCCTCCAGCGGTCCGTCCATCAGCCCCGGCCGCTCGCGGTCGAGATGCCGGCGCAGCGGGCCGGGGTCGAGACCTGGCGGGTGGACTTGGCTCATGGTGCGCACCTCCGGGGCGACGGAACGATCGCAGCCCATGATGCCGACCAGTCGGTATGTCGTCCAGTGAACTCCCGGAATCGACTGCGGCAACTCCCTTCGGACTCTGGTGTTCAGTCGTATCCCTGAATAGAGTTCACGTATGGATACAGCCTTGTTGATCGACGAAGTCCGGCTCACCCCGATTCTCATTGCGGATCCGCCCCTTCTGAACACCCAGGGCGTCCATCAGCCGTACACCCCCCGGCTCATCGTCGAGGTCGTCACACGGGGCGGAGTGACCGGCATCGGGGAGACCTACGGCGACGGCACCTATCTGGACCTCGCCCGTCCGCTGGCCGAGGCCCTGCCCGGTCGCCGGGTCAGCGATCTGAACGGCCTGTTCACGCTCGCCGAGCAGGTGTGCGGCGACTCGCGCGCCGCCGACGACCGGGTCGACGCCGGTGGACTGCGCGGCGTGCGGACCGCCGACAAGCTCCGGCTCTCCGTCGTCTCCGGGTTCGAGGTCGCCTGCCTGGACGCGCTCGGCAAGAGCCTCGGCCTGCCCGTGCACGCCCTGCTCGGCGGCAAGGTCCGCGACACCGTCGAGTACAGCGCGTACCTCTTCTACCGCTGGGCCGCGCACCCGCGGACCGGGGAGCGGGACGACTGGGGGGCGGCCCTGGACCCGGCCGGCATCGTCGCCCAGGCCAGGCGCTTCGCCGACGAGCACGGCTTCACCTCCTTCAAGCTCAAGGGCGGTGTCTTCGAGCCCGACCAGGAGATCGCCGCCGTCCGTGCCCTCGCCCGGGAGTTCCCGGGGCGGCCGCTGCGCCTGGACCCCAACGGCGCCTGGTCGGTGGAGACCTCCCTGTACGTCGCAGGGCAGCTCAAGGGCGTACTCGAATACCTGGAGGACCCGGCGAGCGGTACGGCGGCGATGGCCGCCGTCTCCGCGGCCACCGATGTGCCGCTGGCCACCAATATGTGCGTCACGACCCTCGCCGAGGTGCCCGAGGCCTTCGCCCGGGACGCGGTCCAGGTCGTCCTGAGCGACCACCACTACTGGGGCGGGCTGCACCGCACCCGTGAACTGGCCGGGATCTGCCGCACCTTCGGCGTCGGACTCTCCATGCACTCCAACACCCACCTCGGCATCAGCCTCGCCGCGATGACCCAGGTCGCCGCCACCGTGCCCAACCTCGACTACGCCTGCGACAGCCACTACCCCTGGCAGACCGAGGACGTGATCACCACCCGGCACGTCTTCACCGACGGCCGGCTGACGGTCTCCGACGCCCCGGGTCTGGGCGTCGAACTCGACCGCGAGCGGCTGGCGGCGCTGCACCGGCGCTGGCTGGAGGACGACGGCGCGATGCGCGAGCGCGACGACGCGGCCGCGATGCGCGAGGCCGACCCGGAGTGGGTGACCCCGGCGATCCCGCGCTGGTGAGCGCCCGCCCGGTCCCCGGCCCTGAGTTGCGCCGAGTGTGGCCTGCGCCGAAGGTCGGAGGATGAAGGCGATCAGCTACAGCAGGTACGGCGGGGCCGATGTCCTGGAGTACGGGGAGCGGCCCGACCCGAAGGTCGGCCCGGACACCGTCCTGGTGAAGGTGCGGGCCGCGGCCGTCAACCCGGTCGACTGGAAGGCCCGCGAGGGCCACCTCCGGTCGGGCCTCGAAGCGGTCTTCCCCGTGATCCCGGGCTGGGACGTCTCCGGAGTGGTCGTGCAACCCGGGGTCGCGGTCGACGAGTTCACCGTGGGTGACGAGGTGATCGGCTATGTGCGGGAGGACTTCCTCTCCCGGGGCACGTTCGCCGAATACGTCGCCGCACCGGTGCGTACCCTCGCCCGCAAGCCGATGGGCCTGAGCTTCGAGGAGGCCGCGGGGCTGCCGCTGGCCGGCCTCACCGCCTACCAGGTGCTGCACCGCACCCTGAGGGTCCGCAGCGGCGAGACGGTCCTCGTCCACGCGGCGGCGGGCGGGGTCGGCTCGCTCGCGGTGCAGATCGCCCGGCACGCGGGCTGCCGGGTCATCGGCACGGCGAGCGCCCACAACCACGACCATGTGCGCAGCCTCGGCGCCGAACCGGTGGAGTACGGCGACGGGCTCACCGGCCGGCTGCGGGCCCTGGCCCCCGACGGCTTCGACGCCGCCTTCGACACCGTGGGCGGCGAAGCGCTCCGGGCCTCGGCGGACACCCTCGCCCAGGGCGGCCGGCTCGCCTCCATCGCGGACGGGGAGGTCTTCTCGTACGGCGGCCGCTACGCCTTCGTGCGGCCCGATGCCACGGACCTGGCCCACCTGGCGGAACTGGCCGAACAGGGGATCGTCACGGTCCATGTGGACCAGGTCTTCCCGCTGGACCGGGCCGCGGACGCGTACCGGCTCAACGAGCGCGGCCGTACCCGGGGGAAGATCGTCGTCACCGTGCCCTGGGACAACTGAGGGGTCGCGCACGGCCCGTGACAGCCCGGGAAGGGCGTGGCCCGCGGCAGCCGGGAGGGCCACGTCACGTGACGGCTCAGAACAGCATGGCCGCGGCGAACACCGCGAGCGCCACCGTGCACGCCGCCGCCGTCAGGGCGTGGCGCGAGGACAGCGGCTGCGGCCGCGCGACATGCATCCCCAGCACCCGCCGGTGCGCCACCCGGAGGAACCCCAGCCAGGCCAGCGCGCTCAGCGCCAGCGCGGCCACCGCACCGGGCGTCACGCCGCCGTGCAGCGCCTGCCGGCCCGCCAGCAGCGCCACCACCGTGCAGGACAGGGTGGTGCGCCGCCAGGCCAGCCTGGTCCGCTCCGGCTGCAGCCCCGGGTCCCTGGGGGCCTCGGTCACCGGCCTTCCCAGCCGAAGAGGACGACCACCACCATCGCCACGGCGACCACGGCGACCGCGAGACTCAGCAGCGTCGGGAAGCGGGAGACCGGCAGATCCTCACCGCGCCGCATCGCCCGTTCGCACCGCACCCAGTGATTGACCGCCCGCAACGCGCAGAGCACACCGGCGGCCAGCAGCGCCAGCGCCAGGCCCGCCCGGATGCCCCAGACGAGTTCCGGGAGGAACTGGTCGACGGCGAAACCGCCCCCGATGAGGGCCAGCGCCGTCCGGATCCACGCGAGGAAGGTGCGCTCATTGGCGAGCGAGAACCGGTAGTCCGGGGTGTCGCCCTCCTCGCGGATCCGCTGCGGCGCGAACCACAGCCGGATGCCCTGCACAAAATCGTTCACGCCCGAGCCCTGTCTGTCGTTCCGTTGCCGTCCGGGTGCCGTGCTCACCGGGAACGGAGCTCCCGCAGCCGGTGGTAGGCGGCCAGCCCGTCCGGCACCCAGGGCCACTCGCCGAGCCGGGCCGCCAGCTCCTCGTCGGTGAGAAAGGCGTGCCAGGCGACCTCTTCCGCCTGCGGATCCACCGGCGCCTCGCACCGCACCCGGTACACCTGCGACCACCAGGTGTGTTCGGCGCTCTCGTAGAGGAACTTGAAGAGCGGCTCGGGGCGGGGGAGCCCGGACACCCCCAGCTCCTCCTCCGCCTCGCGCAGCGCCGCCCCGTCGTAGGACTCGCCCGCGCCCACGACCCCGCCGACGAACATGTCGTAGTACGAGGGGAAGACCAGCTTGACGGGCGTTCTGCGGTGCACGAAGAGCCTGCCCGAGGCGTCGCGCACCTCGATGAACACACAGCGATGACGCAGGCCCCGCGCGGTCGCCTCACCGCGCGGGGCCTGCCCGACGACCTCGTCGTTCTCGTCGACGATGTCCAGGATCTCGTCAGTCGGGTCAAAGGGCTCCATACGCCCCATCCAACATCATGCCGCCGGCGGGGATCACGGCCCCATCACCCGCGGGGCGACTGATCCTGCGGGGCGACTGATCCTGCGGGGCCGGCGGGACGGCCCCTACGCGGTCACTGCCCCATGACGTACTTGACGGTCGGGCCGGTCGTCCAGCCGCCGTCCACCGCCAGCTCCGCGCCCGTGATGTACGAGGCGGCCTCCGAGAGCAGGAAGACGACGGCCTCCGCGATCTCGGGAGCCTCGCCGACCCGGCCCATCGGCGTGTTCGGGTAGTTGCCGTCGCCCTGCGCGATGCCCACGGCCGCGGTCATCGGGGTGTAGGTCATACCGGGGTGGACGGAGTTGACCCGGACCTTCGCCGTGCCCAGCTCCACCGCGCCGATCTTGGTCAGGCCGCGTACGCCCCACTTGGAGGCGCCGTAGCTGGAGGTCATGGCGAGGCCCATGAGACCGGCGGCCGAGGAGATGTTGACGATCGAGCCGCCGCCGTTCTCCTTCATCACCGGGATCACGGTCTTCATGCCGATGAACACCGCGGTCAGATTGATGTCGATCACCTTGCGGAAGTGCTCGACCGACTCGGTCTCCAGCGGCTGACCGGTGGAGACACCGGCGTTGTTCACCAGACCGTCGATCCGGCCGAACTCGTCGAGGGTGAACCGCGCGACGCGCTCCCAGTCCTCCTCGGAGGTCACGTCGTGGCGCAGGAACCGGGCCCGGTCCCCGAGCGCGGCGGCGGTCGCGGCGCCCTCCTCGTCGAGGATGTCGGTGATCACGACGTTGCCGCCGCCGGCGACGGCGAGACGGGCGGCCTCGGCGCCGAGGCCGCGGGCGCCGCCGGTGATGATGACGGTCCTGCCGGTGAGACTGGTCTTGTCGCTCATGGTGCTGTCCTTCATATGCGGGTGGTTCCGGTGCGGCCCGGCACGGGGGCGTGCAGGAACGCGGTGGTGGTCTCGACGAGATCGGCGAGGAAGAGCTCCTCGCCGGTCAGTGGTTCGGTGCCGTCGAGGTACTGGCGGGCGCGGTCGGCCATCGCCGCGCCGATCAGGGTGAGCGCCAGATCGAGCCGCTCCAGGCGCACCGGTGTGGGCAGCGCGCCCAGGCGGTCCGAGACGCGGGCGATCAGCCGTCCGTACGCGGTGGCGTCGACCGCGGGGTGCAGCTCGCCGGTGCGCAGCCCGGTCTCATGGCTGAGCTGCGCGGAGATGCGCAGACAGCGCCGGCCGCGGTCGTCGGCCAGGAGACCGGCCTCGGCCGTCACCAGCGCGCCGACCAGATCCCGTACGTCCGCGTCCGCGCCCAGCCCGTCCAGGAGCGGGGCCATCACCCGCTCGGTGCGGGACTGCCTCCCGGACATCACCGCGTCGAGCAGTCCGGCCCGGGAGCCGAAGTGATACTGCACGGCGGACGGATTGCTCTGCCCGGCGAGCCGCACGATGTCGCGTATCTGGCCACCCACGACACCGTGCGAGGCGAAGACCTCCTCGGCGGCGCGGATGAGCTTGTCCCTGGTGTCGGGCCCTGACGTTCTCGCCATGGGGCCACTGTAATGCTGGCCATTATTAATAACCAGTGCGGAGAGTACGGCCGCCGCGGGCCACCCGGACCCGGCCCGTGTCAGCGCGGCTGGAGATCCTTCGTCCGCCGCCCGCCCACCGGCCCCGCCGGCATCGCGGGATGCAGCCCGAGCAGCACGATCCCGGTGACGATCGCCGCCAGACCCGCCGCCTCCCAGGCCAGCGCCCCCGTGTCCGTGCGCACCCGGTCCCCCAGGAAGCCGATCCCGCAGGCGATCCCGGCCAGCGGCTGGGCGGCGGTCAGCGCGGGCAGCGACATCCGCAGCGGCCCCGTCTCGAAGGCGCTCTGGACCAGGATCAGCCCCGTCACCCCCAGGACGAGCACGCCGTACGGCTGCCAGGCCGTCACCAGCGCGTCCCAGCCGCCCTCGGTCAGCCGCTCACCGCTCGCCCGGGTCAGCGCGTCCTGGAGTCCGTACAGCAGCCCGGCCGCCACCGCGAGAAGAGCCGGGGCCGCCCCGATCCGCGAGTGCCTGGCGGCGGCCGTCAGCAGCAGGGCGAGCCCCACCACTACGCCGATCACCACCCAGTGCCGCAGCGGATCGGTCACCGGATCCCCACCGTGCGGCTCGCCGGCCAGCAGGAACGCCGCGACGCCCCCGGCCAGCAGCCAGAGCCCGGCCCAGCCCTGCCGGCCCAGCGGCTGCCTGGTGCGGCGGCGCGACAGGGCCATGGCGAAGAGCAGATTGGTCGCCAGCAGCGGCTCCACGACCGAGACCTCGCCCCGGCCGAGGGCCAGCGCGCCCAGCACCATGCCGCAGACCATCAGTGCGATCCCGGCCAGCCAGCTCCGCACCCGCATCAGGTCGAGCAGCAGCCTGGGGGAGAGGAAGTCGCTCATCGGGGCGCGCCGGGCGGCGTCCTGCTGCAGGACGAAGCCGAAGCCCAGACAGCAGGCGGCACCCACGGAGAGAACCAGGACCAGCACCGACACGATCTCTTCCTCAGGTCGGACCGGGAGGGGAAGTGATGTGGTTCGACGATAAGCCCTGCGCCGTACGGGAGCGGTGAGAATGCCGCCGACCGGGCGGTTGACGGCGCGGCGGACGGTGCCGAAGATCTAACGCACGAGTAACTTCGCCCACCGCTCCGCCCGGCACCGCCCCCCCCGACAAGGATGGAACCCCATGGCGTACGACGCTGATGTCATCGTGATCGGGGCCGGCCTCGCGGGGCTGGTGGCCACCGCCGAACTGGTCGACGCGGGCCGCTCGGTGATCCTGCTCGACCAGGAGCCCGAGCAGTCCATCGGCGGCCAGGCGCACTGGTCCTTCGGCGGCCTGTTCTTCGTCGACTCGCCCGAGCAGCGCCGGCTGCGGATCAAGGACAGCCGGGAGCTGGCCCTCCAGGACTGGTTCGGCACGGCGGGCTTCGACCGGAAGGAGGACCACTGGCCCCGGAAGTGGGCCGAGGCGTACGTCGACTTCGCCGCCGGTGAGAAGCGGTCCTGGCTCCACGCGCAGGGGCTGCGGATCTTCCCGGTCGTCGGCTGGGCCGAACGCGGCGGCTACGACGCCAACGGCCACGGCAACTCCGTCCCCCGCTTCCACATCACCTGGGGCACCGGCCCCGGCATCGTCGCCCCCTTCGAGCGCCGGGTGCGCGAGGGCGTCGCCAGGGGCCTGGTGCAGCTGAGGTTCCGCCACCGGGTCACCGGACTCGGCCGCTCGGCGGGCGCCCTCGACACGGTCACGGGCGAGATACTGGAGCCGAGCGGTGCCGCGCGCGGCACCGCGAGCACCCGCGAGGTCGGCGGCGCCTTCGAGCTGAAGGCCCAGGCGGTGATCGTCACCTCGGGCGGTATCGGCGGCAACCACGACCTCGTACGGGCCCAGTGGCCCGAGCGGCTCGGCACCCCGCCCGCGAAGATGCTCTCGGGAGTCCCCGCCCATGTCGACGGGCTGATGCTGGGCATCGCCGAGGAGGCGGGCGCGCACCACATCAACCGCGACCGGATGTGGCACTACACCGAGGGCATCGAGAACTGGAACCCGATCTGGGCCAGGCACGGCATCCGGATCCTGCCCGGCCCCTCGTCCCTCTGGCTGGACGCCCGCGGCAAGCGGCTGCCGGTCCCGCTCTTCCCCGGATTCGACACGCTCGGCACCCTCGAACACATCATGCGGTCGGGCTACGGATACACCTGGTTCGTCCTGGACCAGCGGATCATCGGAAAGGAGTTCGCGCTCTCCGGATCCGAGCAGAACCCGGACCTGACGGGCAGGTCGGTGCGCGACGTGATCGGGCGGGCTCGTGCCGATGTGCCCGCGCCGGTCAAGGCGTTCATGGACAACGGTGTGGACTTCGTGGTCGAGAACGACCTCGGCGCCCTCGTCCGCGGCATGAACGCGCTCACCGGCGACACCCTGATCGACGAGGACGGCCTGCGCCGCGAGATCACCGCCCGCGACCGCGAGATCGCCAACCCCTTCACCAAGGACCTCCAGGTCACGGCCATCCGCGGGGCCCGTGCCTACCTGGGCGACCGGCTGATCCGTACGGCGAAGCCGCACCGCATCCTCGACCCGGCGGCGGGTCCGCTGATCGCGGTGCGCCTCAACATCCTCACCCGTAAGTCCCTGGGCGGCCTGGAGACGGACCTGTCCTCGCGGGTGCTCGCCGCCGGCGGCGAGCCGCTGCCCGGGATGTACGCGGCGGGCGAGGCGGCCGGGTTCGGCGGCGGCGGGGTCCATGGCTACCGGTCGCTGGAGGGCACGTTCCTCGGCGGCTGCATCTTCTCGGGCCGCGCGGCGGGCCGGGCGGCGGCGCGGGCGGTCGGCTAGCGGGATCGGCGGGCAGCGGCGGCCGGCGGCGGGGCCGGTGGACGGCGGGAACCGCGCAGGCCGTGTCCCGCACCGGCCGCGTCCCGGCCGTGTCCCGCCCGGAATCCGCACCGGTCATGTCCGCCCCGGCTCCCGCACCGGCCATGTCCCGCCCGGAAACCGCACCGGCCATGTCCGTCCCGGAGCCGCGCCGCTCGCAGGCTGCCTCCCGCCCCGCTCCGTCCGCCCCGCCCCGCACGGTCCGCGCCCCGCGCAATCCGCGCGCCGCCCGTCTCACCCCGGCAGCCGCTCCACCACCCGGAACCGCTCAACCACGATCATCGTGTCGTCGTCGACGGTGAACTCCGGGTCGCCCAGCGCCTCCCGCATCTCCTCACCGTGCCAGAACCGCTCGTGCCCCGCCCGCCACTCGGCCACCGACCCGTAGCCCTCGCCCTCGTCGACCGCGTGCTGAAGGCCGATGTCGCCGAGCCGCAGCACCCGTACGTCGGTCACCTCGACCACGGCGACCTCCCGGCCCTGCGAGTCGATCAGGGCGGACCGTTCGCCGGCCGGCGGCAGTTCCTCCTTCTCCGCCTCGTACTCGGCCAGCAGCCCGGACGTGGACACCTTCTCGCCCCGGAGCACGGCCGCCACCAGCCGGTCGCGCAGCGGGCCGGGGAAGGCGAGGAGGAAGGGTTTGAGGGGTTCGCGGTTCTCCATCGCGTCAGTCTGGCACGCGTCCCCCGGCTCTCGGATCCGGGCGCCGGAGCGCGCGGGCCACCGGGGGCACGGCGGGCGAACACCTGGCGAGCAGCGTGTCATTCCAGCCAACTGTGTGGAATTCGGATGGAGTTGGCCAAGGGGATGCCCTTGACTGGGAGGCTTCCGGGCGGCTTGGCTGTGCGCGATCATTTTGCTCGTACACCGCGTCGAAAGAAGCCTGCGGATGTCTCCGCCTCCGCCGCCCCTGGGCCGCTCCCGCAGACGGGGCGGTCGCTCGGACCACTCCTTCGACCCGGCCCTGGACGACAGCGACCTCATCGACGCCCGCAACCAGTTCGCCCAGGGCAGGTGGACCAGGGCCCGCGCCCTGCTCGTCGGTACCGGCAGCGACTGGGACCGCCGCGGCCACCGGGTGCTCGCCCTCGCCGGCCTGCCCTCCGCCGTCGACTGGGCCCGTGACTGGCTGATCGCCGAACCCGACAGCGCCGATGCCACCACCCTGCTCGGCTGCGCCTCCGTCGCCCGCGTCCGGCACCGGCGGGCCGCCGCCGACGAGGCGTCCCGGGCCCGCGAAGCCTGTCTGGCCGCCGCCGGGCTCGACCCGGCCGACCCGACCCCCTGGCTCGGGCTCCTCCTGCTGGACCGCACTCTCGGCGGCGACGGAGCGGACACCGGCAAGCTCTTCGAAGAGGTACGTTCCCGGCACCCCGAACACCACCACGCGCACCACCTGATGGCCGCCCACCTCGCCGAGAGCCGCCCGGACGCCGGACAGGACCCGCTCCACGAGGTCTACGACTTCGCCGCCTGGGCCGCCGAACAGGCCCCCGCGGACTCCCCGCTCGCGGTGCTCCCGGTCATCGCCCACGCCGAGCGGTACCGCGTCCTGGTCGCCGCCGGCACGGAGTCCGAGGACCCCGTGGCCTCCGGGCACTGGTCGGGGCGGCGGGCCCGCCAGGTCATGAAGACCGCCTTCGACTGGTGGCTGGAGTGGGAGCGCGAGGACCACCCCCGCCACCGCACCGACCTCAACTTCCTGGCCCACGCCAAGTTCTGCGAGGGCCGGCCCGCCGAGGCGGCCGCGCTCTTCCACCGCATCGGCCCGCACGCCACCCCCGCCCCCTGGTCCTACTCCGGCGGCGACCCGTACCCCGCCTTCCTCGCCGCGCGGCGCTTCGCGCTCGGTACCCCCTGAGGGACACGGCACACAGACGCACCGAACACAGAGCACCGCACACAGACGCACAGCACGGACACGCACAGCACAGACGCCACCGAAGAAGGGAACAACCCCGCGATGTCGACGGGCAGTTCATTTCCGAGCGATACCGGCACCACGAAGGCGACCGGCGATACCGGCGGGATCAACACGTACAAGGGCGAGGAACGCGCCCTGCGGGCGAACCGGCTCGGCACCCCGGGCCTGCTGCTCTCGGTGCTCGCCGCCAGCGCGCCGCTGATGGTCGTCGCCGGGGTCATGCCCACGGTCTTCGGTGTGATGGGCATCGTCGGCCAGCCCCTGCTGTACGTCATCCTCGGCATCGTCCTGATGCTGTTCAGCGTCGGGTACGCGGAGATGAGCCGGCACGTCCACAACGCCGGCGCCTTCTACGCGTACATCGCCCGCGGGCTCGGCCCGACGGCCGGGGCGGGCGCCTCGCTCGTCGCGCTGGTCGCGTACAGCGCGATGCAGGTCGGCATCTACGGCATTCTCGGCTTCGAGGTCTCCGGACTGTTCGCCGTCTACCTCGACATCGACCTGGACTGGTGGGTACCGGCCCTCGTCGCCGTCGCGGTCGTCGGCTTCCTCGGCTGGCTGAAGATCGACCTCAACGCCAGGGTGCTGGGCGTGCTGCTGGTCGTCGAGTGCGCCCTTGTCGTGATCTTCGACATCGCGGCCGTCAGCAAGCCCGGCCCCGAGGGCCTGTCCCTGCACGCCTTCGACCCGGAGACCCTCACCGGCGCGGGGCTCGGCACCGCCCTGTGCTTCTGCATCGCCGCGTTCGTGGGCTTCGAACAGGCCCCGGTGTACGCGGAGGAGACCAGCCGCCCGCAGATCGTCGTCTCCCGGGTGATGTTCCTGGCCGTCGGCTACGCGGCGCTGTTCCTCGCCATCAGCTCCTGGGCCCTGACCGTCGCCACCGGACCCGGCTTCATCGCGGACACCTCCCTCAAGGAGGGCCCCGGAATGCTCTTCGGGCTCACCGAGGAGCGGCTCGGCACCACCTTCACCGACGTCCTGCACGTCCTGTTCGTCACCGGTATGTTCGCCGCGCTCCTGAGCTTCCACAACGTCGTGGCCCGCTACGCGTTCGCGATGGGGCGCGAGGGTCTGCTGCCCGCCGGATTCGGCCGCACCAACAAGGCGAGCGGCGCCCCCGTCACCGGGTCGCTGCTCCAGTCCGTCCTCTCCGCCGTGATCGTGCTGGCCTTCGCACTGACCGACGACAATCCGGTGGGCGACCCCACCGCGCCCGTCCTGCATCTGTTCACCTGGATGGGCAACGTCGGGGCGCTCGGCATCATCCTGCTGATGGCCGCCGCCTCGTTCGCCGTCATCGCCTTCTTCGTACGCCGCGGCGCGGGCCGGGCCCAGGCCCCCCGGCTCGTCGCGTCCGGGCTGGCCGGAATCGCCCTGCTGGCCATCGCCGTCTTCACCATCAGGGACTTCGGCGTCCTCGTCGGCTCGGGCCCCGGCTCGGTGCTCAACTGGGTGCTGCCCGGCGTGATCCTCGCCGCGCTCGCCGGCGGACTGGTGTACGGAGCGGTGCTGCGCTCCACCAAGCCGGAGGTGCACGCGAGGATCGGCCTCGGCAACGAGGCGTTCCAGCTGGAGAAGGCCGCCGAGAACACCGCCGCCCCGCGCCGGACGTACTGATCCGCGCGGGCGCTCCGGGAATTCCGCGGGCCCCGCACAGGGCGATGGCGCCCGTCGGCCGGTACGCATGCCGTACATGCGTACCGGACCGGCGGGCGCCATCGTGCACGGTCCCCGTACGAGCGTGGGGGGAGGGCCGTGCGGGCAGCCGGTGCCGGGGCCTCTCCGTCCGGACGGGCCGGACGGAGAGGCCCCTAGAGCACCAGCGAGAGCAGCAGGATGAAGGCCATCGAGACGACGGAGATGATCGTCTCCATCACCGACCAGGTCTTGACGGTCTGGCCGACGTCCATCCCGAAGTACTCCTTCACCAGCCAGAACCCGGCGTCGTTGACATGGCTGAAGAAGAGCGAGCCCGCGCCGACGGCGAGGACCAGCAGCGCCGCGTGCGAGGTCGACATATCGGCGGCCAGCGGGGCGACCAGACCGGCCGCCGAGATGGTGGCCACGGTCGCCGAACCCGTCGCGAGCCGGATCGCGACGGCGATCAGCCAGCCGAGCAGCAGCGCTGGGATCGACCAGTTCTCGGAGAAGTCCAGGATCATCCGGCCGACACCGGCGTCGATCAGCGTCTGCTTGAAGCCGCCGCCCGCGCCCACGATCAGCAGCACACCGGCGATCGGGGCGAGCGACTTCTCGACCGTGGTGGAGAGCCGGCCCTTGGTGAATCCGGCCGCCCGGCCGAGCGTGAACATCCCGACGACAACGGCCGCGAGCAGGGCGATCAGCGGCGAGCCGATCACATCGGTGACCCGCTGGACACTGTTCTCCGGATCGTCCACGACGATGTCGACCAGGGCCTTGACCAGCATCAGGACCACGGGCAGCAGAATCGTCGCCAGGGTGGCGCCGAAGCTGGGGCGGCGGTCCAGTTCCTCCGAGGGGCGCTGCGGGATCATCTTCTCCGGCGCCTTGATGTCCACCCAGCGTGCCGCGTAACGGGAGAAGACGGGGCCCGCGATGATCACGGTGGGGATGGCGACCAGTACGCCGAGGGCCAGCGTCACACCGAGGTTGGCACCCAGCGCGTCGATCGCCACCAGCGGGCCGGGGTGCGGCGGGATCAGTCCGTGCATCACGGAGAGCCCGGCCAGCGCCGGGATGCCGATCCGCATCAGCGAGTAGTTGCCGCGCTTGGCGACCAGCAGCACCACCGGGATCATCAGCACGATCCCGACCTCGAAGAACAGCGGCAGACCGATGATCGAGGCGATCAGGACCATCGCCCACGGCATGGCCCGTCGGCTCGCCCTGGCGAGGATGGTGTCGACGATCTGGTCCGCGCCGCCGGAGTCGGCGAGCAGTTTGCCCAGAATGGCGCCGAGCGCGATGAGGACACCCACACCCGCGACCGTCGAACCGAGCCCTGCGGTGAAGCTGGCGATGGTCCTGGCCGGCGCGGCGCCCGCGAACGAGCCGAGCGCCAGCGAACCGATGGTCAGCGCGAGGAACGCGTGCATCTTGAACTTGGTGATGAGCAGAACGATGACGGCGATGCCCGCCAGGACGGCGATGCCCAACTGCGCGTTGCCGGCCGAAGTGATCGGTTCGACGGCGTCCGCTGCCAGCGTCTCGACGCTGAGACTGGTCACGGTGATGATCCTTAACTGTCGAGCCGGCGCAACGCGGCGACGGCTCGCTGGGTGATTTCCTCGGGTGTGCCGGACACATCGACCCCGACGCCGGCCTCGTCCTCCCCGAGCGGCTCCAGGGTGGCGAACTGCGAATCGAGCAGCGCGGTCGGCATGAAGTGACCCCTGCGGTCCGCCATCCGCCCCTCGATCAGGGCCCGGTCGCCGGTCAGATGAAGGAAGACGGCACCGGGGGCCTCGGCCCGCAGCCGGTCGCGGTAGACCCGCTTGAGCGCCGAACTGCTGACGACACCGCCGAGTCCGGCCCGGCCGTGCGCCCACCGGCCGATCGCGTCCAGCCAGGGCCGGCGGTCCGCGTCGTCCAGCGGGGTGCCGGCCGACATCTTGGCGATGTTCGCCGCGGGGTGGAAGTCGTCGCCCTCGGCGTACGGAACGCCGAGGGCGGCGGCGAGCAGGGGACCGATCGTGGTCTTGCCGGTTCCTGCCACGCCCATCACCACGACGACGTGGGGGGTGCTCATGGGTGCCTCGCTGTCTTCTTCGACATCGGTCCGTCGCGCTACTGAAACTCATTAGGTACGACTTATTCAAGTGGGTGTGACGCAAACGTCGTACTTTTTGTTCCCGGGAGGTGCCCCGTAGGCTTGCCCCATGACCACACAGGGCCAGGGGCTGCATACACATGTGCTGGACTCCCTGGGTCTGGAGATCGCCTCCGGCCAGTGCCCGCCGGGCATGGTGCTGCGTACCGACGAGCTGGCCCAGCGCTTCGACGTCTCCCGTACGGTCGTGCGCGAAGTGGTCCGCGTCCTGGAGTCCATGCACCTGGTCGAGTCCCGGCGCCGGGTCGGGGTGACCGTGCGGCCGGCCGAGGCCTGGAACGTCTACGACCCCCAGGTCATCCGCTGGCGGCTGGCCGGCCGCGACCGGCCGCGGCAGCTGCGCTCGCTGACCGTCCTGCGCTCGGCGATCGAACCCGTCGCCGCCCGCCTCGCCGCCCGCAACGCCACCCCCCAGCAGTGCGCGGAGCTCACCGAACGCGCCCTCGGCATGGTCGCCACCTCGCGCGGCCAGCAGCTGGAGGGATATCTGGAACACGACATCGCCTTCCACCGGATCGTCCTCAATGCCTCCGGCAACGAGATGTTCGCCCGCCTCGGTGACGTGGTCGCCGAGGTCCTGGCAGGCCGCACGCACCACCAGGTGATGTTCGAGGACCCCGACCCGGCCGCGGTCACGCTCCATGTGCGGCTCGCCGAGGCCGTACGCGAACGGGACGCGGACGGCGCCGAGCGCCTCACCAAGGAGATCGCGGTGGGCGCCCTCCACGAACTGGACGTCCTCGCGCCCTGACCGAGGGGCCCGGCGGGGCGTGCCGGCCGGGCCCTACACCGTCCCGCCCCGCACATGCGCCAGCCGCCCCGCGGCCGCCGCGAGCACCATCTCCAGCGCCGCGGGATACCCGCTGCGCTCCATCTCCGCGACCAGCACCCCGGACGTCGCCGCGATATGCGGATGCGTCGCGGCCGGCAGCCGCGCGTACGTCTCACGCCAGGTCCGTTCCTCCAGGTCCCGGGCCCGTTCCGGAAGCGCCAGGGTCGACGCCTCGAGCGCGGCGAACGACAGCGTCTGGTCGACGAACACGTGGTAGATGCGGACGGCCTCCGCGTCCGGGAACCCCGCGCCGCGCAGCACCCCGAGGATCGCGTCGACCGACCGGATCTCGTGCCTCCGCCCCGTCACCCGGGCGCAGGCCAGCACGGCGGCCCGCGGATGTGCCATGTAGTCCGCGTACATCCTCAGTCCCAGCGTCCGCAGATCGGCCCGCCAGTCACCGGTGGGGCGCCAGTTGTTCAGCGTACGGCCGATCAACTCGTCGGCCACCGCCAGCAACAGCTCGTCCGTGTCCCTGAAGTACCGGTAGACGGCGCTCGGATCGCACCCCAGTGCCGCACCGAGCCGGCGCACCGTCAGCGCCGCCGCCCCGTGCTCGCCGATCAGTCTCAGCGTCGTCTCCACGATCAGCTGCTCGGACAGCACCGTGCCGCCCTTGGTGGGACGTCTGCGCCGACGCGCGCTCTCCGGCACCACCCTCTCGCTCGCACCCATGGGGCGCACCTTATGACAACGGCGTTGACGTGTGAACCCGTTGAGGAGTTCGATGTGCCGCCATCGGGGCCGACGGTGCCCCTCGGCGAAGGAGCGACGGTGACGGCCTCATCGACCCCGTACAGCAGCGACCCACCGGCCCCCGGGCCCCCACCGGCCCTGAGGAAGAGCCTCGGCGTCATCGACGGCGTGGCCATCGCCGCCTCCTCCACGGCGGCGACCACCAGCATCGGCATCGGCCTCGGTGTCACCGCGGGCGCCGTCGGGCTGCATCTGCCGATCATCATGCTGCTCGCCTTCCTGCCGATCCTGGGCATCGCGAGCGCCTACTCACGGCTCAACCGGGTCGAGCCGAACATGGGCAGCGGCTACGTCTGGGTCGGCCGCTCCCTCAGCCCCTGGCTGGGCTTCCTCGTCGGCTGGATCGCCATCGCCGCCACGGTCGTCTTCCTCTCGTACACCACGACCGTCACCGGCTCCGCCCTCATCCAGCTCGCGGGCGAGGCGGGGCTGCGCGAGCTCGCCGGCCTGCGCCTCGATCCCGACTCCACCGCCCAGGCGACCGCCCTCGGGATACTCGTGCTGGCGGCCGTCACCTTCACCGCGATCACCGGCCTCCGGGCCGCCGCCACCTTCCAGAAGTACCTGCTCGTCTTCGAGTACGCCGTCCTGCTCGGCTTCTGCGGATACGGACTCGTCGTCGGCCCCCACCCGTTCAGCCTGGACTGGATCAACCCGTTCACCATCCCGTCGGGGCAGCAGCTCGCCCAGGGGCTCCTGCTCTCGGTGTTCTGCTACTGGGGCTTCGAGTCCTCCTTCAGCGTCACCGAGGAGGTCCGTGACCCCGAGGACGCCTCACGGGCCGGGCTCATCACCCTGTTCACCATGCTCGGCCTCTTCCTGCTCGGCTCCTTCGCCTTCCAGCGTGTGCTGTCCCTCGACGAACTGACCGCCAACGGAGCCCAGGGCCTCACCTACTTCGGCGACCGCCTGGCCGGGCAGCCGCTCGCCGCGCTCCCGCTCATCGCCCTCACCTTCTCCGCCGTGGCATCGCTCCAGTCGGGGGTGATCCCCACCGTCCGCGGCATGTTCGCCATGGGCCGCGACCGTACGCTCGGCCCGCTGTGGAGCAAGGTCAGCCCCCGCTACGGAACCCCGGCGGCCGGGACCGTCGCCATCGGCTGCGTCGCCATCGCCGTGGCCGTCCTCTCCCTGGTCATCCCCAAGGTCGGCGACAGCATCCTGGCCTCGGTCAACGCGATCGGCGTCGTCGTCTCCCTCTACTACGCGCTGACCGCCCTGGCGGCCGCCGCCCGCTTCCGCGGCACCCTGCGCGAGAGCCTGCCGGAGGCGCTGCGGGCCGTCGTTCTCCCCGTCCTCAGCGCCGTCGTGCTGCTCGGCCTCGGCGGTTATCTGAGCTGGACCTTCTACACATCGGCCGATCACTTCGAGGTCAGCCCGGACAACGGCTGGTTCATGCTGCTGTGCCCGGCGGTCATGCTGCTGACCGGCGTGATCGCGGCGGCCTGGGCCAAGTGGGTACGGAAGTCCCCGTACTTCGTCACCGGCCGCTCCGCCGCCCCGGCCGTCGCGGAAGCGGCCTGACGGCGCACCGCACCCCGCCCCGCACACCAACGGAACGAAACGGAACCGCCCATGCGCCACGCACCCGCCGACCTCGTCCTCACCGGCGGCCCCGTCCTCACGATGGACCCGGCCGGCACCCGCGCCACCACCCTCGCCGTCACCGGCGACCGGATCACCGCCGTCGGCCACGACGAGGTCCGCGAGCTCATCGGCCCCCGGACCGAGGTCGTCGACCTCGCCGGACGCCTGCTCGTGCCCGGCTTCCAGGACGCCCATGTCCACCCGGTCGCCGCCGGACTGGAACTCGCGCAGTGCGATCTCACGGACACCCGAACGGCGGCGGACACCGTCGCCGCCGTTCGCGCCTACGCCGACCGGCTGCCCGAGCGGGAATGGATCACCGGCGGCGGCTGGTCCATGGACGCCTTCGAAGGAGGGGCCCCGACCAGGGACCTGCTCGACGCGGTCGTACCGGACCGCCCCGTCTTCCTGGTCAACCGCGACCACCACGGCGCCTGGGTCAACACCCGCGCCCTGGAACTCGCCGGCGTCACCCGGGACAGCCCCGATCCGGCCGACGGACGCATCGAGCGCGACGGGCGGGGCGAGCCCACCGGGCTGCTCCAGGAGGGCGCCATGGACCTGGTCGCCCGTCTCACCCCGCGCTCCACCCCCGCCGACCGGCTCGCCGCACTGCTGCGGGCCCAGCGGATCCTGCACGGCTACGGCATCACCGCCTGGCAGGACGCCATCGTCGGCTCGTACGGGTCGATGGACGACGCCGCCGACGCCTATCTCACCGCCGCTCGGGACGGATCGCTCACCGCCCGGGTCGTCGGCGCCCTGTGGTGGGACCGCGAGCGGGGCGCCGAGCAGATCCCCGAACTGGCCGCCAGGCGGGCGGAGCTGAGCGCGGGCCGGTTCCGGGCCGGCTCCGTGAAGATCATGCAGGACGGGGTCGCCGAGACCGGCACGGCCGCACTCCTCACCCCGTACCTCGACGCCTGCGGCTGCGCCACCGCGAACAGCGGCACCAGCTTCATCGACCCCGTGGCACTGCGCGGCTACGTCACCGAACTCGACGCCCTCGGCTTCCAGGCCCACTTCCACGCCCTCGGCGACCGCGCCGTACGCGAGGCCCTGGACGCGGTGGAGGCCGCCCGCGCCGCCAACGGACGCAGCGACACCCGCCCCCACCTCGCCCACCTCCAGGTCGTCCACCCGGACGACATCCCCCGCTTCCGGGAACTCGGCGCCACGGCCAACATCCAGCCGCTCTGGGCCGCGCACGAACCGCAGATGGACGAGCTGACCATCCCCTTCCTCGGCCCCGAGAGGGCCGCCCTGCAGTATCCGTTCGGCGCGCTCCTGAACGCCGGCGCCACCGTCGCGGCGGGCAGCGACTGGCCGGTCAGCAGCGCCGATCCGCTCCACGGCATCCACACCGCGGTCAACCGGATCACCCCCGACGGCGAAGGCCCCGCCTTCCTCCCCGGGCAGCGCATCACGCTCACCTCCGCCATCGCCGCGTACACGGCGGGATCCGCCCATGTGAACCACCTCGACGACACCGGCTCGCTGCGCGCCGGGGCCCTCGCCGACCTGGTCGTCCTGGACCGCGACCCCTACGCCGGCCCGGCCGACGAGATCGGCGCGACCCGTGTGCTGCGCACCTATGTGGGCGGCCGGAAGGTCCACGACGCGGAGGGCTGACCCCGGGGGCGCGACCGGGCGGTCCCGTGGGCGTGACGCTCCGCGGGGCCGCCGCGGCACATCATGAGGCGTACGGTTGTCCGTGATCAATCTTCACAAGAGCCTCATTCGGAAACAGGGAGTCCACGGTATGGCGCAGCAGGTGCAAGGGGTCATCGCACCGGGCAGGAACGAGCCGGTGCGGGTCGAGACGATCGTGATCCCGGACCCCGGTCCCGGTGAGGCCGTGGTGAAGATCCAGGCGTGCGGGGTCTGCCACACCGACCTGCACTACAAGCAGGGCGGCATCAACGACGACTTCCCGTTCCTGCTGGGCCACGAGGCCGCGGGCGTCGTGGAGTCCGTCGGCGAGGGCGTCACGGACGTCGAGCCGGGCGACTTCGTCGTCCTGAACTGGCGTGCGGTGTGCGGACAGTGCCGTGCCTGTCTGCGCGGCCGGCCCTGGTACTGCTTCGACACCCACAACGCCAAGCAGAGGATGACCCTGCTGGACGGCACCGAGCTGTCGCCCGCCCTCGGTATCGGCGCGTTCGCCGAGAAGACCCTGGTCGCCGCGGGCCAGTGCACCAAGGTCGACCCCGAGGTGTCCCCGGCCGTCGCCGGACTGCTCGGCTGCGGCGTCATGGCGGGCATCGGCGCCGCCATCAACACCGGCGAGGTCGGCCGCGGCGACTCGGTCGCCGTCATCGGCTGCGGCGGCGTCGGGGACGCGGCCATCGCCGGTGCCCGGCTGGCGGGCGCGGCGAAGATCATCGCCGTGGACATCGACGACCGGAAGCTGGAGACGGCGAAGAAGATGGGTGCCACGCACGCCGTCAACTCCCGTGCCACCGACCCCGTCGAGGCGATCCGCGCGCTGACCGGCGGCAACGGCGCCGACGTCGTCATCGAGGCGGTCGGCCGCCCGGAGACGTACAAGCAGGCCTTCTACGCCCGCGACCTGGCCGGCACGGTCGTCCTGGTCGGCGTTCCGACCCCGGAGATGCAGCTCGAACTGCCGCTCATCGACGTCTTCGGACGCGGCGGCTCCCTCAAGTCCTCCTGGTACGGCGACTGCCTTCCCTCGCGCGACTTCCCCATGCTGATCGACCTGCACCAGCAGGGCCGCATCGACCTCGGCGCGTTCGTCACCGAGACCATCGGGCTCGGCGACATCGAGCAGGCCTTCGCCCGTATGCACGACGGGGACGTCCTGCGCTCGGTGGTGGTCTTCTGATGACCGCCCGCATCGACCACCTCGTCACCTCCGGCACCTTCGCCCTCGACGGCGGCGAGTGGGACGTCGACAACAACGTCTGGATCGTCGGCGACGACACCGAGGCGGTCGTCATCGACGCCGCCCACGACGCCGACGCCATCCTGGCCGCGCTCGGTGGCCGTACGCTGCGCGCGGTCATCTGCACGCACGCGCACAACGACCACATCGACGCGGCCCCGGCCCTCGCCGCCGCCACCGGCGCACCGGTCCTGCTGCACCCGGACGATCTGCCCCTGTGGAAACAGACCCACCCGGACCGCGCGCCCGACGGCGAACTGGCCGACGGCCAGGAGCTGGAGATCGCCGGTACGGTCCTGAAGGTCCTGCACACCCCGGGCCACGCCCCGGGCGCGGTCTGCCTGTACGCCCCCGGGCTCGCCACCGTCTTCACCGGCGACACGCTCTTCCAGGGCGGGCCCGGTGCCACGGGCCGTTCGTTCTCCCACTTCCCCACGATCGTGGACTCGATCAGGGACCGGCTGTTCGCCCTGCCCGCCGAGACCGCCGTCCGTACCGGGCACGGCGACTCCACCACCATCGGCGCGGAGTCCCCGCACCTGGACGAGTGGATCGCCCGCGGCCACTGACCGCGCCGTGCGCCGCGCCGCGCACCCCGCCGTTCACTGCTCCGGCCACGCGGAGAGCCGCAGCCCGCTCTCGAAGCGGCGCGGTTCTCCCGTGACCGGGTCGGTGAACTCCAGCGTCCTGGCGAGCAGTTGGAGCGGGCGTGCCCAGTCCTCCGGGGTGCCCTCCGGCACCACCACCGGGTAGAGCGGATCGTGTACGAGCGGGAGACCCAGGCTGTTCATGTGGACCCGCAGCTGATGGGTCCGTCCGGTGGCGGGCAGCAGCCGGTAGCGGCCCAGCCCGCCCCGGTGCTCCAGCAGCTCGATCCGGCTCTCGCTGTTCGCCGCGCCCGGCTCCTCCCGGGCGGCGAGCACCCCCCGCTCCTTGACGATCCGGCTCCGTACGCTGCGGGGGAGGGCGAGCGACGGATCGTACGGGGCCACCGCCTCGTACTCCTTGCGCACGAGCCGGTCCCGGAACAGCGTCTGGTACGCGCCCCGCTCCCCGGGCCGCACGACGAGGAGCACCAGCCCCGCGGTCAGCCGGTCCAGCCGGTGGGCGGGCTGCAGCGCGGGCAGGTCCAGCTCGCGGCGCAGCCGGGCCACCGCGGTCTCGGTGATGTGCCGGCCACGGGGAGTGGTGGCCAGGAAGTGCGGCTTGTCGGCGATGACGAGGTGCGCGTCGCGGTGCACGACCCCGACGGGGAAGGGCACCGGCTCCTCCGGCGCGAAGTCCCGGTGGAACCAGATCAGCCGCCCGGCGGTGTACGGCTCGTCGCCGCTCACCGCACCGCCGTCCGCGCCCACGAACCGGCCCTCGTCGAGCATCGCGGCCACCCGCCCCGCCCCGATCGCCCCCGCGAACCGTTCCAGCAGATGGTCCCGGACGGTGGCCCAGGTGCCGTCGGCGTCCTCGGGCAGCCGTACCCGCACGGCGTCGACCCCGTTCCGCTGCGGCAGCGGTGCGGCGGGCGGCCTCCCACGCCCCCTCACCGGCTGGTGCCGGACGGGGCGGGAGCGGGAGCGGGAGCGGGAGCGCGGTGCCGGCAGTCGGCGGTCGTACGGGGCATGCGGTCGTCCTCCCGGCGGGCGGCGGTGCGCGAGGCGCCGCGCGCCCGGACGCACAGCGCGAAATGGCCCTCATCGTGTTCACGATGAAGGCCACTGCGGTGTACTGCATGGTGTCCGAGGGGGGACTTGAACCCCCACGCCCGATAAAGGGCACTAGCACCTCAAGCTAGCGCGTCTGCCATTCCGCCACCCGGACAAGGTGTCTGTCTCGCGGGCCCGGCCCGTTCCGACGTGGAAAACCATAGCAAACAATCGGGGGTGCTCGATCACGCACCAGGAGGTGTGAACGGCGCATGACGGGGGGTGGGTGCCCTTGGGTGTGCGCCGCCGGCGCGGGAGGATGAGAGGGAGCACCACAGCGACAGCGGAAGGAATCAGTGTGAGCGAGACCAACGCGGCCCGGACCGTATCCGGCGAGGACGAGGTCGTGGACCTCTGCCGTGAGCTGATCCGGATCGACACCAGCAACTACGGCGACCACTCGGGCCCCGGTGAGCGGCTCGCCGCCGAGTACGTCGCGGAGAAGCTCGCCGAGGTCGGGCTCGAACCGCAGATCTTCGAGTCCCACAAGGGCCGTGCCTCCACCGTGGCCCGCATCGAGGGCGAGGACTCGTCGAGGCCCGCGCTGCTCATCCACGGGCACACCGATGTCGTCCCGGCCAACGCGGCCGACTGGACCCATGACCCGTTCTCCGGGGAGATCGCGGACGGCTGCGTGTGGGGCCGGGGTGCCGTCGACATGAAGGACATGGACGCCATGACCCTCGCGGTCGTCCGTGACCGCATGCGCAGCGGCCGCAAGCCCCCGCGCGACATCGTGCTGGCCTTCGTCGCGGACGAGGAGGCGGGCGGCACCTACGGCGCCCGTTACCTGGTCGACAACCACCCCGGGCTGTTCGAGGGGGTCAACGAGGCGATCAGCGAGGTCGGCGGGTTCTCCTTCACCGTCAACGAGAAGCTGCGGCTCTACCTCGTCGAGACGGCCCAGAAGGGCATGCACTGGATGAAGCTGACCGTGGACGGCACCGCCGGCCACGGCTCGATGATCCACCGGGACAACGCCATCACCGAGCTGTCCGAGGCCGTCGGGCGGCTGGGCCGGCACAAGTTCCCGGTGCGGGTGACCAAGACGCTGCGGCACTTCCTCGACGAGCTCTCGGACGCCCTGGGCACGGAGCTGGACCCCGAGAACATGGAGGAGACGCTCGCCAAGCTGGGAGGTATCTCCAAGCTCATCGGCGCCTCGCTGCAGAACACCGCGAACCCGACCCAGCTCGGTGCGGGCTACAAGGTCAACGTCATTCCGGGGCAGGCGACCGCCCATGTGGACGGCCGCTTCCTGCCGGGGTACGAGGAGGAGTTCCTGGCCGACCTGGACCGGATCCTCGGGCCCAACGTGAAGCGCGAGGACGTGCACGCGGACAAGGCCCTGGAGACGACGTTCGACGGCGCCCTCGTCGACGCGATGCAGACGGCTCTGGTCGCCGAGGACCCGATCGCGCGGGCCGTGCCGTACATGCTCTCGGCCGGCACCGACGCCAAGTCCTTCGACGACCTGGGCATCCGGGGCTTCGGGTTCGCCCCGCTGAAGCTCCCGCCGGAGCTCGACTTCGCCGGGATGTTCCACGGTGTGGACGAGCGGGTGCCGGTCGACGGTCTGCAGTTCGGCGTGCGGGTGCTCGACCGATTCATCGACAACTGCTGAAGCACCGGCACGTATTCGACTGCCTGTGCGTATGTGACCGGAAAGGGTGAAAGGGGTTCCCCACTCGTAGCCCCGTTGACCACCCCTCGTTACAAGGGATGCGGTCCGCGGCTGGGACCGCGTTTCCAACGAGGAGGAATAATGATCAAGAAGGTCGTCGCAATCGCGGCTGCTACCGGTGGTCTGGTGCTCGCGGGTGCGGGTATGGCCGCCGCCGACGCCGGTGCCCAGGGTGCCGCTGTCGGCAGCCCCGGCGTGCTCTCGGGCAACGTCGTCCAGGTTCCGGTCCACGTGCCGATCAACCTGTGCGGCAACACGATCTCCGTCATCGGGCTGCTGAACCCCGCCTTCGGCAACACCTGCGTCAACGCGTGACGTTGTGCATCAACCCGTAAGGGTGTGAGCCCGGCCGGTCCCGGAGTGCGTGCCATGCACTCCGGGGACGCTCGGCATTCGGCCCTCGCACGGTTGTGTCCGGGGGTATTTCGAAAGGCAGAAGGCAGGAAACGAACCTATGCGACAGGTCACTCGAAAAGGCCTGATCACCATCGCGGCGGCGGGCGGAGTGCTCGCGCTGAGTGGTGGCTACGCACACGCCGACGCCGGGGCGAACGGTGCGGCGACCAATTCCCCGGGGGTACTGTCCGGGAATTCGGTCCAGATTCCGGTCGAGGTACCGGTCAATCTGTGCGGCAACTCCGTGAACGTGGGCGGACTGCTGAACCCGACGTTCGGCAACGACTGCGAGAACGGAACGTCGGGGACCGCGTCGCACGCCGGTGCGGCCGACAGCGGCGGCTCGGGCAGCCACGCGGCGGCGGGCAGCACCACCGCGCAGGCGCCGGGCGCTGACGCCGGGACAGCGGGCGGCGGGACCGGCGGCGGGAAGCACCGTGCCCCCGGCGCCTCGGCGGAAGGCACGGCGCAGGGATCCCCCGGACTCCTGTCCGGCAACAACGTCGCGGTGCCGATCGACATCCCCGTGAACGCCTGCGGCAACAGCGTCACCATCGGCGGGCTCCTCAACCCCACCTTCGGCAACAGCTGCGGCAACGACGCCGGGATCACCCCGCCGCGGCCGGAGGTGCCCGTCACGCCGGAGACGCCCCCCACCCCGCCGGTGAACAGTCCGCCCGAGCCCAACGCCCCGCAGGCCCAGGGCCACCCCGGCGAGCAGCTCGCACAGACCGGTGGCGGCGGGCTCGACCTGCTGATCCCGGCGGGCGCGGGCCTGCTCCTGGCCGGTGTCGGATCAGTCCTGTACCGCCGCTCCCGGAGCGCCGCGTAGCGGCTCCGAGACGGTCGCGGACCGTACGGTGAGCGGAGCGGGCCCCTCATCCGCGGGGCCCGCTCCGTGCTACCAGGTGGCCCGTATCTGGCGGATGATCCGTCTGCGCAGCCGCACTCTGCGGCTGCCGTCGAGGCGCCGGGTCAGGCGGTCCAACTCCCAGTGCCCGTACTCGGCGTGGTCGGTCAGCAGTCGGGCCGCATCGTTGCGGGACACCCCGCGCGGCACGTACACGTCGATAAATTCGTATTCCGGCATCGCATCTATTGTGCGGGCACAGCCCCGGTACGGATAGCGTCTGCTCTATGTCTGATGCTGTGCAGCCCACCGCTGCCGAGGTACGTGCCGCCGCCGAAGCGGTCAAAGCCGCGCTCGACCATCACCTTGAGGCGGTCGAACGCCGTACCGGGGACGACGACCCCGCCGTCTATGACGCGTTCAATGAACTGGCCGCCGCGGCCGAGGTCTACGACGAACTCCTCTACGACCGCTACGACGAGGTCACACCCTTCGAGATCCCCGGCGCGGACGACTCCCTGCCGCCCTATGCCGGTCCCGGGGAGCCCAGCGCGCTGAGCGTGCTGATCCGGCGCGACTACACGGTCGTGGAACCCCCGCGACTGCTCGCTCAGGCACAGCGCCTCGCAGATCTGGAATCGGACGACCTGGGCACCGGGGACGGCCCTGTCGTCGGCACCAGCGTCCATGCCGCGCTCGGCGTGCTCTTCGGTGAGTACGAACCGGACGAGATCGCCTCCCGGCACAAGGAGTTCGGCCTTGAGGAGGGTGACTCCACGCTCTGGGTCGCGGCCGCCGACGTGCCCCCCGAGCCGGGCGAATGGCTCGGAGCACCGTTCGACCACGCCGATCCCCGGCTCGTGGTGTGCCGGTTCGACGTCAGCTCGGTCTTCGACGAGGAGGAGCTGGACGAGGACCTGGACGATATGACGGCAGGTACTTCCTGAACACCCGGTGAGCACCCGTCGGCCGTGGCCCCCGGCACACCGGGGGCCACAGTGCTGCCGGGGCGGTCCTCAGGACGCGGCGCCGGGGGTCGGCAGAGCCTCCAGCAGGGCGCGCAGCCGCGTTGTCCGCTCCTGGGCGGGGATGTGGGCGACCGCGTGCGCGAGCGCCTGGTCCACACCGTGCACGACGGACAGATGCCGCTCCCCGCGGCTGAAGGCGGTGTACACCCAGGGGCGGCTGAGCCCCTGCGCGGCGTCGCCGGGCAGCACGACGACCGCGGCGGGCCAGCGCATCCCGGCCGCCTGATGGGCACTGAGCGCCCAGCCGTGCCGCACGGCCGACTCCACCCGGTCCTGGGGTACGACGACGGGGACGCCCGCGCAGTCCAGGCGCAGTCCCTCGGCGTCGGCCGAGAGCACCACCCCGGGCACGGTCCGGCCGGGCGCGGGGACATGGACGACGCGGTCGCCGGGATCGAAGCCGCCGAACCGTCCGGGGCCCGGGTTCAGACGCTGCTTCAGCGCGGCGTTCAACGCCAGGGTGCCCGCCGAGCCGCCGTGCCCGACGGTGATCACCTGGGTGTCGGCGGAAGGGATGCCGAAGGCACGCGGAACCGAGTCGGCGACCAGCTGGACGGTGCGGTGGACCGCCTCGCCCGCATCGCGCACGGGGACGATCACCACCTCCTTGCCCGGCGCCTCGACCTGGTTCAGCTCACCGATGCCGATGCCGGAGACGAGCTCACCGACCGGGCCCGGGTCCGGTGTACGGGACACGACCTGCGGGCACGCACGCGCGGCCAGCACATCCGCGAACACCCGGCCCGCGCCCGCCGAACCCAGCACACCGGGGTCGCCGCTCAGCACCAGCCGGGTGCCGTCCGCGAGCGACTCCACCAGGATCGCCGCCGCTTCCACGTCCAGCTGCGGGGCGTCCAGCACGACCAGCAGATCCAGGGCCAGCGCACCGTCCTCGTCCCGCCCGGGGCCCTCGGCGCCGCTGAGCAGCCCGGCGACGGTGACCGCCGACAGCGGGTCGCCGACCGCCCCGGCCAGCCTGTCGCGGCCGTCCTCGCTGTGGGTGGCGCCCAGGGCGCGCAGCCCCAGGCCCCGGGCCGCCGCGATCAGGGCGGCCGGTTCGGCGCGGGCCGCCTCGCCGCCGCTGTGGGTGACCAGACCGCCGGTGGCGGCCGTACGGATCAGCTCGGCCGCGGACGGGGACGGGGCGGCGGCAGCGGCGGCGGACCAGTCGGCGGTCCTCCCGCCGGCGTTGACCAGCCGGGCCAGGCCGTCGGCGAGGCTCTCCTCGGCCAGTGCGTACCGGTCCAGGCCCAGCAGAACCTGGACCGGCTCCGGCGCCTGACCGGCGCCGCCCTCCGCGTCCTCCCCGTCGGCGGGGCCGGGCTCGTCCGCGGCCTCCGCCGCCTCCAGGCCGTCCTGGAAGACCAGCACGACGCCCTCGGCGACGGCGTGTTCCACGGCCGCGTCCGGGTCGCTCACCGCGCGCTCGGCGAGCGCGGCCCGTACGTCCGCGGCGTCCAGCGCCGTATGGCCCTGACGGGCCGCCCGCTCCAGCAGCCAGCCGACCAGTGCCGCCGTCCTGCGCTCGTCGTCCGGGCCGCATCCGGCGCCCAGCAGCGCCCGCGCGAACCCGTCCGCCTGCTCCGGTCCGACCCCGGGAACGGCGAGCAGCCGCCACGGGTCCTCGCGCAGGGCCTCGGCGGCCTGCTCGCCCAGCGTTTCGGCGGCCGGGCGGGCCAGCGCCCCGGGAGCCCCGCCCTCGGCGAGCAGCGCCCGCACCGAAGCGGCCGCCTCGGGCGAGGCGCCCGGTGCCGCGGGGGCCGGCCCGGCCGGCCGGGGGCGCGGCGCGGCGGGCTGCGTGGGGGCGGGGGCGGCGCGGCGGGGGGCGGGGGCGGTCGCGGGGGAGTCGAAGAACTCGGTGCCGGCCTGGTCACCGCTCTCGACGGCCCGGACGGCCGCGAGGAGATCGGCGGCGGTGCCGCTGAGCTTCGTACCGGCGGGGATGGGCCCGGCCTTGTCGGCCTTGCGCTTCTCGATCCGCTCCCGCAGTTCGCGCTGGGCGGCGAGCTCGGCCTCCGCCTCGGAGGGCGCGGCGGCGGCTTCCGCCGCACCGGCCCCCTCGCCGGCGGCGGCTTCCGTCCCGTCGGCCTTCTCGTCGGCCGTCCCGTCGTGCGGGGCCGGTGTCCCAGGACCGCCGGACTCCGGCACGGCTTCGGAGACGGCCTCGTCGGCGGCGTCACCCCCGGCACTCCCGTCCGCGGCGGCCTCCGCCCCGTCGCCCGTCGCCCCGTCCGGCGTGTCGGGGGCGTCCGGCGGGCCGTCCTCGGCCGAGGGGCCTGGGGTTTCCCCCCGGGGAAGCGCAGTCACAGAGTGCTCCAGTCCTGGTCGGGATAGCGGTGCACGGGCGCCGACACATCGTCGAGCGCCCGGCAGATCTCGTCAGGAAGACTAAGCGCCTCCACTGACAAAGCCTCTCTGAGCTGTCGCGCGTTGCGCGCGCCGATGACCGGGGCCGCCACCCCGGGCCGGTCCCGGACCCAGGCCAGTGCCACCTGGAGCGCCGTCGTGGCGAGGCCGTCCGCCGCCGTCGCCACCGCGTCGACGATCCGGCTCGCCGCATCGTCGAGATAGGGCTCGACGAAGGGGGCCAGCTGATCGGAGGCGCCCCGGGAGCCGGACGGGGTGCCCAGCCGGTACTTGCCGGTCAGCACCCCGCGGCCCAGCGGGGACGAGGGCAGCAGGCCCACCCCGAGGTCCAGCGCGGCCGGCAGCACCTCCCGCTCGACGCCGCGCTGGAGCAGCGAGTACTCCATCTGCGTGCTGGCCAGCCGGGTGCGTACGCCGGGCGAGGCGAGCTGCCAGGTGGCCGCCTTGGCCAGCTGCCAGCCGCAGAAGTTCGACACCCCCGCGTACCGGACGCGGCCGGACGACACCGCCAGGTCCACCGCCTGCAGGGTCTCCTCCAGCGGGGTCGCCGGATCGAAGGCGTGGACCTGCCACAGGTCCACGTAGTCCGTCCCGAGCCGTTCCAGCGAGGCGTCGAGCGCGGCCAGCAGATGGCCGCGCGATCCGTCGAAGCGGCGGTAGGGATCGGGGACGCTGCCCGCCTTCGTCGCTATGACCAGATCCTGCCGGGGCACGAGGGTGTCCACGAGCTGCCCGAGCAGATACTCGGCCTCCCCGCCCCCGTACACATCGGCGGTGTCGATCAGCGTGCCGCCCGCGTCCCAGAAGGCCTTCAGCTGGTCGGCGGCGTCGTGCTCGTCGGTGTCCCGGCCCCAGGTGAGGGTGCCGAGCCCGATCCGTGACACGCGTAGGCCGGTACGGCCGAGTTGCCTCTGCTCCATGGGCGCTGAGATTACTGGCCATGGCCCCACGGAGTGGAGGCCTGTGGACAACCGATGGGCCGCCGAGCCTGCCGGAACGCCGTGACGCGCGCTAGAGTCCGGACCACAGGGACGTTACTGATCAGTAAGGGGAGCGGTTATGCGGCTCGGCATCAATCTCGGTTACTGGGGCGCGGGCATGGACGGCGACAACCTCGCCGTCGCCCAGGAGGCCGACCGGCTCGGTTACGACGTGTGCTGGGCCGCCGAGGCCTACGGCTCCGACGCGCCCACCGTGCTGGCCTGGGTCGCCGCGCAGACGGAGTCCATCGACGTCGGCTCCGCGATCCTGCAGATCCCGGCCCGTCAGCCCGCCATGACGGCGATGACCGCGGCCACCCTCGACTCGCTCTCCGGCGGCCGTTTCCGGCTCGGCCTCGGGGTGTCGGGCCCGCAGGTCTCGGAGGGCTGGTACGGCGTCAAGTTCGACAAGCCGCTGGCCCGCACCCGTGAGTACGTCGAGATCGTCCGCAGGGCGATGTCCCGCGAGCGTCTCAGCTACGAGGGTCAGCACTGGACGCTGCCGCTGCCGGACGGTCCGGGCAAGCCGCTCAAGCTCACCGTCCACCCGCAGCGCGAGCACATCCCGCTCTACATCGCGGCCATCGGACCGAAGAACCTGGAGCAGACCGGCGAGATCGCCGACGGCGCCCTGCTGATCTTCCCGTCCGCCGACCACCTGGAGGACACCGCGCTGCGGCACCTGCGGGCGGGCCGTGAGAAGGCCGGGAAGACCATGGACGGCTTCGACGTCTGCCCGACCCTGCCGCTCGCCGTCGGCGACGACATCAACGGCCTGGCCGACATGTTCCGCCCGTACACCGCGCTCTACGTCGGCGGTATGGGCAGCCGCAAGCAGAACTTCTACAACCAGCTCGCCCAGCGCATGGGGTACGAGAAGGAAGCCGCCGAGATCCAGGACGCGTACCTGTCCGGCGACAAGAGCGGCGCCGCCGCCGCCGTACCGCACCGGCTCATCGACCAGACCACGCTGCTCGGACCCGTGGAGCGGATCGCCGAGCGGATGCAGGCGTACGCCGCCGCCGGGGTCACCACCCTCACCCTCGCCCCGGCCGGCTTCACCCTCGACGAGCGGATCGCCGCCCTGCGCGCCGGCACGGACGCCCTGGAGCGCTCCGGCCTGGCCTGAGCACCGCCGGGCAGCGCCACGGCCGTGGTGGGGGCTCGGGGTCGACCCCGCCACGGCCGTCACGCGGAACAACGCGCCGCGCGGCCGACGGTTACGCGGCGCGTCCCGGTGTCCTGCCGCGCCCTCCTCCGGTTGCCGACCGTCGCGCACCGCATTTGACTTTGCCTCTGCGGACACCCGTACGGAGGTGGCATTGATGCTCTCGGCAAAAAGCCTGTTCCAGGAGATCCTCGACGACGACGAGTCCTTCCGGCTCTTCTGTTCCATCGCTGCCAGCGGGGAGTCCCAGGGCGGCTGGGAGAACGGCCGGATCGCCGCTCTCGTCCCCGAGAGCCAGCGGGAGCTGGCTCCCCGGATCGTCCGCCACGGCGCCGACGAGGACAAGCACGGCCGGATCTTCAACGCGCTCCTGAAGAAGCGCGGACTGCGGCCCGTGGAGGTCCCGGGGGAGACCGACTACACGATGCTGCTGGAGAGGAACGGCATCGGCCTCGCGCACGGCCGGCTCAAGCGGGAGGAGCCGCTCTCCGAGCGCGACATCATCACCTATCTGGCCCACAGCAGGGTCACCGAGCAGCGGGCCTCGGAGCAGATGCGGCTGCTGTGCAGATACTTCGCCGACCACCCCGACATCGGCCGCGCGGTGAAGATGATCTCCAACGACGAGGACAACCACCTCGCGTACTGCCACGAGGAACTGCTCCGCTTCGCCCGCGCCGGACACGGCCGCGCGATCCAGCGCACCCTGCGGGAGTGCGCGCTGGCCGAGATCCGGGTCTACCGCGACGTCAGCCTCGCCGTGATGGCGCACATGGGCGAGGTGCTGCGCTGGCCCCGTGCCAAGGCCGGCGTGCTGGCGGCGGGCATCCACGCGATGTACGCGTACGAGCGTCTCATCGGCTGGCGGCGCATGGTGAGCCTGGCCCCGCCCGAGCGGCGTGACGCGCTGGGCGGCCCGGTGGTCGCCGAAGCCGAGTACGCCTGAGCCCCGCAGGCCCCGCAGGCCCCGGAGGCCCCGCAGGCCCCGCGCGGCCCTGGCCGGCCCCGGCCGCTCCGGGCCGGCCGCCCCGGCTCAGAGCCAGTCGCGCCGCTTGAACTGGCGGTACAGGCCGATCACCGCGCAGGCCATCAGCCCGATCACCACCGGGTAGGTCCATACCCAGTGCAGTTCCAGCATGTGGTCGAAGTTCATGCCGTAGATGCCCGCCACCATCGTGGGGACGGCGGCCATGGCGGCCCAGGCGGAGATCTTGCGCATGTCGTCGTTCTGCCGCACGCCCATCTGCGCCAGATGCGCCGACAGGATGTCCGAGAGGAGCCGGTCCAGGCCTTCCACCTGCTCGTTGGCGCGCGTCAGATGGTCGGCGACATCGCGGAAGAACGGCTGGGAGTGCTCGTGGACGAACGGCACCCCCGCGCTCGCCAGCCGGGACATCGGCACCGCCAGCGGCCCGCTCGCCCGGCGGAACTCCAGCACCTGGCGCTTGAACGTGTAGATCTCGGCCGCCGTGTTCTTGGAGTTGCCGCTTCCGCTCGGCGCGAACACCTGGGTCTCCAGCTCCTCCAGGTCGACCTGGAGCTCGGCCGCGACATCGATGTAGTGGTCCACGACCGCGTCGCTGACCGCGTACAGCACCGCCGTGGGGCCGTGCTTGAGCACCTCGGGCTCGGCCTCCAGGCGGCGGCGGACGGCCGCCAGCGGGGCACCCTCGCCGTGCCGGACCGTCACCACGAACGAGTCGCCCATGAAGACCATCAGCTCATCGGTGCTGACCGTGTCGCCCTCGGGTTCGTAGACGATCGGTTTGATGACCGCGAACAGCGAGTCGTCGTACACCTCCAGCTTGGGCCGCTGGTGCGCGCCCAGCGCGTCCTCCACCGCCAGCGGGTGCAGCCCGAACTCGTGGCTGACCAGGTCGAACTCTTTCTCGGTCGGCTCGTGAAGGCCGATCCAGAGGAAGGCGTCCCCGGTGGCCCGCGCCTCGTCGAGCGCGTCGGAGAAGTCGGCGGGTCCGTCGGTACGGCGCCCGTCGCGGTAGATGGCACAGTCCACGATCATTCGGGACATACTTCCTGGTTATGGGCCATTGCGTAGATGGCACGGTCCACGATCACGGCGGGCATTCTTCCCTGCCGCCGCCCGCTGTGCACCTTTGCCGGGCCAACTACCCTGGCCCGTATGCCCACGCTGATCCTCGTACGCCACGGACGCTCCACCGCCAACACGGCCGGAGTGCTCGCGGGCCGCACCCCCGGTGTCTCCCTCGACGAACGCGGTGCCGAGCAGGCCGCCGCACTTCCCGGACGGATGTCCGCGCTCACGCTCGCCGCCGCCGTCAGCAGTCCCCTGCAGCGCTGCCGGCAGACGCTCCAGCCGCTGCTCGACGCCCGCCCCGGCCTGCCCCTGCACACCGAGGAGCGGATCAGCGAGTGCGACTACGGGGACTGGTCGGGGCGCAAGCTCGCCGAGCTCTCCGACGAGCCGCTGATGACCGTCGTGCAGCAGCACCCCTCCGCCGCGGCGTTCCCGGGCGGTGAGTCCATGCGGGCCATGCAGGCCCGCGCCGTGGACGCCGTACGGGACTGGAACACCCGCATCGAGGCGGAGCACGGCGACGACGCGGCCTATGTGATGTGCTCGCACGGCGACATCATCAAGGCGCTCGTCGCCGATGCGCTCGGCATGCATCTGGACCTGTTCCAGCGCATCCACGCCGACCCCTGCTCGGTCACGGCGATCCGCTACACACGGCTGCGCCCCTTCCTCCTCAGGCTCGGCGACACCGGCGACCTCGCCCCGCTGGCACCGCGCGAACGGACCGCCGGGGCGGACGCCCCGGCGTCAGCCGCCCCGGACACCTCGGCGGACGCGGCGGTCGGGGGCGGCGCGGGGGCGCCGTGATCGCTTCGCACAGTAGGGTGGACGCGCCGTAGCGCCCCTCATCCGCCGTCAATTCTCAAGGGAGACAGGACGTGTCCCGTCAGGTGTTCCTCTACGACCCGCCGGACCGGTTCGTGGCCGGTACGGTCGGGCTGCCTGGCCGCCGTACGTTTTTCCTCCAGGCGTCGTCGAGCGGCCGCGTCACCAGCGTGGCGCTGGAGAAGACCCAGGTGGCCGCCCTGGCCGAGCGGATCGACGAACTGCTCGACGAGGTCGTACGGCGGACCGGCGGCAACTCGCCGGTGCCCGCCGTGGCCCCCACCGATGTCGCCGACACGGCGCCCCTCGACGCACCCGTCGAGGAGGAGTTCCGGGTCGGCACGATGGCGCTGGCCTGGGACGGTGAGGAGCAGCGCATGATCGTCGAGGCGCAGGCCCTCGTCGAACTGGACGCCGACTCCGAGGCCGACCTCGCGGAGGCCGAGGAACGGCTTCTGCAGGACGAGGAGAACGGGCCGCCCATGCTGCGCGTCCGGCTGAGCGGCGTCCAGGCGCGTGCCTTCGCCAAGCGGGCGCTGGACGTCGTGAACGCCGGCCGCCCGCCGTGCCCGCTGTGCAGCCTGCCGCTCGATCCGGAAGGACACGTATGCCCGCGCCAGAACGGATACCGTCGCGGGGCCTGACGGACACCGAGCTGCTCACCCTGCTCGCCGAGGGGCGGCTCACGGTCCTGGGACAGGTCCGCGGCGCGTCCAACGCGGTGCTGCACTGCACGGTCGCGTACGAGGGTGAGGAGCGCACCTGCGTCTACAAGCCCGTCGCAGGGGAGCAGCCGCTCTGGGACTTCCCCGACGGGACGCTCGCCCAGCGCGAGGTGGCCGCCTACGAGGTCTCCGAGGCGACCGGGTGGGGACTCGTGCCGCCCACGGTGCTGCGCGACGGACCGTACGGCCAGGGCATGTGCCAGCTGTGGATCGAGACCCCCGGGGGTGGGACGGAGCCGTCGCTGCTCGCGCTCGTCGAGTCCGAGGAGCCCGGGGAAGGCTGGAAGGCCGTGGGCTTCGCCGAGGTGGGGGAGGGCCGGACGGCGCTGCTGGTGCACGCGGACGACCCGCGGCTGCGGCGGCTGGCGGTCCTCGACGCGGTGATCAACAACGGCGACCGCAAGGGCGGGCATCTGCTGCCCGCGCCCGGCGGGCGGCTGTACGGCATCGACCACGGCGTCACGTTCAACGCGGACGACAAGCTGCGGACGCTGCTGTGGGGCTGGGCCGGGGAGCCCCTGACGTCCGAGGCGGTGGAGGCGCTCGGCCTGCTCGCCGCGGAGCTGGCGCCGGGGGCGGCCCTGGCCACCCGTCTGGCCGAACTCATCACACGGGCCGAGGTGGAGGCGCTGCGCGGAAGGGTCGCGGGGCTGCGTACGGCGGGGCGGCATCCGGAGCCCAGCGGGGCGTGGCCGGCGATTCCGTGGCCGCCGGTGTGACAGCCGGGAACGTGCCGTCCCGGGGCTCATAGACGAACCGCCGCGCCCGCGCAAGACCGCCTCTTCGGCCACGTTCCCCTATCCGGTTCGTATCCGGAAGCATCGTCCGGTTACGCTCATGACATGCATGCCTGGCCCGCTTCTGAGGTCCCCGCCCTGCCTGGCAAGGGCCGCGACCTTCGGATCCACGACACCGCGACCGGCGGACGGATCACCCTTGACCCCGGTCCCGTCGCCCGCATCTACGTCTGCGGCATCACGCCGTACGACGCGACCCATATGGGTCATGCGGCGACCTACAACGCGTTCGACCTCGTTCAGCGCGTGTGGCTCGACACCAAGCGGCAGGTTCACTACGTCCAGAACGTGACCGACGTGGATGATCCGCTGCTGGAGCGGGCCGTGCGCGACGGTCAGGACTGGACCGAGCTCGCGGAGCGCGAGACGGCACTCTTCCGGGAGGACATGACCGCCCTGCGCATGCTCCCGCCGAAGCACTACATCGGCGCGGTGGAGGCGATACCCGGCATCGTCCCGCTCGTCGAACGCCTCCGCGACGCGGGCGCCGCCTACGAACTCGAAGGCGATGTGTACTTCTCCGTCGAGTCCGACCCGCACTTCGGCGAGGTCTCGAACCTCGACGCCGAGGCGATGCGCCTGCTCTCCGCCGAACGCGGCGGCGACCCGGAGCGCCCCGGCAAGAAGAACCCCCTCGACCCGATGCTCTGGATGGCCGCCCGTGAGGGCGAGCCGAGCTGGGACGGGGCCTCGCTCGGCCGCGGCCGGCCCGGCTGGCACATCGAGTGCGTGGCCATCGCGCTGGACCATCTGGGCATGGGCTTCGATGTCCAGGGCGGCGGTTCCGACCTGGCCTTCCCGCACCACGAGATGGGCGCCTCGCACGCCCAGGTGCTGACCGGCGAGCACCCGTTCGCCCAGGCCTACGTCCACGCCGGCATGGTCGCGCTGGACGGCGAGAAGATGTCCAAGTCCCGGGGCAACCTGGTGTTCGTCTCCGCGCTGCGCCGTGAGGGCGTGGACCCGGCCGCCATCCGCCTGGCCCTGCTCGCGCACCACTACCGGGCCGACTGGGAGTGGACCGGCCAGGTGCTCACCGACGCCGTGGAGCGCGTGGGCCGGTGGCGTGCCGCCGTCTCCCGCCCCGACGGGCCGTCCGCCGACGCGCTGGTCGAGGAGGTCCGCGAGGCCCTCGCCGATGACCTGGACGCCCCCGCGGCGCTCGCCGCGGTGGACCGCTGGGCCGCGCTGGCCGTGGCCGAGGGCGGTACGGACGAGAGTGCGCCGGGGCTCGTCTCGCGCACCGTCGACGCCCTGCTGGGCGTCGCGCTGTAGGCCCCGGTGCCGTAACCACCGCTCGACCCGTTCACGACGGCCGGCCCCGGACTTCTTCGCGAAGTCCGGGGCCGGCCCTCGTTCCTGCCCGTTGCCGTGCCGTGCCGTGCCGCGCCCCCGCCGGACGGCGCCGCGGCCCGCCGTAGCTCAGTCCTCGGACGAATCCTCGGACGAGTCCTCGGATGTTTCGTCCGGTCCGCTGTCCTTGTCGGAGGACGAGGGCGTAGAACCGTCCTGCGGCGGGGCGCCGGGGGCGTTCTCGGGGCCTGTTTCCGGCCGCGGTGGTCTGGGGGGTCTGGCGCGGCCGGAGGAGGTGTCCCGCAGGTACGAGGCGTCCCCCGACTCCGTGGCATGGCCGCCGGGCGCCTGCCCCGGGCCGCCGTCCCGGCGCCGCAGATAACGCTCGAACTCCCGGGCGATGGCCTCGCCGGACGCCTCGGGCAGCTCCGCGGTGTCCCGGGCCTCCTCCAGCGTCTGGACGTACTCCGCGACCTCGCTGTCCTCGGCGGCCAGCTGATCGACGCCGAGCTGCCAGGCGCGGGCGTCCTCGGGCAGTTCGCCCAGCGGGATCCGCAGGCCGATCAGGTCTTCGAGGCGGTTCAGCAGCGCCAGCGTCGCCTTGGGGTTGGGCGGCTGCGACACATAGTGCGGCACCGCCGCCCACAGGCTCACCGCGGGCACGCCCGCATGGGTGCAGGCTTCCTGGAGGATGCCGACGATGCCTGTCGGGCCTTCGTACCGGGTCTCCTCCAGGTCCATGGTCCTGGCCAGATCCGGGTCCGAGGTGACGCCGCTGACCGGTACCGGCCTGGTGTGCGGGGTGTCGCCCAGCAGCGCCCCGAGGATGACAACCATCTCGACGCCCAGCTCATGGGCGTATCCCAGGATCTCGTTGCAGAACGAGCGCCAGCGCATCGACGGTTCGATGCCGCGGACCAGGACCAGGTCGCGGGGTTTGTCCCCGCCGACGCGGACCACGGAGAGCCGGGTGGTGGGCCAGGTGATCTTGCGCACCCCGCCGTCCAGCCACACCGTGGGCCGGTTGACCTGGAAGTCGTAGTAGTCCTCGGCGTCGAGCGCCGCGAACACCTCGCCCTTCCATTCCCGGTCCAGATGTCCGACCGCTGTGGAGGCGGCGTCACCGGCGTCGTTCCAGCCCTCGAACGCGGCCACCATGACCGGGTCGATCAGCTCGGGTACCCCCTCGAGCTCGATCACCCAGGCCTCCTTCCGAAGTCTTCTTGTGTACGGAGCAACCTTACGGGTTGGGCCCCCTCCCGCAGCAGCCTCTTTGCACGGGTGGGTGAACCTTGCCACTGAGGGGTGCATCAACGGTCGAATCAGGGCATCAGCCCCTGGATTCATCCGAGCTGTATGACGGAATTTCCCCTCAACCCTGGACGTCCGCCCCTGTACGGCGCTATACATCGGATGACCACACCAGAGATCCGATGTTATTTGCCCTGGGGGGCGCACATGAGTCAGACCGTCACGGATTTCGAGGTCCACGACATCCGTTTTCCCACCTCGGAACAGTTGGACGGCTCGGACGCCATGAACCCCGACCCGGACTACTCCGCCGCCTACGTCGTCCTGCGCACGGACCTGCCCGGCGGTGACGGCGCGGGTATCGAGGGACATGGCTTCTGTTTCACCATCGGACGCGGCAACGAGGTCATGGCGGCCGCCATCGAGACGCTGCGCCCCTACGTGGTGGGGCGCCCCGCCCCCCGTACCGCCGCCGACCTTGCCGCGCTGTACCGCGATCTCACCCATGACTCGCAACTGCGCTGGCTGGGCCCGGAGAAGGGCGTGATGCACATGGCGGCCGGCGCGGTCGTCAACGCGGCGTGGGACCTGGCGGCCACAGCGGCCGGCCTGCCCGTCTGGCGGTTCCTCGCCGGAATGACGCCCGAGGAACTGGTCTCCCTCGTCGACTTCCGCTACCTCACGGACGCGCTCACCCCCGAGGAGGCCCTCGCGATCCTGAGGGCCGCCGAACCGGGCCGCGCCGAGCGCGCCGAGCGGCTCCTCGACCGGGGCTACCCCGCGTACACCACCTCGCCCGGCTGGCTGGGCTACTCCGACGAGAAGCTCGCCAGGCTCGCCCGGGAGGCCGTCGCCGACGGCTTCGGCCAGATCAAGCTGAAGGTCGGCGGCGACCTGGACGACGACATCCGCAGACTCGCCATCGCCCGCGAGGCAGTCGGCCCCGGCGTCCGGATCGCCGTCGACGCCAACCAGCGCTGGGACGTCGCGGACGCGGTGGCCTGGATGAGCGCGCTCGCGCCCTACGACCCGCACTGGATCGAGGAGCCGACCAGCCCCGACGACATCCTCGGCCACGCCGCCGTGCGCGCCGGACAGTCCGTCAAGGTCGCCACCGGCGAACATGTCGCCAACCGCGTCGTGTTCAAGCAGCTCCTCCAGGCCGGTGCCGTCGACTTCGTCCAGATCGACGCGGCACGCGTGGCGGGCGTCAACGAGAACCTGGCGATCCTGCTGCTCGCCGCCAAGTACCGGGTGCCCGTCTGCCCGCACGCCGGAGGCGTCGGGCTGTGCGAACTGGTCCAGCACCTCTCGATGTTCGACTATGTGGCGGTCTCCGGAACCTGGGAGGACCGCGTGATCGAGTACGTCGACCATCTCCACGAGCACTTCGCCGACCCCACCGTCATCAAGGACGGCCGCTACGTCGCACCGCGCGCACCGGGCTTCTCCGCCCGCATGCTCCCCCGGTCGATCGCCGAACACCGCTACCCGCAGGGCCCCGTCTGGCAGGCCCGCATTACGCCTCAGGAGGCCGACCGATGACCGGCACACAGGACTTCGACGGGATGTCCGCCCTGGTGACAGGCGGTGCCTCCGGGATCGGGGCCGCCGTGGCGACGATGCTCCTGGAGCGCGGCGCACAGGTCGCCGTCCTCGACCGGGAGACCGCGGGCGCCCCCGCCGGAGCGCTCGCGCTCAAGGCCGACGTGAGGGACGACGCGGCCGTGCGCGAGGCCGTGGACCTGGCCGCCGCCGAACTCGGCGCCCTGCACACCCTCGTCTCCAACGCCGGGATCGGCTCCGTCGGCACCGTCGAGGACAACGCCGACGACGAGTGGACCCGGGTGCTGGACATCAACGTTCTCGGCATGGTCCGCACCGCCCGGCACGCGCTGCCCCATCTGCGCCGCGCGGCCGCCGCCCGGCCGGGTTCCGTATCGATCACCCAGACCTGCTCGATCGCCGCCACCGCGGGACTGCCGCAGCGCGCCCTGTACAGCGCGAGCAAGGGCGCGGTGCTCTCGCTGACCCTCGCCATGGCGGCCGACCACGTACGCGAGGGAGTCCGCGTCAACTGCGTCAACCCCGGCACCGCGGACACCCCGTGGATCGGCCGGCTGCTGGGGCAGGCCGATGACCCGGACGCCGAACGCGCCGCGCTCAACGCCCGTCAGCCGCTCGGCAGGCTGGTCTCGGCCGACGAGGTCGCCGCCGCCATCGTCTATCTGGCGAGCCCGGCCGCCGCCTCCGTCACGGGCACCGCACTCGCCGTCGACGGGGGGATGCAGGGCCTGAGACTGCGCCCCGCCGACGCCTGACACCGGCGGTCCCGCACGGACCCGCACCGCCGGGCGCCCCCCCCGTGACCACCGTACGAAAGCGACCACCACCGTACGAAAGCGACCACCGTACGAAAGCGACCACCGCACGCCCCGGAACCGCCGCACGAGCCGCCCCATCCCGCACCGCCGAAATACTCCGAGCCGGTACTTCACGAAGGACGGGACCCATGAGAGTGCGTACGACGAGTGCGGCGGCCTGCGCCGTACTGCTGGCCGTCACGGCCCTGGCCGGCTGCAACCGCGACTCCGCCGGCAGCGGGGACGGGGGCGGCAGGGTCGGGATCGATCTGCCGCGCAGCGACAGCGACTTCTGGAACTCCTACCAGCAGTACGTGGAGAAGGGCGTCAAGGGCGGCGAGGTGGAGGCGCTGCCGCTGACCAACTCGCAGAACGACATCGGCAAGCTCGTCGCCAACGTCCGGACGTTCACCGACCAGGGTGCGAAGGCCGTCGTGATGGCCCCGCAGGACACCGGCGCGATCGCCGAGACGCTCAGCACGCTGAACGGGAAGAAGATCCCCGTCATCAGCGTCGACACCCGCCCCGACAAGGGCAGCGTGTACATGGTGGTGCGTGCCGACAACAAGGCGTACGGCGCCAACGCCTGCAAGTACCTCGGCGAACAGCTGGGAGGCAAGGGCAAGGTCGTCGAATTCCAGGGCGACCTGTCCTCGATCAACGGGCGCGACCGCTCCCAGGCCTTCAAGGCCTGTATGGACAAGGACTTCCCCGGCATCGAGGTCTTCGAGCTGGCCACCGACTGGAAGGGCGACGTCGCCTCCGCCAAGCTCCAGTCGACGCTGGCCGCGCACCCCGACATCAACGGCATCTACATGCAGGCCGGCGGGGTCTTCCTCCAGCCCACGCTCGCCCTGCTGGAACAGAAGAAGCTGCTGAAGCCGGCGGGTACGCCGGGGCACATCACGATCATCTCCAACGACGGTATTCCGGAGGAGTTCGACGCCATCAGGGCCGGGAAGATCGACGCGACGATCTCCCAGCCCGCGGACCTGTACGCGAAGTACGCCCTGTACTACGCCGGGGCGGCCCTGGACGGCAGGACCTTCAAGGAGGGACCGACCGACCACGGCTCCCGCATCATCAGGATCCCGGGCGGTTACGAGGACCAGCTCCCGGCACCCCTGGTGACCGAGGAGAACGTCGACGACCCGAAACTGTGGGCCAACCAGCTGGAGAGGTGAGCCGGCCATGAACCAGGCACCACCACCGGCGGTACGGGCGGCGGGCATCGTCAAGCGCTTCGGGCCCACCGTGGCGCTCGACGGCGTCGGGCTCACCGTGCGGCCCGGCGAGTCCCACGCACTCGTCGGCCGCAACGGCGCGGGCAAGTCCACCCTGGTCGGCGTGCTCACCGGACTCCACCGGGCGGACGAGGGAACGGTGACCTTCGGCGGCGAGCCGTCGCCCGCCTTCGGGGACACCACGGCCTGGCAGTCCAGGATCGCCTGCGTCTACCAGAAGTCCATGGTCGTCCCGGATCTGACCGTCGCCGAGAACCTCTTCCTCAACCGGTTCGACGACAGGGCCCGCTGGATCAGCTGGGGCAGGCTCCGCAGACGCGCGCAGACGCTGCTGGCCGAGTACGGGGTGCAGGTCGACCCCGGCGCACGGGCCCGGGATCTCGCCGTGGAACAGCGGCAGTTCGTGGAGATCGCGCGGGCGCTGTCGTTCGGCGCCCGACTGATCGTCCTGGACGAGCCGACCGCGCAGCTCGACGCCCGTGGCATCGGGCGGCTCTTCGGCAAACTGCGGGAACTCCAGGGCCAGGGGGTGGCGTTCCTGTTCATCTCCCACCACCTCCAGGAGGTGTACGAACTGTGCACCGCCGTCACCGTCTACCGGGACGCCCACCATGTGCTGACCGCCCCGGTCGCCGACATCGGCAAGGCCGATCTGGTGGCGGCCATGACGGGGGAGCGGGGCAGTGGCGCGGGTGCCTGGCACGCCCCCGCGGCGGGGGCGGCCGATCAATCGGCCGCCCCGGTGCTGCGTACCGAACGGCTTTCGCTGGAGGGCGAGTTCGAGGCGATCGACCTCCAGGTGCGGCCCGGTGAGGTGCTCGGCCTCGCCGGTTCGGCGGCCAGCGGCAACACCGCGCTCGGCGAGACGCTGGCCGGTATGCGCAAGGCGTCCGGCGGCACGGTCCTGGTGCACGGCGTCGTCGTACGGCCCGGCAGCGTGCCGCACGCCCTGGCCGCCGGGATCGGGTACATCCCCGAGGACCGCCACGACCAGGGGCTCGTGCCGGACCGGAGCGTCGCCGAGAACGCCACGCTCACGGTGACCGACCAGCTGGGCCCGTGGGGGACCGTACTGCCCTCCCGTACCCGGCAGTTCGCCCGGTCGATGATCGACTCCCTGGACATCAAGACCCGGGGGCCCGAACAGCCGGTCTCCGGCCTCTCCGGCGGCAACCAGCAGAAGGTGGTGGTCGCCCGCGCGCTCGCCCGGAAGCCGAGCGTGCTGGTCGCGGTCCGGCCCACGGCGGGAGTGGACATCAAGTCCAAGGACTCGCTGCTGGGCGTGGTCCGGCGGGTCGCCGACGAGGGGAACGCCGCAGTGATCGTCTCGGACGAGCTGGACGACCTCCGGGTGTGCGACCGGGTGCTCGCCCTGTTCCACGGGCGGGTCGTCGCGACGTTCGCGAGCGGGTGGACCGACGGGGAACTCGTCGCCGCCATGGAAGGTGTGGGGGAGAGCGAATGACCGCGACGACACAGCCGTCCGTCACCGACGACGGCACCACGAGCGGGACGAAGCACACCGGCCCGCGCGGCCGCCTGGCGCTGATCCGGTGGAGCGACTTCTCCCTGGTGCCGGTGATCCTGGTACTGATGGTGATCGGGTTCATCGTCTCGCCGGTCTTCCTCACCTCCAGCAACCTGATCAGCGTCGTCCAGCAGTCCTCCGAGCTGAGCCTGCTGGTGCTCGGCCAGGCGCTGATCCTGATCTGCGGCCGGATGGACCTGTCGCTGGAGTCGACGATCGGCATCGCGCCCGTCGTCGCCATGTGGCTGGTGCTGCCGGAGGACGGCGGCCGTTTCGCCGGTCTGGAACTCTTCCCGGCCTGGTCCGCCATCCCGCTCTGTCTGCTTGTCGGCCTGGCCGTGGGCGTGATCAACGGCTTCCTGATCCTCAGGCTCCGGGTCAACGGCTTCATCGCCACGCTCGGCATGCTCACCATGCTGCGCGGTCTCCACATCGGCATCACCGAGGGCAAGTCGATCACCGACGTCCCGGCGTCCTTCCGCTACCTCGGCAGGAGCGAGTGGTTCGGTGCCCCGGCCGCGGTCTGGATCTGCCTGGCCCTGTTCGCGGTGGGCGGTGCCGTGCTGGCCTGGCTGCGCCACGGACGCGCGCTGTACGCCATCGGCGGCAACCCGGAGGCGGCGCGGGCGGCCGGTATCCGGGTGGACCGGATCACCTGGACCGTGCTCGCCGTCGGCGGTCTGCTGGCGGCCTTCGCGGGCATCCTCTACACCGGCCACTACGGATCGGTGGCGGCCACCCAGGGCAACGGCTGGATCTTCCAGGTGTTCGCCGCGGCGGTGATCGGCGGCATCAGCCTCAAGGGCGGGCGCGGGACGCTGTTCGGCGCCCTCACCGGCGTGCTGACGCTCCAGCTGGTGGTCAATGTGATGACCCTCGGCGGTGTGCCCGTCCTGTGGAACCAGTTCCTCAACGGCGCGATCATCATCGTCGCGCTGGTCATCTCCCGCTTCGCCAGCGGTGAGAAGCAGGACTGAGGAGGGCCGTGGGGAGCGGCTGCCGGGCACCGGGGCGTGCCGGCCGCGCGGCAGGGGCCGGAGGAGCGGCGCCGTACGGGCCCGGCGGGGAGGTGCTCCCGCCGGGCCCGTACGCGTGTCATGGCCGGATCGCCGGCGCCGTCCGCCTCAGAGCGTGGACCTGAGCCACTGTTCCACGCTCGCCACATGCACCGTGGCCCAGGCCCGTGCGGCCTCCGCGTCCCGGTCCCGCAGTGCGGCGAGGATCGCCCGGTGCTCGTGCAGGGTGCGGCTGACGGCGTCCTCCTGTGTCAGTCCGCGCCAGACCCGCGCCCGTGTGGTGGGACCGGAGAGACCGTCGAGCAGGGAACAGAGCACCGAGTTGCCGGAGGACTGCACGATCCCGCGGTGGAAGTCCAGGTCCGCGGCGACCAGTTCCCCCACCGAGGGCTGCCCGCCCAGGGCATCCAACTGGGAGCTGAGTACGTCCAGTTGACTTTCGCTGATGCGGCCCGCCGCCATCGCCGTGGCGGCCGGTTCCAGGATCCGGCGCACCGCGAGGAACTCCAGCACCGTGTCGTCGCGGTGGAAGTCCACCACGAAGCTCAGCGCCTCCAGGAGCAACTGCGGGTCCAGGCTGGTGACATAGGTGCCGTCGCCCTGCCGCACATCGAGGATCCGGATCAGCGACAGCGCGCGCACCGCCTCCCGCAGGGAGTTGCGCGACAGCCCCAGCTCCGCGGCGAGTTCGCTCTCCTTGGGCAGCCGGTCGCCGGGGCGTAGCGCACCCGAGACGATCATTCCCTTGATCTTCTCGATCGCCTCGTCGGTGACAGCCATGACGGTCCTCCTGGATTCGGACTGGATTCAGACATCCGATGTCTGTCTCCATTATGCGGGTCCGTACCCCCGGAAGAGCAGCCCCCGGCGCATCCGCGCCGCCAGGACGTGGTGCCGGGCCGTGACGCCGACCCGTGACGTCGGCTCGTGACGCCGGCCCGTGACGCCGGCCCGTGACGCCGGCCCGTGACGCCGGCCCGTGGAGGCCCGGCCGGTGGAGCCGGTCACTCCCAGAGGGAGGACGGCGCCTCGCGGCGTACGACGGGGGCGATCTCCTCGGCGAACCGCTGCAGGGTCTCCAGCTGCTCCGCGCGCTCCAGCCCGAAGGGGCGTAGGCCTCGCGCGGCTGGACGGCATTCGCCGTGAACAGCGGATCGCCGTGCTTCGCCGCCAGCTCGGGGGAGTTGAGACTGGTCGCCGAGCCGTGCCAGACGCGGGGCGGCCCGGCGAACGGACGGGGGACCGTCGTCACGTTCTTCAGGGGCGGCCGGAACTCACCCTCCCAGTCCACCCCTTCCTCCGTCCACAGCCGCCGCAGCAGCTCGTACTTCTCCTTCTGGAGGTCCCACTGCCGGTCCTCGTCGAGCCCGAAGAGGTCGAAGTGCCCGGCCTCCGCACCCTTGCCGACGACCAGTTCGATCCGCCCCCGGGACAGCTGGTCCAGCGTCGCGAAGTCCTCGGCCACCCGCACCGGGTCGAGGATCGCGACGACCGTGACTCCGGTCAGCAGCCGGATGGCGCGGGTGCGGGCGGCTATCGCGCCCAGCACCACGCTCGGGCTCGACGAGAGGAAGGGGCCGGCGTGCCGTTCCCCGATCGAGTACGCGTCGAACCCGAGCCGCTCCGCCGCGACACCGGTCTCGATCACCTCCTCGAACCGGTCCGCGGCGGAGGGGAGTTCGCCGGTCAGCGGGTGCGGGGCGTGGCCGATCAGGGAGAGTACGGAGAATTTCATGACGACCACTCTCCCCGCGGCGTATTGCGCGCGTATGGCGGCGGTGTGGCACATACCGGCGACGCCCGCGGCCCGCACGCCGACCGCCGGGCACCCGCGCCCACGGACCTGCGTACGGGCACGCGCACGGGGCCCGCCCGCCCGGCACACCGCCGGCCGCACCCGGTCATGGATACGCGGAAGGGGGCGCCTCCCGTCCGCGGGAAGCGCCCCCGTCGTACCCCGTCCGGTTCAGCCCCGGTCGGCCAGCATGCCGTCGACCCTGTCGCGGATCCCGTCCGTCGCCAGGCCCCGGATCGTCAGCGTCGTCCGCCGGCGCAGCACATCGTCCGCGGTCTCGGCCCACTCGTGGTCCCGGGCGTAGGCCACCTGCGCCCAGATCTCCGGTGCGTCCGGGTGGACGCGCTCGGCCAGGGCCGGGTCCTCGTTCGCCATCCGCGCGATGTCGAAGGCCAGCGAACCGTAGTGGGTGGCCAGGTGCCGCGCGGTGTCGGCCGCCATCCGCGGACCGGGTGTGCCGCCGTCGATCAGCAGCCGGTGCGCGACCGCGTCGGGGTTGGCTATGCCGGGCAGCGGCAGCTTCTTCGGCAGCCGGGCCATCGGCTCCATGTCCTCCGCCAGCGGGTGCCCCGGCAGCGCGGCGAGCTTGTTCATCACGGTGCGGCCGATGTGGCGGAAGGTCGTCCACTTGCCGCCGGCCACCGACAGCATGCCGCCGCGGCCCTCCGTCACGACCGTCTCCCGCTTGGCCTTGGACGTGTCCCCGGGGCCGCCGGGCAGCACCCGCAGACCCGCGAAGGAGTACGTGATCAGGTCGCGGGACAGCTGCTGGTCCCGGATCGAGAACGCCGCCTCGTCCAGGATCTGCGCCGTGTCCGCCTCGGTCACCGCGACATCGCCCGGGTCGCCCTCGTACTCCTCGTCGGTCGTACCGAGCAGCAGCATGTCCTCCCACGGCAGGGCGAACGTGATGCGGTACTTGTCGATCGGGGTGGCGAGCGCCGCCTTCCAGGGGCGGGTGCGCTTGAGCACCAGGTGCGCGCCCTTGGACAGGCGTATGGAGGGGGCCGCGTCCGGGTTCTCCATCTTCCGCAGGTGGTCCACCCACGGCCCCGTCGCGTTCAGCACGAGCCGGGCGCCGACCCCGAACTCCGTACCGTCCGTACGGTCCTTCAGATCGGCGCCCGTGACCCGGCCCCCGGTGAACCGCAGGCCGGTCACCTCCGCGTGGTTGAGGACGACGGCACCCGCCTGGACGGCCGCGCGGACCGTCATCAGGGCCATGCGGGCGTCGTTCATCTGGTCGTCGCCGTAGACCGCGACGGCCTTCAGATTGTCCGTGCGCAGCTCGGGGACGTCGCGCCGCGCCTTCGCGGGGCTGATCACATGGCCGACGCCGTCACCGAACGCGGACAGCGCCGAGTACGCGAACACCCCCGCCCCGAGCTTGGCGGCGCCGTGCGGCCCGCCCTTGTACACCGGCAGGTAGAAGGTGAGCGGGTTGGCCAGGTGCGGGGCGACCTCGCGGGAGACCGCCCGCCGTTCGAAATGGTTCTCCGCGACCAGCTTCACCGCGCCGGTCTGCAGATAGCGCAGACCGCCGTGGAGCAGCTTGGAGGAGGCGGAGGAGGTGGCGCCGGCGAAGTCGCCGGCGTCCACCAGCGCCACCCGCAGCCCGGACTGCGCGGCGTGCCAGGCGGTGGAGATGCCCAGGATGCCGCCGCCGATGACCAGGAGGTCGTACGTCGCCCTGGAGAGCTGCTCCCGAGTCTCGGCGCGGCTCGGGAGGGAGCCGGAGGCCGGGTGCGTCCCGAGAGCCGGGACGCATCGCAGGGTGGTCATGGTGATTACTCCTCGACTGTGTCGTCGAGCCAGCCCATGGTCCGCTGCACGGCCTTGAGCCAGCTCTTGTACTCGCGGTCGCGGACGTCCGCGTCCATGCGGGGGGTCCACTCCGCGGCCCGGCGCCAGTTGGCACGCAGGGCATCGGTGTCCGGCCAGAAACCGACGGCCAGACCGGCGGCGTAGGCCGCGCCGAGGCAGGTGGTCTCGGCGACCATCGGACGCACCACGGGCGCGTCCAGGAAGTCGGCGAGCGTCTGCATCAGCAGGTTGTTGGAAGTCATGCCGCCGTCGACCTTGAGCGCGGTCAGTTCGACGCCGGAGTCCTTGGTCATGGCGTCGCTGATCTCGCGGGTCTGCCAGGCGGTGGCTTCGAGCACGGCACGGGCGATGTGCGCCTTGGTGACGTACCGGGTGAGACCGGCGATGACGCCACGGGCGTCGGGGCGCCAGTACGGGGCGAACAGACCGGAGAACGCGGGCACGAAGTACGCGCCGCCGTTGTCCTCGACCGACGAGGCGAGCGTCTCGATCTCGGCCGCGGACTTGATCAGGCCCATCTGGTCCCGCATCCACTGCACCAGCGAACCGGTGACCGCGATGGATCCCTCCAGGGCGTACACCGGGCGCTGGTCGCCGATCTGGTACCCCACGGTCGTCAGCAGGCCGTTGTACGAGTTCACCGGGGTGTGACCGGTGTTCATCAGCATGAAGGTGCCGGTGCCGTACGTGGACTTGGCCTCGCCCTCGGCGAAGCACGTCTGGCCGAACAGCGCGGCCTGCTGGTCGCCGAGCGCGGAGGCCACCGGGACCCCGTCGAGCACACCGCCCCGGGCGGAGCCGTACACCTCGGCGGAGGAGCGGATCTCGGGGAGCACGGCGGCGGGGATGCCGATGGAGTGGAGGATCTTCTCGTCCCACGCCATGGTGTGCAGGTTCATCAGGAGGGTCCGCGAGGCGTTGGTGACGTCGGTGACGTGGACGCCGCCGTCGGTGCCGCCGGTCAGATTCCAGATGACCCAGGAGTCCATGGTGCCGAAGAGGATGTCGCCGCGCTCGGCGCGCTCGCGCAGCCCCTCGACGTTGTCGAGCAGCCAGCGGACCTTGGGCCCGGCGAAGTACGAGGCGAGCGGCAGCCCGGTCTCGCGCCGGAAGCGGTCCTGGCCGACGTTGCGGCCGAGCTCCTTGCAGAGCGCGTCGGTGCGGGTGTCCTGCCAGACGAGGGCGTTGTGGACGGGCTCGCCGGTGTTCTTGTCCCAGAGCAGTGTGGTCTCGCGCTGGTTGGTGATGCCGATCGCCTTGACGTCGGCGGAGGTGATGCCCGCCTTGACGATGGCTCCGGCGACGACCTCCTGGACGTTCTCCCAGATCTCGGCCGCGTCGTGCTCGACCCATCCCGGCTTCGGGAAGATCTGCTCGTGCTCCTTCTGGTCGACGGAGACGATCCGGCCGTCCTTGTCGAAGACGATGCAGCGGCTGGAGGTGGTGCCCTGGTCGATGGCCGCGATGAACGGGCCGGTGCCGTGGGTGCCGGTGGTGTGTGCGTCGGTCACGGTGTGCTCCCGGAAGTCTGTGTAGTACGGCTCTGAGGGCTCAGGCGAAGGCGAGCTGGTAGATCCCGCCCGCGAGGGCGCCGCCGATCAGCGGACCCGCCACGGGGATCAGGGCGTAGCTCCAGTCCGAGCCGCCCTTGTTGGGCAGTGGAAGCAGAGCGTGCACGATCCGGGGGCCGAGGTCACGGACCGGGTTGATCGCGTATCCGGTCGGGCCGCCGAGCGAGAGACCGAGCCCGACGACGACGAACGCGGTGATCATCGCGCCGAGGACACCCGGACCCTTGGGGTCCTCGGGGGTGAGGCCGGGGATGGTGCTCTGGGTGAGGATCGCGAGGACCAGGACGGTGGTCGCGATGATCTCGGTCGCCATGTTCTGGCCGACGTTGCGGATCTGCGGCGAGGTGAAGAACACGCCGTGCACCGGGCCCGGGTTCTCCGCCCCGCGCGCGGCGACCTCGGGGTCGTTCAGGTGCAGCTTGAAGTGACCGAAGTACGCGGTCCACACGAGCACCGCGCCGATCATCGCGCCGAGGAGCTGTCCGGCGAAGTAGACCGGGAGGTCGCTCCACTCGGTGGCGCCCTTGATCGCGAGGCCGACGGTCACCGCCGGGTTGAGGTGGGCGCCGGACGTGCCGGCGGAGATGTACGCGCCGGTCAGCACGGCGAAGCCCCACCCGAAGGTGATGGCGACCCAGCCGGCGTTGAACGCCTTCGAGCGCTTCAGCGTGACGGCGGCACAGACGCCACCGCCCAGCAGGATGAGCACGGCGGTACCGATGGTCTCGCCGGTGAAGATGTCGGAGCTGGACACCCGTGACTCCTTTGTCCTTCGTCCAGGGGAGGGCGAATCGCCGGGTCCCTCCGGTGATTCGCGCCCCAGATGGGTATCCACGTGCTGTGGTCACGCCACCTGTAAGGGCTTGACCGGCCCTTGGCACTGTCACACCCTAACGTGTAATTCCGTTAAGTGTTCGACAATGCCGACCGGTGAACGGCAGTGTTTCCCCCGAACGAATGACGCGTCAAGGGTGTGTGGCGTACGACTCGGTGCGGAACCCGATCGTTACTGATCGTGTGCGGTCCGCTCGCGAGCGGACCGCATGCGCGGGGAGGCCCCGGCGCGCGGCCGGGGCCCGGGAGTGCGGGTGCGGGTGGGTGCGGTGGTGCGGACGGTGCGCGTGGCCGTACGGGCCCGCGCGGGCCGCTCCGCGCGGCCCCGTACGGCTCAGAAGCGGCCGGCGCCCAGGTCCCGGGAGACCGCGCGGGCGCAGTCCCGTACCGCCGCGATCAGCTCGGGGCGCAGCTCGCCGTCCGGGCACACCCGCTCCACGGCGCCGGTGACGGCCACGGCGCCCACCGGCATCCGCCGCCGGTCGTGGATGGGCGCGGCCACGGCGGCCACCCCCTCCCAGGTCTCCTCCGCGTCGGTGCCGTAGCCCCGTGCCCGTACCAGGTCGAGCAGCGGCTCGAACTCGTCCGCCGCGGTCACGGTGCGCGCGGTGAAGGACCGCCGCTCCGCCTCCATGACCTCGCTGTGCGCCACCGGGTCGAAGGCGGCGAGCACCTTGCCCAGTGCGGTGGAGTGCAGCGGCTGCATGGCCCCGACCTCCAGCACCTGGCGGCTGTCGTCGGGGCGGAAGACATGGTGGACGATGAGGACGCCGTGCTGGTGCAGGACGCCCAGGTGCACGCTCTCGCCGCTGGAGCGGGCCAGGTCGTCGGTCCACACCAGGGCGCGCGCCCGCAGCTCGTGGACGTCCAGATAGCTGTTGCCCAGGCGCAGCAGTTCGGCGCCGAGCTGATAGCGCCCGGACGCCGCGTCCTGCTCGACGAAGCCCTCCAGCTGGAGCGTGCGCAGGATGCCGTGCGCGGTGCCCTTGGCCAGCCCCAGGGAGGAGGCGATGTCGGAGAGGCCGAGCCGACGCTCACCGCCCGCCAGCAGACGCAGCATCGCGGCCGCCCGCTCCAGCGACTGGATGTTCTTGGCCATCGCGCCGTACTCCTCCACCTCGGTTCGACAATGCTGAACACTATCGGTCGATGCCGACCTGTGCTCGGCGCCCAGGAAAGTCCGTTCCACCACTTGTCACGTGCTGTCCCTCGCACAGCATGCAGTCCGTCCCATGGACGGACTGACGGGGCGGGGTGCCACCCCGCTAGGCTGGCGAGGTGCGCCTTCCGACAGAAGGTCGCAAAGCCGACAGCCGTCGCATCCCTGGGAGATCATCCATGGCCTCGTTGCCGACATCCGCCGCCGACAGCCGGACCCGAGCCGACGCCCTTCGTGAGGCGCTCGCCACCCGAGTGGTGGTGGCCGACGGCGCCATGGGCACCATGCTCCAGGCGCAGGACCCCACCCTTGAGGACTTCGAGAACCTCGAAGGCTGCAACGAGATTCTGAACATCACCCGCCCCGACATCGTCCGGTCGGTGCACGAGGAGTACTTCGCGGTCGGAGTGGACTGCGTCGAGACGAACACCTTCGGCGCGAATCTCGCGGCCCTCGGCGAGTACGACATCCCCGAGCGGGTGTACGAACTCTCCGAATCCGGCGCCCGTATCGCCCGCGAGGTCGCCGACGAGTTCACCGCGTCCACCGGACAGCAGCGCTGGGTGCTGGGTTCCATGGGGCCGGGCACCAAGCTGCCCACCCTGGGCCACGCCCCGTACGACAAGCTCCGTGACGCCTACCAGCAGAACGCCGAAGGCATGATCGCCGGCGGCGCCGACGCCCTCCTGGTGGAGACCACCCAGGACCTGCTCCAGACCAAGGCCTCCATCATCGGCGCCCGGCGCGCCCTGACGGCCACCGGCAGCAGTCTTCCGCTGATCTGCTCCGTCACCGTCGAGACCACCGGCACCATGCTGCTCGGCTCCGAGATCGGCGCCGCGCTCACCGCGCTGGAACCGCTCGGCATCGACATGATCGGCCTGAACTGCGCCACCGGCCCCGCCGAGATGAGCGAGCACCTGCGCTACCTCGCCCGGCACTCCCGGATCCCGCTCTCCTGCATGCCGAACGCGGGTCTGCCGGTGCTCGGCAAGGACGGCGCGCACTACCCGCTGGGCCCCTCCGAGCTCGCGGACGCCCAGGAGACCTTCGTACGCGAATACGGCCTCTCCCTGGTCGGCGGCTGCTGCGGTACGACGCCGGAGCATCTGCGCCAGGTGGTCGAGCGGGTCCGGGGCACGGTCCCCACCGTCCGCGAACCGCGCCCGGAGCCGGGTGCCGCCTCGCTCTACCAGAGCGTCCCCTTCCGCCAGGACACCTCGTACCTCGCGATCGGCGAGCGCACGAACGCCAACGGCTCGAAGAAGTTCCGCGAGGCGATGCTGGAGGCCCGCTGGGACGACTGCGTCGAGACGGCCCGCGACCAGATCCGCGAGGGCGCGCACATGCTCGACCTCTGTGTCGACTACGTGGGCCGCGACGGTGTCGCCGACATGCGGGAGCTGGCCGGCCGCTTCGCGACCGCCTCCACCCTCCCGATCGTGCTCGACTCCACCGAGCTGCCCGTCCTGCGCGCCGGACTGGAGAAGCTCGGCGGGCGTGCCGTGCTGAACTCCATCAACTACGAGGACGGCGACGGCCCCGAGTCCCGCTTCGCGAAGGTCACCGCGCTGGCCGTCGAGCACGGCGCCGCGCTGATCGCCCTGACCATCGACGAGGAGGGCCAGGCCCGTACCGTCGAGCACAAGGTCGCCATCGCCGAGCGGCTCATCGAGGACCTCACCACCAACTGGGGCATCCATGAGTCGGACATCCTCATCGACACCCTGACCTTCACCATCTGCACCGGTCAGGAGGAGTCCCGGGGCGACGGAATCGCCACCATCGGCGCCATCCGCGAGCTGAAGAAGCGCCACCCCGACGTCCAGACCACGCTGGGCCTGTCGAACATCTCCTTCGGCCTCAACCCGGCCGCCCGCGTCGTGCTGAACTCCGTCTTCCTCGACGAGTGCGTCAAGGCGGGCCTCGACTCCGCGATCGTGCACGCCTCCAAGATCCTTCCGATCGCGCGCCTGGAGGAGGAGCAGGTCAAGGTCGCCCTCGACCTGATCCACGACCGCCGCGCCGAGGGGTACGACCCCCTGCAGAAGCTCATGGAGCTCTTCGAGGGCGTCAACATGAAGTCGATGAAGGCGGGCAAGGCCGAGGAACTCCTCGCCCTGCCGCTGGACGAGCGCCTCCAGCGGCGCATCATCGACGGCGAGAAGAACGGCCTGGAGGCCGACCTCGACGAGGCGCTCCAGGACACGCCCGCCCTCGACATCGTCAACAAAACGCTGCTCGAAGGCATGAAGGTCGTCGGCGAGCTCTTCGGCTCCGGCCAGATGCAGCTGCCGTTCGTGCTCCAGTCCGCCGAGGTCATGAAGACCGCGGTGGCCCACCTGGAACCGCACATGGAGAAGTCGGACGCCGAGGGCAAGGGCACCATCGTGCTGGCCACCGTCCGCGGCGACGTCCACGACATCGGCAAGAACCTCGTCGACATCATCCTGTCCAACAACGGCTACAACGTCGTCAACCTGGGCATCAAGCAGCCCGTCTCCGCGATCCTGGAAGCCGCCGAGGAGCACCGCGCCGATGTCATCGGCATGTCCGGTCTCCTGGTGAAGTCCACCGTGATCATGAAGGAGAACCTCCAGGAGCTGAACCAGCGCAAGCTGGCCGCCGACTACCCGGTGATCCTCGGCGGCGCCGCCCTGACCCGGGCCTATGTCGAGCAGGACCTCCACGAGATCTACGAGGGCGAGGTCCGCTACGCCCGCGACGCCTTCGAGGGCCTGCGGCTGATGGACGCCCTCGTCGCCGTCAAGCGCGGAGTGCCGGGCGCCGCACTGCCCGAGCTCAAGCAGCGCCGGGTGCCCAAGCGCGAGGCCGCGGCCGTCGAGGTGACGGAGCCGGAGGAGGGCGTCCGCTCCGATGTCGCGACCGACAACCCCATCCCCGAGCCGCCCTTCCGGGGCACCCGGGTCGTCAAGGGCATCCAGCTCAAGGAGTACGCCTCCTGGCTGGACGAGGGCGCGCTCTTCAAGGGCCAGTGGGGCCTCAAGCAGGCCCGTACCGGCGACGGACCGACGTACGAGGAACTGGTGGAGACCGAGGGCCGCCCGCACCTGCGCGGCTGGCTCGACAAGCTCCACACCGAGAACATGCTGGAGGCCGCCGTGGTCTACGGCTACTTCCCCTGTGTCTCCAAGGGCGACGACCTGATCCTGCTCCACGAGGACGGCTCCGAGCGCACCCGGTTCACCTTCCCGCGCCAGCGCCGCGGCCGGCGCCTGTGCCTCGCGGACTTCTTCCGGCCCCAGGAGTCCGGCGAGGTGGATGTCATCGGCCTCCAGGTCGTCACCGTCGGCTCGAAGATCGGCGAGGCGACCGCCGAGCTCTTCGAGGCCAACTCCTACCGCGACTACCTGGAGCTGCACGGCCTGTCCGTACAGCTCGCCGAGGCCCTGGCGGAGTACTGGCACGCCCGGGTCCGCGGCGAGCTGGGCTTCGCCGGGGAGGACCCCGCCGACGTCGAGGACATGTTCGCGCTGAAGTACCGCGGCGCGCGCTTCTCCCTCGGCTACGGCGCCTGCCCCGACCTGGAGGACCGCGCGAAGATCGCTGACCTGCTGGAGCCGGAGCGGATCGGGGTCAAGCTCTCCGAGGAGTTCCAGCTGCACCCCGAGCAGTCCACCGACGCGATCATCATCCACCACCCGGAGGCGAAGTACTTCAACGCCCGATGAGGCGCTGTTCCCCGCACGGCCGCCCGCCGTTCCCCGCGCGGTGGCCGGACGAGTCGTAGACTGGTCGGTCCAGTGCAGGCCGGTCGCCCTCCCCACCGGGACGGCGGCCGGCCTTCTCGTCCCTACGGAAGGTGTGCCGGATGACCAGTACGGTTCCCGCGTCCCTGACCCGCACGGCCGAAGGCGCCGCCCTGCAGGCTGTCCTTCTCGACATGGACGGAACCCTCGTCGACACCGAGGGCTTCTGGTGGGATGTGGAGGTGGAGGTCTTCGCCGATCTGGGCCACCGGCTCGACGAGACCTGGCGCGACGTGGTCGTCGGCGGGCCGATGACCCGCAGCGCCGGGTACCTCATCGACTCCACCGGTGCCGACATCACGCTCGACGAACTCACCGTGCTGCTCAACGACCGGTTCGAGAAGCGCATCGGCCGCGGTGTCCCGCTGATGCCGGGCGCCGGGCGCCTGCTGGCGGAGCTGGCCGCGTGCGACGTGCCGACCGCGCTGGTCTCCGCCTCGCACCGCCGGATCATCGACCGGGTCCTGGACTCCGTCGGCCATCACCACTTCGCCCTGACCGTGGCGGGCGACGAGGTCACCCGCACGAAGCCCCACCCCGAGCCCTACCTCACCGCGGCGGCGGGCTTCGGCGCGGACCCCTGGCGCTGCGCGGTCATCGAGGACACCGCCACGGGAGTCGCCGCCGCCGAGGCCGCGGGGTGCCGGGTGGTCGCCGTACCGTCCGTGGCGCCGATCGCTCCGGCGGCCGGACGCGTCGTCGTCAGTTCCCTCGAAGACGTCGATCTCGCGTTCCTCCGGGAGCTGGTCACCGGACAGCCCTGAGGCGAACCTGGTCTGTCCCGCCAGGTCCCGGACAGACGGATCCGGTCCGGCACCACAGGGCCCCGGACCGGATCGCCGCACAGCCGAATCCCCGCGAGGGGCGGCTCGGTCACTGGGCGCCGGGGCGCACCAAGCCGCTCTCGTACGCGTAGACGGCGGCCTGCACGCGGTCCCGCAGGCTCAGCTTCGTCAGCACATGCCCCACATGGGTCTTGACCGTCGTCTCGCTGACGAACAGATCCGCGGCGATCTCCGCGTTGGACAGGCCGCGCGCCACGAGCTTCAGGACCTCCACCTCGCGGTCCGTCAGCGTGTGCAGGGCGTCCGGAACCGGGTCCTCGCCCGAGGGCAGGTGGTCCGCGTACTTGTCGAGCAGCCGGCGCGTGATGCTCGGCGCCAGCATCGCCTCACCCGCCGCGACCACCCGAATGGCCTGAACCAGCTCATTGGCCGGAGCGTCCTTCAGCAGGAAGCCGCTCGCGCCCGCGCGCAGCGCCTCCACCACGTACTCGTCGAGGTCGAACGTGGTCAGGACGAGCACCTTCGCCGGACCGTCCCGGCCCGGACCGGTGATCTGACGGGTGGCCTCCACGCCGTCCATGCGGGGCATACGGATGTCCATCAGCACCACATCGGGCTGGAGCGCCCGCACCTGGTCGATCGCCTGCAGACCGTCACCGGCCTCCCCGACCACAGCCAGATCGCCCTCCGCCTCCAGGATCATCCGGAAGCCGGTGCGCAGCAGCGGCTGGTCATCGACCAATAGGACGCGGATAGCCACGAAAACTCCTTACGGGCCCTCAAGGGCCACCGGTTGGCCGGCCTCGGCCCGGACCGGTCCCATTCTGCCCTGGCCGTCCCCGCCCGACTCCGCCGGGCGTACCGACAGGGGATAGACCGGGGGAGTCCCGCCGAATTCCGGGCAGACCGCGCGGTGGTCGCACCAGCCGCACAGCTTCGTCGGACGCGGCCGCCACTCGCCGGTCTCCGTCGCCAGCGAGATCGCGTCCCACAGGGCCAGCAGCTTGCGCTCCACCCGCTCCAGGTCCGCCGTCACCGGGTCGTACGTCAGCACGTCGCCGCTGCCCAGATAGACCAGCTGCAGCCGCCGCGGCACCACGCCCTTGAGCCGCCAGATCACCAGGGCGTAGAACTTCATCTGGAAGAGGGCGCCCTCCGCGTACTCCGGGCGCGGGGCCTTTCCCGTCTTGTAGTCCACGATCCGGACCTCGCCGGTCGGCGCCACGTCGATCCGGTCGATCACCCCACGCAGCCGCAGCCCGGACTCCAGCTCCGTCTCGACGAACAGCTCCCGCTCGGCCGGCTCCAGACGCGTCGGGTCCTCCAGCGAGAACCAGCGCTCCACCAGCTGCTCCGCCTCGCCCAGCCAGCGGGCCAGGCGCTCACCCTCCGTGTCCTGCGCGAACAGCTCCGTGAGCTCCGGCTTCGATTCCAGCAGCCGGTCCCACTGCCCGGGAATCAGCGCCCGCGCCCGCGGCGCCGTACGGTCGGCGGCAGGCGCGTCGAAGAGCCGCTCCAGCACCGCATGCACCAGCGTGCCCCGGGTAGCCGCCTCACTGGGCTTCTCCGGCAGCTTGTCGATGACCCGGAAGCGGTACAGCAAGGGACACTGCATGAAATCGCTCGCCCGCGACGGCGACAGTGACGAAGGCGGCTGGGGCGGCCGCGGTACGGAGGTCATGGCTCAGACCCTACGGCCCGCCACTGACAGCAAGCGGCATACCATCGACCACAGAGCCTCGCACACTGCATGATCGTGGCAAACGCCACCGACCGGAGGGATCCCGTGGACGAGAGCGGCGACAGCGGGCGGCCGCAGCCCGGCGCAGGGGGATCGGACCCCGGCGCCGCACCCGAGAACGGCAAACCGCGACGCCCCGAAGAACCCGGCGGCGGCCTGCTCATGGGCCGTCCCTTCGGGGTGCCCGTGTACGTCGCCCCCAGCTGGTTCGTCGTGGCCGCCCTCATCACCTGGGTCTTCGGCGGCCAGCTCGACCGGGTGCTGCCCGAGCTCGGCGGTGCCCGCTACCTGGTCGCCCTCTTCTTCGCGATCGCGTTCTACGCCTCCGTGCTCGTCCACGAACTCGCCCACACGGTCGCCGCGCTGCGCTACAAGCTGCCGGTCCGCCGCATCCAGCTGCAGTTCTTCGGCGGTGTCTCCGAGATCGAGAAGGAGTCCGAGACGCCCGGCCGCGAATTCGTCCTCGCCTTCGTCGGCCCGCTGCTCTCCCTCGTCCTCAGCGGTGTCTTCTACCTCGCGATGCAGTTCGTCGAGCCCGGCACCGTACCCGGAGTACTGCTCGCCGGACTGATGATCTCCAACCTCATCGTGGCCGCCTTCAACCTGCTCCCCGGCCTCCCGCTCGACGGCGGCCGGATGCTGCGCGCCGTCGTCTGGAAGATCACCGGCAAGCCCATGAGCGGCACCATCGCCGCCGCCTGGGTCGGCAGGGGCCTCGCCGTCACCGTCCTCATCGGTCTGCCGCTCCTCACCCACACCGGGGCCCTGGGCAACGCCACCGACGAGATCGGCGGTGTGGAGACCGTCACGGACGCCCTGCTCGCCGCGATCCTCGCCGGAATCATCTGGACCGGTGCCGGGAACAGCCTGCGCATGGCCCGCCTGCGCGAACACCTCCCCGATCTCCGCGCCCGCAGTCTCACCCGGCGCGCCGTCCCGGTGGAATCGGCCACCCCGCTCTCCGAGGCCCTGCGCCGCGCCAACGAGGCGGGCGCCCGCGCCCTCGTCGTCGTCGACGGACAGGGCAACCCCAAGGGCGTCGTCCGCGAGGCGGCCATCGTGGGTGTCCCCGAGCACCGCCGCCCCTGGGTCCCCGTCAGCGGTCTCGCCCAGGACCTCACCGACGGCATGAAGGTCCCCGCCGAGCTGGCCGGCGAAGCCCTCCTCGACCGGCTCAAGGCGACCCCGGCCACCGAATACCTGGTGGTCGAGGAGACCGGCGAGATCTACGGAGTCCTCTCCACCGCCGACGTCGAACGGGCATTCGTCGCAGCCATGGCCCGCCCCGGCGCCTGATCCGGCGGCGGGCGGCCGCCCGCCGCCCCGGCAGGCGGTCGGCACCCCCCGAATCACCGGTAGGCTGGTCACATGTCTGAACCGACCGGTGCCGCCCGCCGACGTGGGCCCTTCAAGGTCGGGGACCAGGTCCAGCTCACCGACCCCAAGGGACGCCACTACACCTTCACGCTCGAAGCCGGAAAGAATTTCCACACCCACAAGGGTTCTTTCCCGCACGACGAGCTGATCGGTGCTCCCGAGGGCAGTGTTGTCCGTACCACGGGAAACGTCGCCTATCTCGCGCTGCGCCCCCTGCTCCCCGACTTCGTCCTGTCCATGCCCCGCGGCGCCGCCGTGGTCTACCCCAAGGACGCGGGCCAGATCCTGGCCTTCGCCGACATCTTCCCCGGCGCCCGCGTCGTGGAGGCAGGCGTCGGCTCCGGCGCGCTGAGCACCTTCCTGCTGCGTGCCATCGGCGAGCAGGGCATGCTGCACTCCTACGAGCGCCGCGAGGACTTCGCCGAGATCGCCCAGCAGAACGTGGAGCGCTACTTCGGCTCCCCGCACCCCGCCTGGCAGCTCACCGTCGGCGACCTCCAGGACAATCTCTCCGACACCGAGGTCGACCGCGTCGTCCTGGACATGCTCGCGCCCTGGGAGTGCCTGGAGGCCGTGTCCAAGGCGCTGGTGCCCGGCGGCATCCTCTGCGCGTACGTCGCGACCACCACCCAGCTCTCGCGGACCGTCGAGTCCATCCGCGAGATCGGCTGCTTCGCCGAGCCGCAGCCCTGGGAGTCGATGATCCGCAACTGGCACGTCGAGGGCCTCGCCGTCCGGCCCGACCACCGGATGATCGGCCACACCGGCTTCCTGGTCACCGCCCGCCGCCTCGCGGACGGCGTCGAGGCGCCGCTGCGCCGCCGCCGCCCGTCCAAGGGTGCCTACGGCGACGACTACGACGGACCCGGCAGCCGGAGCGGCTCCGCCGCCCGCGACTGACCGCGCGCAACGCACCGGCGCCGCCGCGCAGTTCCCCGGGACGAACCGGGAACTGCGCGGCGGCGCCTTTCCGTTGTCCCCGGGGACGGCCGGCCGTTCCCGGGAGCCGGCGTCCACCCCGCCGTTCCCCCGCGGTGTGAGGTGTGGCACGATGCTGGCCACCCCTCACCCCCCACCGTCCGGCACCGCCTTCCGGCTCCACAGGAATCACAGGAGACATACCGCGTGCAGACCTCCGCGCTCCCGGACCTCGCGCACACCGACACCAAGCCGGTGCACTGGCTCGCCACGGCCGCGGCCATGGCCGCCGTCGTCGCCGGAGCGGGTCTGCTCCAGCCGGACTCCGCCACCGCGACCGCCTCGGCCTCAGAGCACCGCGGCGCGGCACGGCACGGCACCGCGCCCGCCAAGGCCCCCGATCCGGCGGCGGTGACCTTCCCGCTCGACTGCGGCACCGTGGGGAGCGTCGTGGCCCGTCAGGCGCCCGGAGACCTCGACGGCGACGGCAGGCCGGAGACGGTGGCGGTCGTCCACTGCGCCGCGGGCTCCGGCACCCCGCCCAGTGGTGTCTACGTCCTGACACAGGGGAACGGGGCCGCACCCCGGGTCGTGGCGACCCTGGTGGACCCCGCTCAGAAGATGACGGTCGGCGACTTCGCCGTACAGGGAGGCGTCGTCTCGGCGACCCTGCTCGGCTACTCCTCGGCCGATGTCCCGCGTTGCTGCCCGGACCGGCAGGAGAAGGCCACCTGGCAGTGGAAGGGCGGCGCCTTCGTCCGCTCCGGGGGCGACCTCACCCGGAGTGCCTGAACGGTTACGCCGCGTCCGGGCCGTACACCTCGACGCTGTCCGAAACACGACGGACGTGAATGCAGTCGCCGGGGCACTCCTTGGCCGAGTCCACGACGTCCTGGAGAAGCGGCAGCGGCACCGGCGTTGTGGCGCCCTTGTCCTGCAACAGCTCGTCGTCGCCGCTCTTCACATACGCCAGGCCGTCGATGTCCAGCTCGAAGACCTCCGGCGCGTACTGCACACAGATGCCGTCGCCCGTGCAGAGGTCCTGGTCGATCCAGACCTCCAGGTTCTGCGTGCCACTGTCGTCCGACGCGTCCTGCTGCACGGTCATGTGTCCTGCCGTTCCCTGCGTATCTGAACCAATTGGAGCCAGCCCTGACGGGTGTTGAACGCTTCGACGATACAACCGGCCGCTTTCCGATGTTGAAGGGTGGGTATTCCCTTGTCGTGAGGGAGAGCGCAAGGGTGAAGATCGGACACGTCCCGGAGTCTTTGTGATCTAGGGGTTTCAATCATCACCCACCCAGGTAGGGTCAGGAAGCGTCCAGCTCCCCATGGAGGAGGTGAGGACCGTGGCAGCCCACGACGACGACATCAACCGCGGCATCCGGCCCGGGCGGGGGTCTGATGACCCAGCCGGCCAGGTTGCCTATCTCGAGCAGGAAATCGCCGTCCTGCGACGTAAGCTCGCCGACTCTCCGCGTCATACGAGGATTCTCGAAGAGCGGATCGTCGAGTTGCAGACGAACCTGGCGGGCGTTTCCGCACAGAACGAGCGGCTCGCCAACACGCTCCGCGAGGCCCGCGACCAGATCGTGGCCCTCAAGGAGGAAGTCGACCGGCTCGCACAGCCGCCGGCCGGCTTCGGAGTCTTCCTGCAGGCGAACGAGGACGGTACGTGCGACATCTTCACCGGGGGCCGCAAGCTCCGGGTGAACGTCAGCCCCAGCGTCGAGCTCCAGGACCTCCGGCGCGGCCAGGAGGTCATGCTCAACGAAGCGCTCAACGTGGTCGAGGCCATGGCGTACGAGAGCGCGGGGGACATCGTCACCCTCAAGGAGATCCTTGAGGACGGCGAACGGGCCCTGGTGCTCGGGCACACCGACGAGGAACGGGTGGTGCGGCTCGCCGAGCCCTTGCTGGACATCACCATCCGCCCCGGCGACGCCCTGCTGCTGGAGCCGAGGTCCGGCTACGTCTACGAAGTGGTTCCCAAGAGCGAGGTCGAGGAGCTCGTCCTCGAAGAGGTCCCGGACATCGACTACGACAAGATCGGCGGACTGGGCGACCAGATCGAGCTGATCCGCGACGCGGTCGAGCTTCCCTACCTCCACCCCGACCTCTTCAGGGAGCACGAACTGCGGCCACCGAAGGGCATCCTGCTCTACGGCCCGCCCGGCTGCGGCAAGACCCTCATTGCCAAGGCGGTTGCCAACTCGCTGGCCAAGAAGGTCGCCGAGGTCACCGGACAGCCCGCGGGGAAGAGCTACTTCCTCAATATCAAGGGCCCCGAGCTCCTCAACAAGTACGTCGGCGAGACCGAGCGGCACATCCGCCTCGTCTTCCAGCGCGCCCGGGAGAAGGCGAGCGAGGGCACGCCCGTCATCGTCTTCTTCGACGAGATGGAATCCCTCTTCCGTACCCGCGGCAGCGGCGTCAGCTCGGACGTGGAGAACACCATCGTCCCCCAGCTGCTCGCCGAGATCGACGGGGTGGAAGGCCTGGAGAACGTCATCGTCATCGGCGCCTCCAACCGCGAGGACATGATCGACCCCGCCATCCTGCGGCCGGGCCGTCTCGATGTGAAGATCAAGATCGAGCGTCCGGACGCCGAGGCCGCGAAGGACATCTTCGCGAAGTACCTGACCCCGTCCCTCCCGCTGCACGCCGACGATCTGGCCGAGCACGCCGGCTCCAAGCCGGCCGCCGCCCACGCCATGATCCAGTCCGTCGTGGAACGGATGTACACGGAGTCCGAGGAGAACCGCTTCCTCGAGGTCACTTACGCCAACGGCGACAAGGAAGTCCTGTACTTCAAGGACTTCAACTCCGGCGCGATGATTCAGAACATCGTCGACCGGGCAAAGAAGATGGCCATCAAGGCATTCCTCGAACAGCGGCAGAAGGGCCTTCGCGTCTCCCATCTCCTCCAGGCATGCGTGGATGAGTTCAAGGAGAACGAGGACCTGCCGAACACCACCAACCCGGACGACTGGGCCAGGATTTCCGGCAAGAAGGGTGAGCGGATCGTCTTCATCCGCACACTCGTCACCGGAAAGCAGGGCGCGGACACCGGCCGTTCCATCGACACGGTGGCGAACACCGGGCAGTACCTGTAAAAAGCGGTCCGGCTGCGGATGCCCGAACGGGGCGTCCGCAGCCGGCTGCTTTCCGACACGTCGGCCCGGCCGGAACAATGACGTAATTGATCTCCCCACCGGCGCAGAGGCACTCTAGGCTCTGCGGTACCGCCGAGACGCGCAGTGCGGGGACGGGCACCGCATACGCACACCGGACAAGCAGCGGTACTTGAGCGTCGTCCCGGAGGGGAACGACGCCGGGCAAGGAGGGCCGCATGACCGTACGGCGAGTAATGGGCATCGAGACGGAGTACGGAATCTCCGTCCCCGGTCACCCCAACGCCAATGCCATGCTCACCTCGTCCCAGATCGTCAACGCCTACGCGGCGGCGATGCACCGGGCGCGGCGCGCCCGCTGGGACTTCGAGGAGGAGAACCCGCTGCGCGACGCGCGAGGCTTCGACCTCGCCCGGGAAACCGCCGACTCCAGCCAGCTCACCGACGAGGACATCGGCCTCGCCAATGTGATCCTCACCAACGGTGCCCGGCTGTACGTCGACCACGCGCACCCCGAATACAGCTCACCCGAGATCACCAATCCGCGTGACGCGGTCCTGTGGGACAAGGCCGGCGAGCGCATCATGGCGGAGGCCGCCGAACGGGCCGCGGCGATCCCCGGTGCCCAGCCGATCCACCTCTACAAGAACAACACCGACAACAAGGGCGCCTCCTACGGCACGCACGAGAACTACCTGATGCACCGGGAGACACCGTTCTCGGACATCGTGCGCCATCTGACGCCGTTCTTCGTCTCCCGGCAGGTCGTCACCGGCGCCGGCCGGGTCGGCATCGGCCAGGACGGCCATGAGCACGGCTTCCAGATCAGCCAGCGGTCGGACTACTTCGAGGTCGAGGTGGGGCTGGAGACCACACTCAAGCGCCCCATCATCAACACCCGGGACGAGCCGCACTCGGACGCGGAGAAGTACCGCCGCCTCCATGTGATCATCGGTGACGCGAACCTCTCGGAGATCTCGACCTATCTGAAGCTCGGCACCACGGCCCTGGTCCTCTCCATGATCGAGGACGGCTTCATCAACGTCGACCTCGCCGTCGACCAGCCCGTACGCACCCTGCACCAGGTCTCGCACGACCCGTCCCTGAAGCAGCTGATCACGCTCCGCAGCGGCCGGACACTCACCGCTGTCCAGCTGCAGATGGAGTACTTCGAACTGGGCCGCAAGTACGTCGAGGAACGTTACGGCGCCGACGCCGACGAACAGACCAAGGACATCCTGCTCCGCTGGGAGGACACCCTCAACCGGCTGGAGAACGACCCGATGAGCCTGGCCGGGGAGCTGGACTGGGTCGCGAAGCGGGAGCTGATGGAGGGCTACCGCCGCCGCGACAGCCTGGAGTGGGACGCTCCCCGGCTGCATCTGGTGGACCTCCAGTACGCGGACGTACGGGCGGAGAAGGGGCTGTACAACCGTCTGGTGGCCCGCGGCAGGATGAAGCGGCTGCTGGACGAGAACGAGGTCTCCAGGGCGCGCACGAAGCCCCCCGAGGACACCAGGGCCTATTTCCGCGGCCGGTGCCTGGAGCAGTACGCGGACGATGTCGCCGCGGCCTCCTGGGACTCGGTCATCTTCGATCTGCCCGACCGTGACTCACTGCAACGGGTTCCCACGATGGAGCCGCTGCGCGGGACGCGCGAGCACGTCAAGGAGCTCCTGGACCGCTGCCGCACGGCGGAAGAGCTGGTCCGGGTGCTGTCGGGCGGCTGAAAGCTCTCCCGGCTGGGAATCATTCAGATGACCTCCGGACGTTGAGACAAGTACCGGGCCAATGTCGGACCCCATGGGTAGGGTCTGATCAAGTGCTTCGAACCGAGCGGGGTGAGCTACATGGCGACCAAGGACACCGGCGGCGGACAGCAGAAGGCGACGCGTTCCACCGAGGAGGCCGAGGAGCAGGCGCAGGACGCGCAGGCGTCCGAGGACCTCAAGGAGCGCCAGGAGAAGCTGAGCGACGACGTCGACTCGGTACTGGACGAGATCGACGACGTCCTGGAGGAGAACGCCGAGGACTTCGTCAGGTCCTTCGTGCAAAAGGGCGGACAGTAGTTCACGGATGTGAACGCCCGGATGTGAGCCGGGCGCCCCGGGCCGGAAACGGTCCGGGGCACGGCCCGGCGGAGGCCGGCCCGGGGCGACAGGGCGGCCGCCCGCGCCGCGGAGACCGGCCTTCCCCTCGTGGGCGGCCCGCACGATCACATACCGCTACTCCCGCCGAACAGGTGGATCGCTGTCACGGGGCGGGTAGGGTCCGTGGCGTAATGTGCTGCAACTGCAATTCGGCCATCGGCAAGTTGGGGGATGATCCTGACACCTTGCGCAGGGCCATCGCATACCTGGAGGGAAACGCGTGGAAGCCAACACTCGTAGCACCGGGCGTCTACCAGCTGCCTTCCTGACGCCGGGTTCGTCCTCGTTCATGGACTTCCTGTCCGACCAGTCGCCCCAGATGCTCCCGGGCAACCGGAATCTGCCGCCTCTGCAGGGAGCCATCGAGGCGCCGCACGGCACGACCATCGTCGCGGCCTCGTTCCCCGGCGGAGTCGTCCTGGCCGGTGACCGGCGCGCCACCATGGGCAACATGATCGCGCAGCGCGACATCGAGAAGGTCTTCCCCGCCGACGAGTACTCGGCGGTCGGTATCGCCGGCACGGCCGGCCTGGCCGTGGAGATGGTCAAGCTCTTCCAGCTGGAGCTGGAGCACTTCGAGAAGGTCGAGGGCGCCCAGCTCTCCCTGGAGGGCAAGGCCAACCGGCTCTCCACCATGATCCGCAGCAATCTGGCCATGGCCATGCAGGGTCTCGCCGTCGTTCCGCTCTTCGCCGGCTTCGACGTCGACCGCGAGAGGGGCCGGATCTTCTCGTACGACGTCACCGGCGGCCGCTCCGAGGAGCACGGCTACGCGGCGACCGGTTCCGGCTCGATCTTCGCCCGCGGGTCGATGAAGAAGCTCTACCGCGAGGACCTGACGGAGGAGCAGGCTCTCACTCTGGTCGTACAGGCGCTGTACGACGCCGCCGACGACGACTCGGCGACCGGAGGCCCGGACGTGGCCCGCCGGATCTACCCGATCGTCACCGTCATCACCGACGAAGGCTTCCGGAGGCTGACGGACCAGGAGTCCGCCGAGATCGCGCGCGCGATCCTGGACCGGCGCCTGGAGCAGCCCGACGGCCCGCGCGCCGCGCTGCTCTGACCGGGTCCTGAGACCTCTCCGATGCACTCGTCACTGACAGAAAGGGACGGATAGCCGGTGTCGACGCCGTTCTATGTCTCACCCCAGCAGGCCATGGCCGACCGGGCGGAATACGCCCGGAAGGGCATCGCCCGCGGTCGCAGCCTGGTTGTGCTGCAGTACGCCGACGGCATTGTGTTCGTCGGCGAGAACCCGTCCCGCGCGCTGCACAAGTTCAGCGAGATCTATGACCGGATCGGCTTCGCCGCCGCCGGCAAGTACAACGAGTACGAGAACCTCCGCATCGGCGGCGTGCGCTACGCCGATCTGCGCGGATACACCTACGACCGCGACGATGTGACGGCCCGTGGGCTGGCCAACGTCTACGCGCAGACGCTGGGCACCATCTTCTCCAGTGCGGCCGAGAAGCCGTACGAGGTGGAGCTGGTGGTCGCCGAGGTCGGTGCCGCGCCCGACGGCGACCAGATCTACCGGCTGCCGCACGACGGCTCGATCGTGGACGAGCACGGCTCGGTCGCGGTCGGCGGCAACGCGGAGCAGATCGGCGGATACCTGGACCAGCGCCACCGTGACGGCATGACGCTCGCGGAGGCGCTCAAGCTGGCCGTCCAGGCGCTGTCCCGGGAGCCGAACGGCGGCGAGCGGGAGATTCCCGCGGAGCGGCTGGAGGTCGCGGTCCTGGACCGTACGAGGCCGCAGCAGCGCAAGTTCAAGCGCATCGTCGGGCGGCAGCTGGCGCGTCTGCTGGGCGCGGACGAGGCGGCGGCGAGCACCCCGACGGACGCTCCGTCCGACACCGAGGACGCCGATTCCACCGACACCCCGGCGGAGCCGGCGGGTTCCGCGGAGCCCGGTTCCGCGGAGCCCGGTTCCGCGGAGTCCGGGTCCGCGGAGTCCAGTTCCGGGAAGTCCGGCGGTTCCGCCGCGGACACGGACGCTCCCGATTCTTCGGGGTCCTCGGACGCGCCGGGGTCCTCGGATTCCTCGGAGGGATAGCCCCCTTCCGGCACAGTGCGTTCCCGTGTCCCGGCCCGCCGTCTCCGCGGTGGGCCGGGACACGGTCATGTCCGGGCGGCGACGGCGGGCGGCGGTGCGGTGGAGCCGCGTTCCACCAGCCGGACGGGCAGGCCGCCCCGTTCGGCCGGGCGGCCGTCCAGGACGGCGAGCAGTGCCGCCATGCCCCGCTCGCCGACCTGCTCGGCGGGCAGCTGGACGGTGGTGAGCTCCGGTTCCACGGCGGTGGCCAGCGCCAGGTCGTCGAAGCCGGTGACCGAGATGTCGTCCGGTACCCGCAGCCCGAGCCGGCGGACCGCCTTGCAGGCACCGGCGGCCAGCACGTCGTCGTCGCAGATGACCGCGGTCGGCCGGGGGCCCGGAGCGGCCAGTGCCCGCGCGGTGGCCTCGCGCCCCGCCCGTACGTCCAGGGAGGCCCGGACGGTGCGGACGGCGGCGTCCGGGACGTCCCGCAGCGTGTCGTGCAGCGCCTGGGCCCGGACCGCGAAGGTCCAGGTGTCGACTGCGGACGCGACATGGACGAACCGGCGGTGGCCGAGGGACAGCAGGTGCTCCGTCACCTGGCGCATGCCGTCGGCGATGTCGAGGTTCACATGCGCGGCGGCCTCCGGGCCGGCCGGATCGCTGTCCAGCATCACCAGCGGCAGCTCCGCGCCGTGCAGCGCGCCGAGGGCATCGGACGCCATGGAGGAGGCGATCACTCCGTCGAGGGCCGCCCGCGCGGAGGCGAAGGGGTCCCGCGCCGGGCCGGTCCCGTCGGGAGAGGGATAGAGCACCACCCCGAAGTCGTGCTCGGCGGCGACGGCGGCGGCGCCGGTGTAGACACGGGCGAAGAACTCGTTGGTGAGCGCGGGGACCACCAGCAGGGCGGTCCGGGTGCGGCCGAGGCGGAGACTGCGGGCGGCGAGGTTGGGCCGGTAGCCCAGCTCCCCGGCGCACTCCCGTACGCGCTGGGCCGTGGCCTGCGACACCCGGCCGCGCCACTTGCCGCCGAGGACGAGGGAGACGGTGGCCTGGGAGACCCCTGCGGCCCGTGCCACGTCGCGGCTGGTGGGCCGGGGCGGGACGGGCTGCTGTGCGCTGGTCACTCGGGCCTCCGTGCGGGGTGGTGCGGGGGTGATCGGGGTGGTGTGCCGCGAGAGCGGGGGTGCCGGGAGGTGGACCGGCCGACTGCCGACATGGTACGTATGGGCCTCGACGTTATACGTAAAACTCCAGCGGGGCGGAAGCCGGGCGGGGGAGAGGGACGGACATGGCCGCGGGATATCTGGAAATCCTCCGGGCGCGGCACGCCGCCCGGCTGCTGACCGGCACCTTGGTGGGGCGGCTGCCGAACGCCACCGCCCACATCGCGATCGTGATGTTCACCCGTGCCGAGGGCGGCAGCTACACCCAGGCGGGTGTCCTCGCCGCCGCGTACGGTCTGGCGACGGCCGTCGGGCAGCCACTGCTGGGCCGGGCCGTCGACCTCTACGGGCAGCCGCGCGTCCAGTTCCCCGCCTCGGTGCTCTCCGCGCTCGGCATGGCCCTGCTCGCGCTGACCGGCCTCGGCACACTGCCGCTGGCCTACCTCGCCGTCGTCGTCGCGGGGGTCTTCACGCCACCGCTGGAGGGCGGGCTGCGGGCCCTGTGGCCCACCGTCCTGGGGCGTGAGGACCGGGTGCACCGGGCGTACGCCATGGACGCCGTGGCCCAGGAGGTGATGTTCACCGTTGGCCCGCTCCTGGTGACCGTGCTGGTCTCCGTGTGGTCGCCCGCCGCCGCGCTCCTCGTCATCAACGCGATAGGTGTCGTCGGGGCCCTGTCCGTGGTCCTGTCGGAACCCTCCCGGACCTGGCGCTCGGCGCCGCGCGAGGCGCACTGGCTGGGCGCCCTGCGCTCGCCCGGACTCCTCGCGCTGCTCGGCTCCTTCTTCTTCGTCGGGCTGGCGATGGGCTCGATCACCGTGGCGGGAGTGGCCTACGCCGACGACCACGGCAGTGAATCCGTGTACGGCTGGCTGATGGCCGCCCTCGGCCTCGGCGCGCTGATCGGCGGCGCGGCCTATGGGGCGCGGCAGTGGGCGGGCGCGCCGGAGCGGCGGCTGCGGGTGATACTCGCTCTGCTGGCCCTGGGCTACCTGCCGTTGACGCTGACCCCCTCGGTGCCCGTGATGACGGCGCTGGCCGCGCTTGCCGGGGTGTTCCTGGCTCCGGCGATCGCCTGCTCGTTCATCGTCGTGGACCGGCACGCGCCGCGCGGCACGGTGACCGAGGCGTTCTCCTGGCTCGTCACCACGTTCGGCGTAGGTGCCGCGGCCGGAACCGCCGCGGCGGGCCCGGCCGTCGAACTCGGCGGAACGGCGTGGAGCTTCGCGGTGGCGGGGGCCGGCGGGGTGGCCGCGCTGCTGGTACTCCTGGCCACCGGAAGGGTCCTCGCAGTTCCCGGGCGTACGCCCGCTGTTGTGGCGGGATCGGAAAATGATCGAAACGGTGCCGTCGAACCCGGTTTCAGCTCAGGCCATAAGGCGTAATGTTCAGTCATGGACCGCCGCATTTTCGGGCTGGAGAACGAGTACGGCGTCACGTGCACGTTCAGGGGACAGCGCCGACTGTCACCTGACGAAGTGGCGCGCTACCTCTTCCGCCGTGTTGTGTCATGGGGCCGCAGCAGCAATGTCTTTCTGCGGAACGGCGCCCGCCTCTACCTCGACGTGGGATCGCATCCGGAATATGCAACCCCCGAATGCGACAATGTGACCGAACTGGTCACGCACGACAAGGCCGGCGAGCGCATTCTGGAAGGTCTGCTCGTCGACGCCGAACGCCGCCTGCACGAGGAGGGAATCGCGGGCGACGTCTATCTCTTCAAGAACAACACCGACTCTGCGGGAAACTCCTACGGATGCCATGAGAACTACCTCGTGGCCCGGCACGGAGAATTCTCCCGGCTCGCGGACATCCTCATTCCGTTCCTCGTCACGAGGCAGCTGATCTGCGGCGCCGGCAAGGTGCTCCAGACGCCGCGCGGAGCGGTCTACTGCGTCAGTCAGCGCGCCGAGCACATCTGGGAGGGCGTCAGCTCCGCGACGACCCGCTCGCGTCCGATCATCAACACCCGGGACGAACCCCACGCGGACGCGGAGCGGTACCGCCGCCTCCACGTCATCGTGGGTGACTCGAACATGTCCGAGACGACGATGCTGCTCAAGGTCGGCGCGACCGACCTGGTGCTCCGCATGATCGAGGCGGGCACCGTGATGCGGGACCTGACCCTGGAGAACCCGATCCGGGCGATCCGCGAGGTCAGCCACGACATCACGGGGCGGCGCAAGGTGCGCCTGGCCAGCGGCCGTGAGGCCTCCGCCATCGAGGTCCAGCGGGAGTACTACGAGAAGGCCGTCGACTTCGTCGAGCGCCGGGGCATCCGGACCGGCACCGTCGACCAGGTCCTCGAACTGTGGGGCCGTACGCTCGACGCCGTCGAGGCCGAGGACCTCGACCGGATCGGTACGGAGATCGACTGGGTGATGAAGTACAAGCTCATCGAGCGGTACCGCGCCAAGCACAACATGACCATGTCGAATCCGCGGGTCGCCCAGATAGACCTCGCGTATCACGACATCCACCGTCGCCGTGGCCTCTACTACCTGCTGGAGCGCAAGGGGCAGGTCGCCCGGATCTGCAACGACCTGAAGATCTTCGAGGGCAAGTCGGTGCCCCCGCAGACCACCAGGGCGCGGCTGCGCGGTGACTTCATCCGCAGGGCACAGGAGCAGCGGCGGGACTTCACCGTCGACTGGGTGCACCTCAAGCTCAACGACCAGGCCCAGCGCACGGTGCTGTGCAAGGACCCGTTCCGTTCCGTGGACGACCGAGTGGAGAAGCTGATCGCGGGTATGTGAGCCGGCGACCAGGAAACGCCCCGGCCTATCGCGCGACAGGGCCCCGTACGTTCCTCGTACGGGGCCCTCCGCATGGCCCGAAGGGTGTCCCGTGACCCCCGGTGAATCAGCGCGCGGCGTCGGATGCGGTGCGTGCAAGGCGGAGGGGCATCCGCATACCGGATGTATGCGGATGTTCCGACAATGCCGAGAGGTGCCGCAACTGTCGTCGCGCGCCCACCAGGGATGACGGGACAGCCTTTAGAGTGTCCGGGACCCAACTACCGTGCCCCCTGAGATCTGAGGAACCAGTGCGCCGACTTGCCGGCCTTCTCGTCGTCCCCCTCCTGCTGTTGTCGACAGCGGCGTGCGGCAGCGACGACAAGGCCTCCGACTCCGCCTCGTCGAAGAACGGAATGCCCGCGATCACCGCGGGTGCGAAGTTCGGCGAGAAGCCCACCCTCGCCAAGGGGAAGGGTGATCCGCCCAAGGAACTGAAGACCGAGGTCATCAGTGAGGGTGACGGCGCGAAGCTCAAGAACGGCGACGCGATCCAGGTCAATTATCTCGGTCAGTCGTGGGACTCCACCAAGCCGTTCGACAACAGCTTCGACCGCAAGACGCCGTTCGATCTGACGCTCGGCGCCGGAATGGTCATCCAGGGCTGGGACAAGGGTCTGGTCGGTCAGAAGGTCGGCAGCCGCGTCCAGCTGGTCATTCCCCCCGAGCTCGGCTACGGCGAGCAGGGCCAGGGCGACATCAAGCCCAACGCCACCCTCGTCTTCGTCGTCGACATCCTGAAGGCGACGCAGATCCCGGCCTCCGCCAAGGGCAGCGAGGTCGCCCAGGACAACATCGACCTGCCGAAGGTCGGCACCAAGACCGACGGCAAGGCGCCGACCGTCACGATCCCCAAGAGCGATCCGCCGAAGAAGCTGGTCTCCAACTACATCCTGGAGTCCGACGGCGCGGTCATCAAGGAGAGCGACAGTGTCGTCGTGAACTACGTCGGTCTCCTGTGGAAGGGTGGCAAGGAGTTCGACAGCACCTACGCCCAGGGCAAGACCCAGACCTTCCCGCTCGCCCAGATCACCCTCAAGGGGCTGAAGGACGGTCTGATCGACAAGAAGGTCGGCAGCCGCGTGCTGCTCGTCATCCCGCCGGACCAGGCGTTCGGCGACAAGGCGCAGCAGAGCATCCCCGCCAACTCCACGCTCGTCTTCGCCGTGGACATCCTGGCGAAGATGTAAGACTGTCCCGGTTGCCCAGTTCATCATTTAGAGGAGCAGTTCAGTGAGCATCGAGAAGCCCGAGATCGACTTCCCGGGTGGCGAGCCGCCGGTCGACCTGGAGATCAAGGACATCTGGGAGGGCGACGGCGCCGTCGCCAAGGCCGGCGACACTGTCTCCGTCCACTACGTGGGTGTGGCCTTCTCCACCGGCGAGGAGTTCGACGCCTCCTGGAACCGCGGCACCCCGCTGCGTTTCCAGCTCGGCGCCGGCCAGGTCATCTCCGGCTGGGACCAGGGCGTCCAGGGCATGAAGGTCGGCGGCCGTCGCCAGCTGACCATTCCCGCCGCGCTCGCGTACGGCGACAGCGGCGCCGGTGGCGGCCGCATCGCTCCCGGTGAGACGCTGATCTTCGTCTGCGACCTCGTCGGAGTCTGATCCGTCCGGCGGACGTGAGCACAGGGCCCATGCCGTACGGCATGGGCCCTCGGTCTGTCCAGCGGGAGGCCCTCGCTTTTGTCCGGACACGCGGGGGCGGTACGGTCGACGGTCATAGCACGTAGAGAAAGGGCGTCGATGGCGATTGCCAAGGCCGAGCGGCTGATGAACCTGGCGCTGTGCCTGCTGGGAACCAGGCGCCCGCTCAGCAAGCGCGAGCTCCGCGGCTCCATCGAGGCCTATCTGGAAGCCGGCTCCGACGACTCCTTCAACCGGATGTTCGAGCGCGACAAGGACGATCTGCGCGAACTCGGTCTGATCATCGAGACCGTCGAGAACCTGGACGGCGACACCGGATATCTCGCGCGCCGTGACAGCAACCGGCTCCCGCCCATCACGCTGGACGCCGAGGAAGCGGCGGCGCTGGGGCTCGCCGCCAAGGTGTGGCAGCAGGCCCGGCTCGCCGGGGCCGCGAGCGGCGCGCTGCAGAAACTGCGGGCCGCGGGCATGCCCGAGGCGGAGGACGCGTACGAGGTGCACAGCGCCCTCGAACCCCGTATTCCGGTTCATGAGGCGGCCTTCGAACCGCTGATGCTGGCCTGCCGGGACCGCCGCCCGGTCACCTTCGACTACCGCAAGGCGAACTCCGCCCGCCCCGGACAGCGGCAGGTCGAGCCCTGGACCCTGGAGTGCTGGCGCGGGCATTGGTACCTGGCCGGCTGGGACCGGGACCGGGGTGCCGAGCGGGTGTTCCGGCTCTCCCGGATCACCGGCCGGGTCCGCTCCAGGTCCGGCGCCTTCACGGCCGAGGTGCCCGACGTCGTGACGGTGCGCGAGACCGTCGAGAGCTGGGCGGGGGAGACCGCGACCAGGACCGCGCGGATCAGGCTGCGCGCCGGTTCCGGATACCCGCTGCGCTCACGCGCGATATCGGTACGGGACCTGGGCGACGGCTGGGACGAGCTGGAGATTCCGTACGGGCACGGCCTGGACGCCTGGCTCGTCGAGTTCGGCCCGGACGTCGTCGTGGAGGAGCCCGCCGATCTGCGGGCCGATGTGGTGGACCGGCTGCGTGCCGTGGCCAAGGACTAGGGGACCCGTACCGATGGCCACGAACGCGATCGACCAGACCCGCCGGATGCTCTCCCTGGTGACCTATCTGCGTGAGCGCCCCGGCGCGCACGTCCAGGACGTGGCGCGGGCCTTCGGGATCACCGAGGACGAGCTGATCTCGGACCTCGACGTGCTCCCGATGTGCGGGACCAGCTTCCGGGGCGGTGACCTCCTGGACATCGACACCGACGGTGACCGCATCTGGTGGCACAACCCCGACGACGTGGCCGAGCCGCTGCGGCTCGCCGCCGACGAGGCCACCGCGCTGCTCGTCGCGGCGCGCGCCGTGGCGACCCTGCCCGGACTGCGCGAGAGCGACCGGCTGGCGCTGGTACGGGCGACCGCCAAGCTGGAGACGGCCGCCGGTGAGGTGGGGGCCGCGAGCTCCCGGCTCTCGGTGACCTTCGAGGCGGAGGGCGGGGTCTTCGCCGATGTCGACCGGGCCATCTCCGAGCGGCGCCGGCTCTGGCTGCGCTACTACTCACCCGCCCGCGACGAACTGACCGAGCGGGAGGTGGACCCGATCCGGCTGTTCGCGGTCGGGCACACCTACATGGAGGGCTGGTGCCGGCTCTCCGAGGCCCGGCGCACCTTCCGGCTGGACCGGGTCGCCGAGATCCGGCTGCTCGACGCACCGTCCGCGCCGCCGGAGCTGGAACTGCGCGATCTGTCGGAGGGGCTGGTGCAGCCCTCGGCACAGGACCCGGAGGTCGTCATCGAGGTGGGCCCCGGCGGCCGGTGGGTCGCCGAGTACTACCCGCACGACAGCGCGGAGGAGCTCCCCGACGGCGGGATGCGCATCACGCTCCGGACCCCGGACCCCGCCTCGCTGCGCAGACTCGCGCTGCGCCTGGGCGGAGAGGGGCGCATCGTCGCACCGCCGGAGCTGGCGGACAGTGCGCGGCGGGCGGCCCGCGAGGCGCTCGCCGCCTATGACGGCGTGGCCTGAGCGGAGGCCGGAGGAGCGATGGACCAGATGTCTGTGATGTCCCGCGTCGCGGTGTTCCCGTGCCCGGTCCCCGGGCCGGGACGGACACCGGGACCGGGTACGGGACAGGGGCGGGCGCAGGGGTACGTCCCCGGCCCGGTCCCCGAACCCGTACCCGCCGCCGTGCGCTTCCGCGCCTCCTGTCCCGACTGCCAGGGGCGCTTCGAACTCGCCGCGGGCGGCCTGCGCCTGGTGATCGGCGCCGGCCCCCGCACCACGTTCTACTCCTTCACCTGCCCCGAGTGCGGCGCCGCCGTCCGCAAGCCCGCCGGTGAACGCATCATCGAACTCCTCACCGGCGGCGGCGTTTCCACGCTGCGCCTGCACACCGCCCCGTAGGAAGAAGAGGCTCCGCCGCATGTTCTGGCCCATGCTCGCCATCGCCCTGGGATTCCTGGGCATCGCCGTGCTCGGTGTCCTGGCCGTCAAGGTCTTCGTCGAAGCGGAGCGGCTGGGACGTCAGGTGTCCGCCACCACACAGCGCATCAACCGAGCGGCCGAGGACCTCGAACGAGCGGCGACCGACCTCGCCGCCACCGGGGATGCCCTGCGATAGCAGGGCCGCGGCCTGATGTTTCTCCACTTCGGGGGGTACGCTGCTGGAGTCGGCCCAGGCAGGGAGGTGCGGGCCGCAATCGGGAGTATGCACAGGCATTGCCTCACGTTTACCCCTGCGGGATACGATCGCTGCCAGCGCACAGGTCGGACGTATGTCCTGCCGAACGGGTAGCGAACCCACCCTCCAGTCGCCTCAGTGAGAAGGAAGTTGCCCATGATCGGCAATCTGAAGCCCCTCGAGATCGTTCTGATCATCGCTGTCATCCTGCTGCTCTTCGGTGCCAAGAAGCTTCCCGACATGGCGCGCTCGCTCGGCAAGTCGGCCCGCATCCTCAAGAGCGAGGCCAAGGCGATGAAGAAGGACGACGCGGAGCCCGCGGCCCCCACGACGGAGACCGTCGCGGACCAGACCCCGCCGCAGTCCACCACCGCGCGCACCATCCAGGCCGCTCCGGGAGACGTCACCAGCTCCCGCCCGGTCAGCGAGGCCAAGCCCACCACCCAGAGCTGACAGCTGACGCGTTCCGGCGACAGCCGCTGCACGAGACGAGGGAAGTGGGTTGCTCAAGTCTGCCCGCAAGCAGGAGAAGGACGACGAGGGGCGCATGCCCCTCCTCGATCACCTGCGTGAGCTGCGTAACCGGCTGCTGAAGTCGGTACTGGCCGTCGTGATCGCGGTGATCGTGGCAGCGTTCTTCCAGAAGGAGATCTTCGAGTTCCTGATGGAGCCGATCCTGGACTCGGTCGGCTGCAAGAACGGCGCCGTCACCATGGTCAACGGCCGGCCATGCGCCGAAATGACCACCAACGGTCTGCTGTCCCCCTTCACCATCGCCCTGAAGGTGGCGCTGATGGCGGGTGTGCTGGTGGCGACACCGGTATGGCTCTACCAGCTGTGGGCCTTCGTCGCCCCGGGCCTGCACAGCCAGGAGAAGCGGTACGCCGTCGCCTTCGTCGTGGCGGGCGTGCCCCTGTTCATCGGCGGGGCCTACCTCGCGTACGCGATTCTTCCGCAGACCGCCGAGATCATGCTCGGGTTCACGCCGGACAACGTGAAGAACCTGCTGCCCCTCGACGACTTCCTCGACCTGATCACCCGCATGGTGATCGTCTTCGGCCTGGCCTTCGAGCTGCCGCTGCTGCTTGTCGCGCTGAACATGACGGGCGTCGTGTCCGGCAAGCGGATGCTCACCTGGTGGCGCGGCATGATCGTGGGGCTCACCGCCTTCGCCGCCATCGCGACCCCCGGCGGTGAGCCGGTGTCCATGCTGCTGCTCGCCGGGCCGCTCGCGCTGCTGTACCTCGTCGCGGTCGGCTTCTCCCTGCTGAACGACAAGCGCAGAAGGCGCAACAACCCCGACGCCGAGCTCGGCGACGACGAAGCCTCCGTGCTCGACCTCACTCCCGAGGACGTCGGAGGCGTGGAGAGCGTGTCCGCCCGGCGCAAGGCCCTGCCGGAGCAGGCTTCCGGGGAGTCCGACCGCAAGGACACACATCGGCTGAACGGTTACGACGACATCACCTGACCTTGTAGGGTCCGGCGGGTGACCAGCGAGATCACCCTTTTCGTCAATCCCACCGCGGGAAGCGGCCGGGGCGCGCACGCCGCGCAGCCGGCCGCTTCCGCGTTGCGGGACGCCGGATTCTCCGTCCGTACGGTTCTCGGCGAGGACGCCGACGACGCCCTGGGCCGCGCCCGCGAGGCCGTGGCCGCGGGAACCGGGGCGCTGATAGCCGTGGGCGGGGACGGTCTGATGTCCCTCGCCCTCCAGGCCGTCGCCGGGACGACCACCCCCCTCGGTGTCGTCGCGGTCGGCACCGGCAACGACTTCGCCCGCGCGCTGGGCCTGCCGGTACGCGACCCGGCGGCCGCCGGCCGGTTCGCCGCCGGGGCGCTCAAGTCCGGGGGAGTGCGCGACATCGACCTCGGCCGGGCCGGCGGGCGGTGGTTCGGCTCCGTGCTCGCCTCCGGCTTCGACTCACGGGTGAACGACCGGGGAAACCGGATGCGCTGGGTCGGCGGGCGGTTCAAGTACGACCTCGCGATCCTCGCCGAACTGGCCGCCTTCCGCCCGATCCCGTACCGGATCCGGCTGGACGGCGGCGAGGTACGGGAGACCGAGGCGACGCTGATCGCCGTGGGCAACGGGAGCACCTACGGCGGCGGGATGCGGATCTGCGCGGACGCCGTGATGGACGACGGACTGTTCGACGTGACCGTGGTCGGGGACTGCAGCCGGGCCACCCTGCTGAAGGTGTTTCCGCAGGTCTACCGGGGAACGCATCTGAGCCACCCGAAGGTCACCGTGCACCGGGTCTCCTCGATCGAGCTCGCGGCCGCCGGTGTCACCGCGTACGCGGACGGTGAACCGATGGGAGCGCTGCCGCTCACGGCCACCTGTGTGCCCGGTGCGGTCAGGGTGCTGACCGGGTGAGATGCGGGGCGAAATAAAGATCGGGCTGACTGTCGGAGGTGGCGGGTAGGCTCGTATCAAGATGACAGAGGACCTCTCACCAGCTGAGCGATACCAGGCTTCTCGGGTCCGTGCGGCCGAGCAGGCCACGGCCCTCGGACCCTTCCGCGAGATGTACGAATTCGGACTGGACCCGTTCCAGATCGAGGCCTGCCAGGCCCTGGAAGCGGGCAAGGGGGTGCTGGTCGCGGCCCCCACCGGGTCGGGCAAGACGATCGTCGGCGAGTTCGCCGTGCACCTGGCTCTGGAGCAGGGCCGCAAGTGCTTCTACACCACGCCCATCAAGGCGCTGTCCAATCAGAAGTTCGCCGACCTGGTCAAGCGCTACGGCGCGGACAAGGTCGGCCTGCTGACCGGGGACAACAGCGTCAATTCGGAGGCACCGGTGGTCGTCATGACCACCGAGGTCCTGCGGAACATGCTGTACGCGGGCTCCCAGTCCCTGACCGGACTCGGATATGTGGTGATGGACGAGGTGCACTACCTCTCCGACCGCTTCCGGGGCGCGGTGTGGGAAGAGGTGATCATTCATCTGCCGGAGTCGGTGACTCTGGTCTCCCTGTCGGCGACCGTGTCCAACGCGGAGGAGTTCGGCGACTGGCTGGACACCGTCCGCGGTGACACCGCGGTGATCGTCTCCGAGCACCGGCCCGTGCCGCTCTGGCAGCACGTCATGGCCGGGCGCAGGATGTACGACCTCTTCGAGGAGGAGACCGACCACGGCGGCCGCGGTGCCGGACGCCGGGAGGTCAACCCCGACCTCGTCCGCCTCGCCCGGATGGAGAACCAGCGCGGGTACAACCCGCGCGAGCGCCGTCGCGGCAAGATGGTGCGCGAGGCGGACCGCGAGCGCGAGCGGCGTCAGCGCACCCGGATCTGGACGCCCGGACGGCCCGAGGTCATCGACCGGCTGGACGCCGAAGGGCTCCTGCCCGCGATCACGTTCATCTTCAGCAGGGCCGGCTGCGAGGCCGCCGTGCAGCAGTGTCTGCACGCCGGACTCCGGCTCAACGACGAGGACAAGCGCCGCCTGGTCCGGGAGATCGTCGAGGAGCGGACCGCGTCCATCCCCGGTGAGGACCTCCAGGTCCTCGGCTACTACGAGTGGCTCGAAGGGCTGGAGCGGGGAATCGCCGCGCACCACGCCGGCATGCTGCCGACCTTCAAGGAGGTCGTCGAGGAGCTGTTCGTGCGCGGCCTCGTCAAGGCGGTCTTCGCCACGGAGACGCTGGCCCTCGGCATCAACATGCCCGCGCGCTCGGTGGTGCTGGAGAAGCTCGTCAAGTGGAACGGCGAGCAGCACGCCGACATCACCCCCGGCGAGTACACGCAGCTCACCGGCCGTGCCGGACGCCGGGGCATCGACGTCGAGGGCCACGCGGTGGTCCTGTGGCAGCGCGGCATGGACCCGACCGCGCTGGCGGGCCTCGCCGGAACGCGTACGTATCCGCTGCGCTCCAGCTTCCGCCCCTCGTACAACATGGCGGTGAACCTGGTGCAGCAGTTCGGGCGGCACCGTTCGCGTGAGCTGCTGGAGACCTCCTTCGCCCAGTTCCAGGCCGACCGGTCCGTCGTCGGGATCTCCCGGCAGGTCCAGCGCAACGAGGAGGGCCTGGAGGGCTACCGGGAGGGCATGACCTGCCACCTCGGAGACTTCGAGGAGTACGCGCGGATGCGGCGCGACCTCAAGGACCGCGAGACGGAACTGGCCAAGCAGGGTGCCGCACAGCGGCGTGCCGCCGCGGCGTCGTCCCTGGAGAAGCTGAAGCCCGGTGACGTCATCCATGTGCCGACGGGCAAGTTCGCGGGTCTCGCCCTCGTGCTGGACCCGGGGCTGCCGGCGGGCCGGGCCAACGGCCACCGCGGATTCGACCACCACGACGGTCCGCGTCCGCTGGTGCTGACCGCGGAGCGGCAGGTGAAGCGGCTGGCGTCGATCGACTTCCCGGTGCCGGTGGAGGCGCTGGAGAGGATGCGCGTCCCGAAGTCGTTCAATCCGCGCTCGCCGCAGTCGCGCCGTGACCTGGCGTCCGCGCTGCGGTCGAAGGCCGGGCACATCGCGCCGGAGCGGCACCGCAAGCAGCGGGCCGCGGCGGCCGACGACCGGGAGATCACCCGGCTGCGCACCGAGCTGCGCGCCCACCCCTGCCACGGGTGCGACGAGCGCGAGGACCACGCGCGGTGGGCCGAGCGGTATCACCGCCTGCAGCGTGACACCCGGCAGCTGGAGCACCGGATCGAGGGGCGGACCAACACCATCGCCCGGACCTTCGACCGGATCGTCGCGCTCCTCACCGAGCTGGACTACCTGAGGGGCAACGAGGTCACAGACAACGGCAGGCGGCTCGCCCGGCTCTACGGCGAGCTGGACCTGCTGGCCAGCGAGTGCCTGCGCGAGGGCGTCTGGGAAGGTCTGAATCCGGCCGAACTCGCCGCGTGCGTCTCGGCGTTGGTGTACGAGGCGCGGCAGGCGGACGATGCGGTGGCGCCCAAGCTGCCCGCCGGTCCGGCGAAGACCGCCATGGGCGAGATGGTCCGTATCTGGGGCCGGCTCGACGCCGTGGAGGAGGACTTCAAGATCAACCAGGCCGAGGGGGTCGGGCAGCGCGAGCCCGACCTCGGGTTCGCCTGGGCGGTCTACATGTGGGCCTCCGGGCGCACGCTGGACGAGGTGCTGCGCGAGGCGGAGATGCCGGCGGGGGACTTCGTACGGTGGTGCAAGCAGGTCATCGACGTGCTGGGGCAGGTGGCGGCAGCCGCTCCCCGCGACGGGAGTTCGGTGGCGAAGAACGCGCGCAAGGCCGTGGACGCGGTGTTGCGGGGCGTGGTGGCGTACAGCTCCGTGGGATGACGCGTGAGAAGGGGGCGGGCGGGGAGGACTTCTCCCCGCCCGCCCCCTCACGCGTTCGCCGCCGCGGCCGCTTCGGGGGCGGTCACGGGGCGGGCCGGTCCGCCCGCCGGGACGCGTCGCGCCTGGCGACTTCCTCGCGGACGATCGGGATGACCTGCCGGCCGAAGTCGATGGCATCGTCCAGCAGGTCGTAACCGCGCGCGGAGAGGATCTCCACTCCCAGGTCGTAGTAGTCGAGCAGTGCCCGCGCCACCGTCTCCGGGGTGCCCACCAGGGCCGTCGAGTTGCCCGCGCCACCTGTCTCGGCGGCGGTGGGCGTCCACAGGGCCCGGTCGTGGCGCTCGCTCCGCGCGGCCACCCGGAGCAGCCGCTGCGAACCCGCGTTCTCGGGGTTCGTCAGCGGGTGGCGGCGACTCGGTGCGGCGCCCGCCCCGCGGGCCTTGACGCGGTCGAGCGTGCGGTGCGCCTTCTCCCAGGCCAGTTCCTCGGTCGGCGCGATGACCGGGCGGAAGGCGACCTGGATCCTGGGGGTGTCGGTGCGGCCCGCGGCCCTGGCCGCCGCCTTCACCGACTCGATCTGCTCGGCGGTCTCGGCGAGCGGTTCGCCCCAGAGGCAGTAGATATCGGCCTCGGCGCCTCCGGCCGCGTAGGCCGCGGGTGACGATCCGCCGAACGAGACGCGCGGGTGCGGCTGTTGGACGGGGAAGGTGTCGCTCACGAAGTCGTTGAACCGGTAGTGCGTGCCCTCGTGGTCGAAGGGTTCGTGCGAGGTCCATGCCTTCTTGATGATCTGGATGGCCTCGCGGGTACGGGCGTAGCGCTCGTCCTTCGTGAGGAAGTCGCCCTCGCGCCGCTGCTCGTGGTCGTTCCCGCCGGTGATGAAGTGCACGGCGAGACGTCCGTCGCTGATCCGGTCCAGGGTCGCGAAGGTCTTCGCCGCGAAGGTGGGGTACGAGACGTTGGGGCGGTGGGCCACCAGGATCTGCAGGGTCTCGGTACGGGCCGCGATGTAGGCGGCGGCGGGGGACGGGTCGGGGGAGCCGGAGCCGTAGGCGAACAGCACCCGGTCCCAGCCGTGGTCCTGGTGGGCGCGGGCCAGTCTGAGTGTGTACTCCTTGTCGAAGGACGCGCCGGAGCGGGCTGTCACTTCGGAACCTTCGTTGGTCGCCGCGATGCCGAGGAACTCGACGGGCATGGCAAGGCCTCATCTCGTGCTGCGCCGGAAACTGCCGTGTCGGGGAATGCCGTGACGTGGAGCGGTCAGGGACGACACGAGGCGGACCACACTCGACCGAAGTCGATGTGGTCACGGGTGACCAGCCGCAGCCGAGGGCGCATCCGCCCAGTGGAACAGGCGTGTTGGCGTCCCGTCAACCATGGGCCGGGAGCTCCCGGCCCACGGAGCGGGCGGAGCAGGGAGCGAAGCGGGGGGTGGAACAGGGAACGGAACAGGGGGTGACCGCGGCCCGTCGTCCGGACTCGCGGCCACGATGTACCCCTGCCCGTGATACCGCTCGGTCAGGTCCTGCGGCTCTTCGCCGCCGCCCCCGCGCAGATCATTCCCAGCAGCACGGTCAGCCCACCGACGATGACGTTGTTGATGATGACACCGGCGTCCGGGCTGCTGCCCACGACCCAGGTCGACACGATGATCCAGGCGCCCATGGCGCACATGGCCCAGCTCAGGCCGTACATGCGCTCCGGCATGACGGAGAATCCCAGGGCCAGTACGGCAATGGCGATACCCATCACGAGGTTGTGCGTCACGAGTGCGGGCTGGCTCGCCGTGAAGTGCAGCACCCATGGCGAGACGGCGCAGTACAGACCGACGAGGAATGCCGGTCCGTCCACCAGCGCCACATCACGGCCGCCGAGCACGCGGTCGTACCGGTCGCGCATTTCGGAGACATCGGGGTGACCAGCCAGGTCATGCCCGGTGTGCGAGACGTTGCTCATGAGTTTTCGTCTCCTTCGGTCCAGCAGGCCCGACCGCTGAGTGTGGAGTGCGCGGAAAGTGCCTGCATCTCCCATGATGCTCTTATCCCGCCCTTATGTGTAGATTTATTTGGCTATGACTGTTCCGGATGCGCGGCTGCGGCCCCCGCCCCGTCCGGCCGCCGGGCCGGCGGCCGGGATTCGCGGCCCGCGGCGGTGCCGGGCAGGACGGAGCGTGTCGCACCCCGTCCGGCCGTGCCACGCCGAGGAGCCGCCACCATGACCGATCCCCTCACTCCGCAACCGGCCGTCGTCGCGGTACTGGGCACCGGCACCCATGGGCGCGCCGATCGCACGCAACCTGGCCCGTAGCGGCTTCGTCGTGCGGGTGTGGAATCGCACCCGGGGCAAGGCGGAGGCGCTGGCCGGCGACGGGGCGTATGCCGCCGAATCACCGGCCGACGCCGTCGAGGGGGCCGGTGCCGTTCTCACCGTGCTCAGGGACGGCGCCGCCGTCCGGGAAGCGATCGAGGCCGCCGGGCCCGCACCGGGGACGGTCTGGATCCAGGTGTCGCCCCCGCGCACTTCCGCGATGTCGTCCTGGGCGGCCCGATGGACAACGGCTACTTCCGTTCGAAGTCGGCCGCGATCCTCGACGGAGACTTCACCCCCAGCTTCTCGGTGGACAACGCGCGCAAGGACGCGCTGCTGGTGCTGGAGGCGGCGGAGCGGGCCGGTGTCCGCATGGACACGGTGCGGGCGGGCGCGGAGCCGGGCTTCCGAACAGGGCCATGGCGCCGAGGACATGGCCGCCGGATACTTCGCCGGCTTCGACACCTGAGCCGGGCGGCCGCGTACCTCGCCGCCCGGCCGCCCGTCCCGTACCTCTCCGGCCCGCCCTGCGGGTCACATCGGCGGCATCAGGACCGTGTCGACGAGGTAGACCGTCGCGTTGGCCGTCGGAACACCGCCGCAGACGACCTTCGAGGAGTCGTTCACGGTGTACGTCACCCCCGAGCCGGATGCCGTCAGCGTGCTCTTCGCCAGAGTGTCGAAGGTCCCCTTCTCCAGCTGCTCCGGCGTCAGCCTCTGCCCCACCACGTGGTAGGTGAGCACCTCGGTCAGTGCGGCCTTGTCCGCCAGCAGCTTGTCCAGGTCCGCCTTCGGGATCTTGGCGAAGGCATCGTCGGTCGGCGCGAACACCGTGATGCTCCGCGCGTTGTTCAGGGTGTCGGCCAGACCCGCCTGCCCGACGGCGGCGACCAGGGTGGTGAGGTCCGGGTTGTTCGAGGCGGCCGTGGCGACCGGGTCCTTCGCCATGCCCGCGAACGAGCCCGCGCCGTCCTTCGGCACCGAGGCGCATCCCGGGCCGAACGGCTGGTCCTTGTCCGGGGAGCCGCCTTTCGGCGCGGCAGGAGCCGACGCGGTGCCCGGCCGGGACCCGGAGGCGGCGGCGGAGTCCTTGGAGTCGTCGGAGGAACAGGCCGTCAGGGCCAGCGGCAGAAGGGCCGCGGCGGACACGGCGACGGCGGCGCGGCGGAGGTGCAGGGCGTTCATGGTGTTCTCCTGGATCGTTGTTCTGGTGATCGCTCGGGGACCGGTATCGGTCATGTGCGGGTGGGTGACGGGGGATCAGGGCACGTCGACCACCACCGAATGCCAGCCGGTCGCTCCGTCGGGGACGGTGCCGGCGCGTTCGCCGGTCTGGGTGACGCCGGTACGGTCCGTCGCGCGGACCTCAAGGGTGTGATGGCCGGAGGTGGCCGGCCATTCCCACACCCACTGGCGCCAGGTGTCCAGGCTGTCCTGCGCACCGAGCCGGGCCGTGTGCCAGTCGCCGCCGTCCACCCGGACCTCCACCCGGGCGATGCCCCGGTGCTGGGCCCAGGCGACCCCGGCGACGGGCACCGTGCCCGGCCCGGGGGAGGCGAAGGGGCGCGGGGTGTCGATCCGCGACTGGGTCTTGACGGGGGCCCGGCGCGCCCAGCTGCGCTTGACCCAGTAGGCGTCGTAGTCGTCGAACGTGGTCAGTTCGATGTCCTGGATCCACTTGCAGGCGGACACATAGCCGTACAGACCGGGGACCAGCATCCGGACCGGGAAGCCGTGCGCGAAGGGCAGCGGTTCGCCGTTCATGCCGAGCGCGAGGAGCGCGTCGCGCCCGTCCATGACGTCCTCGACCGGTGTACCGATCGTCATGCCGTCCACCGACCGCGCCACGATCTGGTCGGCGGGTCCGCCCTGCGACGGGGGCTTCACTCCGGCCTCGCGCAGCAGGGCGGCCAGCCGCACACCGATCCAGCGGGCATTGCCGATGTAGGGTCCACCGACCTCGTTGGACACGCAGGCCAGCGTGATGTCGCGCTCGACGATCTCCCGCTCCAGCAGATCGTGGAAGCCGAGGGTGACAGGACTGCTCACGCCCCTGCCGTGGATCCGCAGCCGCCACCGGCCGGCGTCGACCTGCGGGACCACCAGGGCGGTGTCCACCCGGTAGAAGCTCTTGTTCGAGGTGATGAACGAGCTCACTCCCCGGATTCCCAGGTCCGCGCCGCGCGGCACGGCGGGCGCCGCCGAGTCCGGTGCCGGGAGGACCAGTTCACGGCGTGAAGCGGCGGCCCCGGCCTGCACGGACGCGGTGAGGCGGCGTCCCACCAGGCCCGCACCGGCCGAGGCCGCCGCCGCGGCGCTCGCCGCGACCACGAACCCACGACGGTCGAACGTCCCCGGCGCACCGCTGTCCGGCTCCCCGGCCGCAGTGGACCCGCCCGGTACCGGGGCGAGCCGTCCGACCAGGAGATACAGCACTCCCGCGGCCACCACGGCACCCACCACCGAAGGCAGCGCGTCGCCGGGCCCGCCCTCCGGCCGTCCGGCCGCCGACACCGCCCCGACCGCGCCGAAGACCAGAACCGCCGCCGAGCCGGTCCGCCGGTGCCGCAGCGCGAGCAGCCCCACCGCCATGGCGAAGAGCGCGAGCAGCACGAGGATGCCCAGCTGGAGCACCAGTTTGTCGGCGGTGCCGAAGTTCCGTACGGCGAAGTCCTTCAGCGCCGGGGGAGTGCGGTCGATGACCGCCCCGCCCACCGCCGTGACCGGACCGGCCTCGGGGCGTACGGCGGCGGCGACCAGTTCGGCGACGCCCAGGGCGCAGAACCCGGCGATCAGACCGCTGAGCGCGGCGAGGGCACGGCGCGTCCAGCGGGACCTCCGGGACCCCGTGGAACCGCGCGGCGGCGGATCGTTCTGATGCGGTCTCACACCATGCATTCGGCACGGAACCGGCTGGGGATTGGTCTTTCACCCGTTCGGGGGGCGGCCGAAGAGCCGCCGGTCCGCGCCGTTCCCGGCGGGGGATCGAGCGCACCGCCGTGCCGGGCGGCGCCCGGGAGACCGGACCGATCGCGGTACGCAGCCTTCCGGGACGGCCCGTCATGTCATGGCGGTGCAGGCAGGGCCCGGCCCGTCACGGCCCGTCAGGCGGGCAGGCAGGGACCGGCCCGGCCCGTCATGGCAGGCACGGACCGTCACGTCACGTCAGCCAGGGACCGGCCCGGACCGGCGGATCATCTGCGGCGCGTCAGGCGGGGAACGCCATCACGGCCAGGGGAGCCGACGTCGGCTCCTCGGACCCGCCGGCCGGTTCGACGGTGATGCCCATGCCGGACGCCCGTCCGACCGGCCCGTCCAGCAGGACCGCCCCGTCGGTGGCGGAGGGGTCCATCAGCCCGGCGGACCGCATGGTGCCGTTGTCGTCGAACCACAGCTGGTACACCTTGCCGCCGGGCGGCGGGGCCATCCCGGAGGCCAGGAACACCGCGTGATCGCGGCTCGCCGAGACGACGACCGTGCCCCGGGCGCCCCCGGCCAGCTCGCCCGAACGGCTCCTCGCGTCCGGTGCGGAAAGCACCCGCGCCAGCAGTTCGCCCCGCTGCCGCGAGAGGTCGGCCTCGTGCCGGGCGTCCTGCGCCAGCCGGCCCTGCCACACGGCGATTCCGCCGAAGGCGGCGGCGGCCGCGGCACAGGCGGCCAGCGCGAACGTCAGCCGGCGGCGGGAGCGGACACCGGCATCGGCGCGGCCGGTGGGGGACGGGCCGCCGCGGCCGTGGGCGGGCGGCTCCTGACGTACGGCCGTGATCTCCCGCAGCACGCGGGCGCGCAGTTCGCCCGGCGGTGTCCGTGCCGCCGCGAGACCGAGCCGGGCGGCGGTCGCCGACAGCTCCCGTACCTCCTGGGAGCAGGCCGCGCAGTCGTGCAGATGCCGCTCGAACTCGCGGCGCTCGGACTCCGGCAGCGCGTGCAGGGCATAGGCCCCGGTCAGTGTGTGCAGGTCGGCGGCGCTCACGCGCTCACCCCCAGGCAGTCGCGCAGCCGGATCAGACCGTCCCGCAGCCGTGTCTTGATGGTGCCCAGGGGTACGCGCAGGAGTTCCGCGACCTCACGGTAGGTCAGGCCCCGGTAGTAGGCCAGGTTCACCGACTGGCGCTGGAGCTCGGACAGGTTGCGCAGACAGCGCCGGACCTGTTCCCTCTCCAGCCGCGTCTCGACCTGCTCGGTGACCTCGTCGAAGGCGGGCGTACGGTCCAGCAGCGCGGCCCGGTGTTCCCTGGCCGCCGAGGCCTCCGCCGAGCGGACCCGGTCCACCGCCCGCCGGTGGGCGAGGGTCAGCACCCAGTTCATCGCGCTGCCCCGGGACGCCCGGAAGCGGGGCGCGGTCCGCCACACTTCGACCAGCACCTCCTGCGCCACCTCCTCGGACTGGGCGGGATCGCGGAGCACGCTGCGCACCAGCCCGAGGACCGGTCCGCAGACCGCGTCGTACACCTCGGCGAAGGCGTCCTGGTCGCCCATGGCGACCAGGACCAGAAGCTCCTGGAGATCGGGCCCCTGCACGGGTGCTCCGCAGATGTGTACGGCTTCCTTCACGCGGGGTTCCTCCTGGGATGCTCATCGGTTCCAGGAGTGATTCGGAGCCGGTGGCGGCGCGGATTGGCCGGTGCGCGTGAAGGTCCGGCGCACGCGGTCACCGAGCGCGCGTGATCCTGCCATGCCGTGGGCGCACCGCCGTCAGCGCACCGCGGTTCCGTCCGCCCGTCCGGGGATCGCGGTACCGGACGTCGCGTCCGCCGCCTCGGCCCTCTTCGACTGCCGTACCGCGCGGATGACCAGGAAGATCAGCAGCCCGAACGGCGAGAGCAGGATCGTCAGCACCAGCAGGGGGCCCATCACCAGCGGGGACACCGCCAGTTTCCGTGCCTGGAGGAACATCCACTGCCCCAGCAGCAGATCCCACGCGATGACCTGCGCCCAGAGTGCTCCCGCCCCGTTCCCGAGCGCCGCCAGGTCGCGGAAGGCGTCGATGTCGGGGTTGCTCACCGCCGTCCAGAGTTCGGGGAAGACGGGCAGGGCCAGCACGAGGTAGACCGCCAGCACCGGCAGGACGGTGAGGGGCGAGGAGACGATCCGGGTGGTGGTGCCCCAGTGGGGCGCGAAGATCATGAGCAGCCAGAACGGGGCCGTCAGATAGAACGTGATCTCGAAGAGTGCACCGGTCATGCCACGAGCTCCTTGTCGTAGGAATCGGTGTTCCGCCGGGCGGGTGTCTGCCGCAGCGCCACCCAGGCGCCGAGTGCGGCGGCGGCGAGGATCATGCCCGCGACGGCCAGGGTCGACCCGTCCGGGTGAATCAGCGGCTGGCCGCGCAGGGCCTGCCAGGTGATCAGGGCCACGACCGCCGCGTACGCGCCGGAGGCGACGAGCACGAGGCGGAAGCGGACACGCGGGTCGCGCAGCCTGGCGACGCGAGGCGCGAGCGCGAGCAGCAGGAGCAGGAACAGGGGGATGAGCTGGAGCGCGTGCATGCCGACGAAGTGGGGTATTCGCAGATCGCCGCCGGTTGTCGACCAGCCGGTGATCGGCATGGAGGGGCCGCCGTCCGGTACGCCCACGGCGTGCGCGCCCACCACGTCGGCGGTGTCCAGATCGCCCGCCGCCCGCTGCTGCGCGCTCGGCTGGGACATCAGGAAACCGATCCCCGCGCCCACCAGGGCGAGCACCACGCCGGAGCGGATCGCCCAGGCGGAGGCCCGGTCGGCGATCCGGGCGCGCAGCAGCAGCAGGGCGATCACCAGGGTCGCGGTCCAGAGGGTGATGACGGTGTACGCCATCACGTCGTAGAGCCGGGTGTCGAACGGCGTCTCGTGATTGAAGTGGCTGCGCTTGCCCCGGATGACCTGCCCGGTGATGATCGCCATCTCGCAGAGGCTCGCCAGGACGACCACATTGCCGGCCCAGCGGCCCGTTCGCCGGCCGTGGGTGAGGAGCGTCAGCATCCATGCCAGGGCCAGGCAGTAGGGCACGAACGAGACGGCGAACTTGAACGGCTTGGCCCAGATCGGCGCACCCGCCAGCATCCGGTCGTCGACCACCAGACCCACCGCGGAGACGACCGCCATCACGGCCATCGCGGCGGAGAACAGGACCAACGGCCGGTGCCATGAACGCCACGTCGACATGGAGAACCCCCTGGAGCGAGATGATTATGGATAGCAGGACTCCCCACTATCCGATAGAGGGACTATCTATGATGGGCGCGGGATTTGGCAAGTCATGAAAGGGCGGACACGCGGTGCGCATCGGTGAGTTGAGTCGTAGGTCCGGGGTCCCGGTGCCGACGATCAAGTACTACGTACGCGAGGGGCTGCTGCCCGCCGGGCGGCTGACCAGCCCGAACCAGGCGAGCTACGACGCCGGGCACGAGCGCAGGCTGCGGCTGATCCGCGCGCTGCTGGATGTCGGCGGGCTCTCGCTGTCCGCCATCGGGGATGTGCTGGAGGCCGTCGACGACCCCGAGCAGCCGGTGCACAAGGTGCTGGGTGCCGCGGCGGAGGGTGTCACGCCGACGGACGAGGAGGAGACGGGCCCCGAGCTGGAGGAGGCACGTGACGAGGTCGCCGAGCTGCTGGAGCGGCGGGGCTGGCACGTCGAGGAGGAGAGCACGGCCGGTGAGTCGCTGGCCGGGGTGCTGGTCGCACTGCGGCGGGCCGGGCACGGCGGATTCACCGAACTGCTGGATGTGTACGCGGATGCCGCCGAGCCGGTCGCCCGCGCCGACCTCGACTATGTGGCGCGCCGGGTGGCGCGCGAGGACCTGGTGGAGAGCGTGGTCGTGGGAACGGTGCTCGGAGAGGCGATGTTCGGGGCGCTGCGGCGGCTCGCGCATGTCGACGCCTCCGCCCGTCTCTACGAGGAGGCGGGCACACGCGGGGAGCCGGGAGGCGAGGAGGCTCCGGACGGCGAGGGGGCTCCGGACGGCGAGGAGGCCTCGTACGGCGAGAAGGCTTCGGATGGCGCCGAAGGGGCGCCGGGCGGCGGCGCGGAGGCGTCAGGGGCCCCCGAGCCCAGCGCGCGCGCCTGACGGACAGGGGCCCCGGTCGCCATGGCGACCGGGGCCCCTGTCAGGTGCGAGAGTGCGCGGGATTACGAAGGCGCGAAAGTGCGCGGGCGCGCGAAGGCGCGCGAAGGCGCGCGGATGCGGGCCTGTGCGTGCCCGCGGGCGTGACGGCGCGCGCTACGCGGCGCCCTCCTGCTCGCGCTCCACCTGGTCGTTCCACTCGCGCTTGACGGCGCGCCAGGCGTCGTCGTTCTTCCCGAGCCGCCAGTAGCCGGAGATCGACAACTGCTGGAGGGGGATCTTCCGGTCGAGCCGCAGATAGCTGCGGATCTGCTTCACGAAGCCCGCCTCCCCGTGCACGAACGCCTGCATCTCACCCGCGGGGAAGTCCAGCCCCTTCACTGCGGCGGTCAGGGCCTCGCCGACCGGGCGGTCACCGCGGTGCAGCCAGGTCACCGACACTCCGTCGGCCGTCACGACCTTCTGCTCCTCCGAGGCGTCCTGCACCTCGATGAACGCGTGCACCAGCGCGCCTGCGGGCATCTGCTCCAGCGCCGCGGCGATCGCGGGCAGCGCGCTCTCGTCGCCGGCCAGCAGATGCCAGTCGGCCGAAGCCTGCGGGCCGTAGCCGCCGCCGGGGCCCAGGAACGTCACCTGCTCGCCCGGCCGGGCCCGCGCCGCCCACGGTCCGGCGAGACCCTCGTCGCCGTGCACCACGAAGTCGATGGCCAGCTCGCGGGAGGCCGGGTCCCAGGAACGCACCGTGTAGGTACGGGTGGTGGGCCACAGCTCGCGGGGGTGCGACTCGCGGATCGCGGCCATGTCGAAGGGGTGCGCGTAATCGGCGCCCTCGGGCGCGAAGCACAGCTTGACGTAGTGATCGGTGAAGCCGGAGAGCTCGAAGCCGGCCAGCCCGTCACCGCCGAGGACCACCCGCACCATGTGAGGGGTGATCTGCTCGGTGCGCACGACCTGCGCGCCCTGAGCCTTGGGTGCCTGCCGGACCGGCCGCTCTGCCACGGAGTTCTCCCTGATCTGGACATTCGGGGACCCGGGAACGGGATCCCGGAAAGTTAGGTAAACCTAACCTAGCATCTCAGGCCCGAAGAGTGGAGAGCAGTCTCCGCACGGCGCCGCCCAGGCCCCACTGCTCCGCCAGTGCTTCGAGGGCGGCCGGATCACGCGGCTCGCGGGGCAGTGCCGGGTCGAAGGCGGGCAGCGGTACGTCACCGGCGACCCGGACCACCTTCGGCGCGACGGCGACATAGTCCCGTGCCTCGTCCAGCCGCTTGCGCTGCGAGGGCGTCAGCCTGGCTGCCGGATCGTCCACGGCGGCCATGATCCCGGCCAGATCGCCGAAGGCGTCCAGCAGCTTGGCCGCCGTCTTCTCGCCGATGCCGGGGACGCCGGGCAGGCCGTCGCTCGGGTCTCCGCGCAGCAGGGCCAGATCGACATAGCCGGCACCGTCCACGCCGTACTTCTCGCGCAGCCACGCCTCGTCCGTCACCTGGAGCATCCCGACCCCCTTGAGCGGGTACAGCACGCGCACCTGCCGGGCGTCGTCGACCAGCTGATAGAGGTCGCGGTCGCCCGTGACGATGTCGACGGGGCCGGTCGCCAGGCCGGTGAGCGTCCCGATCACATCGTCCGCCTCGTACGGCGTGACGCCGACCCGGGCGATCCCCAGCGCGTCCAGCACGTCCTCGATGACCGGGACCTGGGGGGACAGGGTGTCGGGTGTGTCCTCCTCGTCGGCGAGCCCCTCGGCCGTCTCCACCGCCACCCGGTGCGCCTTGTACGTGGGGATCAGCTCGACGCGCCAGTGCGGCCGCCAGTCGTTGTCCCAGCAGGCGACCAGGTCGTCCGGGCGGTGGTCCTGCACCAGGCGGGTGATGAAGTCGAGCAGTCCGCGCACGGCGTTGACCGGGGTGCCGTCCGGTGCGCGCACCGAATCGGGGACGCCGAAATAGGCGCGGTAGTAGAGGGAAGCGGTGTCGAGGAGCATCAGGCGTCGCGTCACACCCCGATGATGCCCCACGCCGCTGACACCGGCCTGAAGGTGACTTGAATCACACTTGTGTTTGGTGTGTGTAAGTGCGGGCAGGCGCGCCACCGGAGCGGACCACGTCGCATTTTCAACTAATGCGCGTGCAGTGCGGACCGAATCCGCACCGCTCCACGGTCTGCCGGAGGGGGTGGCAGACCGTTTTTCGGTTCAACGCGTGAGGTGTATGTGTCAAGGCTGCAAGCCGACCACTTGTACAAAGTGTTCGGCAGACGACCCGATCAAGCCGTGCGGAAACTCGAGAGCGGCACCGGCCGCGACGAGCTGCGCGCCGACGGAACGACCGCAGCGGTGATCGACGCCTCGTTCACCGTGGAGCCGGGCCAGATCTTCGTCGTGATGGGTCTCTCGGGGTCCGGCAAGTCCACGCTGCTGCGGATGCTCAACGGACTGCTCGACGCCACTGCCGGACGTGTGCTGTTCGACGGCCAGGACCTGACCGCCCTGAGCCCCCGGGAACTGCGTCATGTCCGGTCCTCCAAGATCAGCATGGTGTTCCAGCACTTTGCGCTCTTCCCCCACAGGAGCGTGCTGGAGAACGCCGCCTACGGTCTCGAAGTGCAGGGTGTGCCGCGCGCCGAGCGTGAGCAGCGCGCCGCCCAGGCGCTGGAACTGACCGGCCTGGCCGGCTGGGAGAAGTCCTGGCCCGACGAACTTTCCGGCGGTATGCAGCAGCGCGTGGGCCTGGCCCGCGCGCTGGCCACCGACGCCGATCTGCTGCTGATGGACGAGTCCTTCAGCGCGCTGGATCCGCTGATCCGCCGTGACATGCAGGACCAGCTGCTCGAACTCCAGAAGCGGCTGAAGAAGACGATCGTCTTCATCACCCACGACCTCAACGAGGCCATGCGCCTCGGTGACCGGATCGCCGTGATGCGCGACGGGCGGATCGTCCAGCAGGGCACCGCCGAGGACATCCTCGTCCGTCCGGCCAACGACTACGTCGCGTCGTTCATCCAGGACGTCGACCGCTCCCGGGTGCTCACCGCCGGTTCGATCATGGAGCAGCCCGAGAAGGGCCGCTCCGAGGCGGACCTGCTGGCCGAGGCGCCCGCGACCGTGACCGCCGAGACGCCGATCGCCGAGCTGTTCACACCCTGTTCCACCAGCGGGGTCGCCGTGGCCGTCACCGATGCCGGGGGCGGGGTGATCGGTGTCGTGCCGCGCGGACGTCTGCTCGCCGCACTCGGTGAGGAGCCGCGTGTCGAGGACGTACCGTCCACCCGGCCCGCCGACGTCGAGAAGGTGAGCGCCGGTGCCTAGGTTCACCTTCGGCGAGTGGGTCGAGAGCGCGGTCGACTGGCTCCAGTCGAACCTCACCTGGATCTTCGACGCCATCAAGGCCGTGCTCGGCGGAATGTACGACGGGGTCAACGCCGTCCTCGGCGGCGGTGAGCCGCTGCTGATGGCCGCGATCTTCGCCGTCATCGCGTTCTGGCTGCGCGGTGCGGTTCCGGCCGTGCTCACCTTCGCGGGCTTCGCCCTGATCGACTCCCTCGCCCTGTGGAACGACGCGATGGCCACGCTGTCGCTGGTCGTCGTGGCTGCCGTGATCACCATCGTGATCGCGGTCCCGACGGGCATCTGGGCCGCGCGGAACAACAGGGTCAGTGCCGCGCTCCGGCCGGTCCTCGACGTCATGCAGACGATGCCCGCCTTCGTCTACCTGATCCCCGGCGTCATGTTCTTCGGCGTCGGCGTCACCCCCGGGGTCATCGCCACCATCGTGTTCGCGATGCCCCCCGGCGTCCGGATGACCGAGCTCGGCATCCGTCAGGTGGACAGCGAGCTGGTCGAGGCCGCCGAGGCGTTCGGTACGACGCCCCGTGACACCCTGACCCGGGTGCAGCTGCCGCTCGCCCTGCCGACGATCATGGCCGGTATCAACCAGGTCATCATGCTGGCGCTGTCGATGGTGGTCATCGGCGGTATGGCGGGCGCGGGCGGTCTCGGCGAGAAGGTGTACGCCGCGATCACCCAGCTCCAGGTCGGCCTCGCGGCCGAGAGCGGTATCGCCGTCGTCATCCTCGCCATGTACCTGGACCGGATGACCGGCGCGCTCAACGAGCGGGTTTCCCCGCTCGGCCGCCGGGCCGCCGCCAAGATCGCCTCCGGCGCGCGTGGCCTGAAGATCACCCACTACAAGCCGGGCACCGCCGTCGCGATGATCGGTGTGGTCGTCCTCGCGCTGATCGCGGGCGGACTCAACATCGCCGGTTCGGACGACGGCGGGAAGAGCGCCGCCGGTGACAGCGCGAACGTCGGCAAGGGCCAGAAGATCAACCTGGGCTACATCCCGTGGGACGAGGGCATCGCCTCCACGTTCCTCTGGAAGGAGCTCCTGGAGCAGCGCGGCTACACGACCGACATCAAGCAGCTGGACGCCGGTCCGCTCTACTCCGGCGTCGCGCGCGGCGACATCGACTTCCAGACGGACTCCTGGCTGCCCACCACGCACAAGGACTACTGGGACAAGTACAGCTCCCAGATCGACGATCTCGGTTCCTGGTACGGGCCGACCTCGCTGGAGCTGACGGTTCCCTCGTACGTGAAGGGCATCGACTCGCTCGACGACCTCAAGGGTCAGGGCAAGAAGTTCAACGGCAAGATCATCGGCATCGAGGCCAGTGCCGGGATGATGGGCACGCTCAACGAGAAGGTGCTCAAGGAGTACGGCCTGGAGGGTGAGTACAAGGTCGTCTCCTCCAGCACGTCCTCGATGCTGGCCGAGCTGAACGCCTCGATCAAGAAGAAGGAGCCGGTCGTGGTGACCCTGTGGTCGCCGCACTGGGCCTACGGCAAGCACGACCTGAAGAAGCTCAAGGACCCCAAGGGTGCCTGGGGCAAGGGCGAGAACGTGCACACCGTCGCCCACAAGGGGTTCGCCGAGAAGGCGCCGGCGGTCTCCGAGTGGCTGAAGGACTTCAAGCTCACCGAGGAGCAGCTCACCAGCCTGGAGAACGAGATCCAGACCGCCGGTCAGGGCAAGGAGCAGGAGGGCGTACGCGCCTGGCTGAAGAAGTCCCCGGGCCTCGTCGACCAGCTCGCCCCGCTGCCCGAGGACGCCGGTGGCGGCCGCCAGGGCGAGGACGCGGGCAAGACGGTCAACATGGGCTACTTCCCGTGGGACGAGGCCATCGCGAGCACCTACCTGTGGCAGAACCTGCTGGAGGACCGCGGCTACCGCACGACCGTCAAGCAGCTGGACCCCGGTCCGCTCTACACGGGTCTCGCGCAGGGGCAGATGGACGTCCAGTTCGACTCCTGGCTGCCGACGACGCACAAGGCGTACTGGGACAAGTACAAGGACAACCTCACCGATCTCGGTTCCTGGTACGGGCCGACCTCGCTGGAGCTGACGGTTCCCTCGTACGTGAAGGGCATCGACTCGCTCGACGACCTCAAGGGTCAGGGCAAGAAGTTCAACGGCAAGATCATCGGCATCGAGTCGAGCGCCGGGATGATGGGCACGCTCAACGAGAAGGTGCTCAAGGAGTACGGCCTGGAGGGTGAGTACAAGGTCGTCTCCTCCAGCACGTCCTCGATGCTGGCCGAGCTGAACCGCTCGATCAAGAAGAAGGAGCCGGTCGTGGTGACCCTGTGGTCGCCGCACTGGGCCTACGGCAAGCACGACCTGAAGAAGCTCAAGGACCCCAAGGGTGCCTGGGGCAAGGGCGAGGAGATCCACACGGTCGCGAAGAAGGACTTCGCGAAGGACTTCCCCGAGCTCACCCGCTGGCTGAAGGACTTCAAGCTCACCGAGGCGCAGCTGGCCTCGCTGGAAGTGGAGATCCAGAACGGGGGCGGTGGCAAGGAGAAGGAATCCGCCCGCCGCTGGATGGACGCCAACCCCGAGGTGGCCGCCGCGCTGACGCCCGTCGGCAGCTGATTCGGGCACCCGGCCAGGAAGGGGACGGCCCCGGTTCAGCACCGGGACCGTCCCCTTCGCCATGGCCGAAGAACGCCCCTGGCGGGTTTCCCGCCTCTTCTCCCGTGCTCCATCTCCCGAACGATGTGCGTAGTGTGCTCGCAACCGGGAGGATGGCCAGGCGGGAGGGAGCCCGGACATGGACGAGAAGGAAGCACTGCGGGTCGGTGCCGCGGTCCGCCGACGGCGCAGAACCCTGGGGCTCACACTGGCCTCGGTCGCCGCGCGCAGCGGACTGTCCGTGCCGTTCCTGAGCCAGATCGAGAACGAGCGCGCCCGCCCCAGCGCCAGGTCGCTGGACCGGGTCGCCGAGGCGCTGGAGACGACGACCGCACGGCTGCGGGCCGCCGCAGACTCGGCGCGCTCGGTGGACGTGGTGCGCGCGGGCGAGGGGGACGGGGTGCGCCGCGTGGTGCGCGGCCGCCACCAGCTCAGCGCGCTGGAGTTCACCGGTGAGCAGGATCTGGGGCGCGAGTTCCAGCACCGCAACGACGAGGTGATGTACGTCGTCGAGGGCGCCGCCGAGGTGGAGGCCGAGGGGCAGGCGTACCGGCTGGAGCGCGGCGACACGCTGTTCCTGTCCGGCGGTGTCCGGCACCGCTGGCGCGCCACCGTCCCGGAGACCCGGCTGCTGATCGTCTCGGTGGCCGAGAACATCGACGCCACGTACGATTCCCGCCGCTGACCGCCGCTGACCGCCGCTGACCGCCGCTGACCGCCGCTGACCGCCGCTGACCGCCGCTGACCGCCGCTGACCGCCGCTGACCGCCCCGGGCCTCCGTGGACCTCCGTGGACCTCCGTGGACCTTCCCGGGCTGCCCTGGACCTCCCCGGACCGCCCCGGCCCGGCGGAGTCACCGGCCCGTCGCCGTACGTCCGTCCGAGAAAGGCCCGCCGTGCGTGTCGTCTCCCTGGTCCCCTCGCTCACCGAGGCCGTCGCCGCCACCGCACCCGGACTGCTGGCCGGGGTCACCGACTGGTGCACCCACCCGCCGGGCCTGGCCGCCGCCCGCGTCGGCGGCACGAAGAACCCCGATGTGGCGGCGGTGGCCGCGCTGCGCCCGGACCTGGTCATCGCCAATGAGGAGGAGAACCGCGCCCCCGACCTGGCCGCGCTGCGGGAGGCCGGGCTCGATGTCATGGTCACCGTGATCCGCACCCTCGACGAGGCCTTCACCGAGCTGGAACGGGTACTGGTCACCGGCTGCGGCCTCGGCCGGCCCCGCTGGCTGGACGAGGCGGAGGCCGCCTGGGCGGCGGTCCCCGCGCCGGGATCCCCGCGCCCGGCGGTCGTGCCCGTCTGGCGCAGACCCTGGATGGTGCTCGGCCGTGACACGTTCGCCGGTGATCTGCTGGCCCGCCTGGGGGTGCGCAACGTCTACGCGGACCACGCCGAGCGCTACCCCCGTATCCCGCTCGCCGAACTGAACGCGTCCGGCGCCGAACTGGTCGTGCTGCCCGACGAGCCGTACCGCTTCACCGCCGACGACGGGCCCGAGGCCTTTCCCGCGCTGCCCGCCGCACTCGTCGACGGGCGCCACCTCACGTGGTACGGGCCGTCACTGGCCGAGGCGCCCGCGGTGCTGCGAGCAGCGCTCCGCTGACCAGCCCGCGCAGCGTGGCCGTCCCGGCCACCGCCCAGGCGGCCACCAGGAACACATACAGCGCGACGGCCAGCCAGGTGAAGACGTCGAGCCCGGTGTGCCGGGCCAGCCCGGCGGCCCCGGTCACACACGTACCGACCGGGAAGGTGAATCCCCACCACGTCATCGCGAACGTCATCCCGGCACGCAGCGCCCGCACCACCATCGCCAGGGCCAGCGCCAGCCACAGCAGCGCGAACCCCATCACCGGCACCCCGTAGAGCACGGCGAACGCACCGAAGGCCGAGGCGTACGGGGCACCGGCCGCCCCCGGCGCCACATCGGCCAGCTGATTGACCGCGGTGGTCGACTGGCCCAGCGGACCCAGTACCAGGAACAGCGTCGGCGTCAGCGCGAGCGGCAGCGGCCCCTGGTGGACCAGCCGCGCGAAGACGGCCGGGAGCACCACCAGCGTGGCCAGCAGGGACAGCCCGAACATCGCGTAGCAGGCCATCAGCAGCGTCTCGCGCCACTGGCCCGCAGGCAGTTCGGGCACCAGCAGCGCGCCGAGCGAGGCGGAAACCATCGGCGCCACCAGCGGCAGCAGCCAGACGGGTGAGGCGCTGCCGGGCTCCAGGCGGTGGCGCACGACCATCAGATACGGGACGGTGACCGCGGCGGCGAGACCGATCAGCGTGCCCGCGACGTACAGCACCGTGTTCACGACCAGCGCGGCCTGCTCACCGATGACGTCCTTGCCGACCACCATGGTGCCCCCGCCGACAGCGAGCAGAGCCATCGACAGGCACCCGTAGAACGGGGCGACGGCCGGGTCCAGGAGATGGGCGCGGGCCTGGTCGCGGTGGTGGATCCAGTGCCCCGCACGGGCCACCAGGACAGTGGCGAGCCACAGCGCGGAGAGCGCCCACACGACGGTGCACACGGCCCGCAGGCCCGGCACTTCCAGGGGCAGCGCGACACCCGCGCTCGCGACGATCGCGGTCCCCATCACGGAGGCGTACCAATTGGGGCCGATGTGCCGCAGGGACGGCAGCCGGACGGCGGCCGTCCGGGGGGCGACGGACGGGGAGGACGACGGCGTCCGGGGCTGGGGTTCTGCCTCGGTCTGCGGAAAGATGGCCATGCCACGATTCTTGGCCGGGCCACCGCTCCCCACCAGGGAGTCCGTCCCTATGAGGTCATAAGCTGGCTTTATGCCCAGCGATGAACACGTACCCCTGTCCCACCGGGTTCCCGACCTCGGGGCGCTGGAGCTGCTGCTCGCCGTGGCCCGGCACGGCAGCCTCGGACGGGCCGCCCGGGACGTCGGTGTCACCCAGCCCGCCGCCTCCAGCCGCATCCGGTCGATGGAGCGGCAGCTCGGCGTCGCCCTCCTGGACCGCTCCCCGCGCGGCTCCCGGCTGACCGACGCGGGCGCCCTGGTCACCGACTGGGCGCGCAGGATCGTCGAGGCCGCGGAGGCGTTCGACGCGGGGGCCCAGGCACTGCGCGACCGGCGGGACTCGCGGCTGCGGGTCGCGGCGAGCATGACGATCGCGGAGTACCTGCTGCCGGGCTGGCTCATCGCGCTGCGCGCCCAGCGGACGGACACCGCCGTGTCCCTCGTCGCGGGGAACTCGGCCGCGGTCGCCCGGCGGCTGGTGACCGGTGAGGCCGACCTGGGGTTCGTGGAGGGCCTGTCGATACCGGAGGGCCTGGACGGTACGGTCATCGCCCACGACCGCCTGGTGGTCGTGGTCGCGCCCTCCCACCCCTGGGCCCGCCGCCGGACACCGCTGCTGCCGGCGGAACTGGCCGCGACCCCGCTGATCCTGCGGGAGCACGGCTCGGGCACCCGGCAGGTCCTGGACGCCGCGCTCGCCCCGCACGGCGGGCTCGCGCAGCCGTTGCTGGAGCTCTCCTCCACGACCGCGGTGAAGGGCGCGGCGGAGAGCGGCGCGGGTCCCTGTGTGCTCAGCGAACTGGCGCTGGGCGAGGAGCTGTCGGCCCGCCGTCTGGTGAAGGTCCCGGTCGCGGGCGTACGCCTCCGCCGCCAGCTGCGCGCCGTATGGCCCTCCGGTCACCGGCCCACCGGACCGGCCCGGGACCTGCTGTCCCTCACCCGGCCGGACGCCGACGCGCCGGGCGTCTGAACGGGGCGGGGCCGCCGGGAGGGCAGGTCCCGCGGGGACCCCCGGCGCACGGCATCCGCCCCGCCGCCCGGCGGACGTCAGACCCGGCCGGGTGCCGAGACCAGGGCGGTCCGGCCGGCGCCCCGCCGGTCCGGCCCCGCCGATGCGGCCGCCACCAGCGCCCGCATCACCCGCGGGTCCTCGCCCATCTCCGGGTGCCACTGCACGCCCAGCACCCACTGCGGTCCGGGGAGTTCGACCGCCTCGACGGTGCCGTCCGCCGCGTGGGCGGAGGCCACCAGCGCCGGGGCCAGCCGGTCGACGGCCTGGTGGTGGTAGGTCGGTACGGAGCACTCCCCGGCGACCACCGACGCGTAGCGGGTACCGGGCACGGGTGTCACCACATGCTCGCCGAGGATTCCGGTCGTGCCGGGCGGACCGGCGTGCCCCTCGATGTGCTGGATCAGGGTGCCGCCCAGGACCACGTTCAGCAGCTGCATGCCCCGGCAGATCCCGAGCACCGGGATTCCCGACTCCAGCGCCGCGTCGAGCAGAGCCTTCTCCCAGGCGTCGCGCTCCAGGGCCGGCGGCCCGGTGCGGGGGTCGCGCTCCGCCCCGTACATCCCGGGCCCGACATCGGCGCCGCCCGCCACGACGAGGGCGTCCAGCCGGGACACGGCGGCCGCGGCCCGCTCGGGGGAGTCCGGCGGGAGCAGTGCGGCCAGCCCGCCGGAGCGCTGCACCAGAAGCGGGTACGCGGCGGGAAGGACGGCTGCGGGCAGCTCCCAGACACCCCACCTGGCCGCGGGCTCCAGATAGGTGGTGATGCCGATGAGAGGTTCGGGCATGGTGCGGTCCCTTCGGTAGGCCGCGTGCAGCGGGCCGAAGTCAATGGTGTCACCGCATACCTTAGGGTCTCGGCGCGATGCGGCAAGGAGGCGGACCGATGCTCCGGTCAGGCCAGGAAGCCGCGCAGCAGCGCCGCCGTTCCGGCGCAGTGCTCACGCATCACCGCGCGTGCGGCCTCCTCGTCCCCGTCCAGGACGGCCTCGACGAGAACGGTGTGCTGATGCTGCGAATGCTCCAGGTTGCGCACGAGCAGGGGGATGCAGTCCAGCAGGTCGTTCACCGTGGCGCGGACCGCCGCGTACTGGGCGGCCAGCGACGGCGAACCGGAGAGCCGGGCCAGTGTCAGGTGAAACAGGGTGTCGTGCCTGCGGTAGTCGGGCAGAGGTGTCTCGTGTGTCGCCGCCAGTGCCCTGCGCAACCGGTCCGCGCCCTCGCCGGTCAGCCCGTGCGCGGCGCAGAGTCCGGCCGCTCCGGTCTCCAGGACCTCGCGGAAGCGCAGTACGTCCTCCATGTCGACCTCCGCCACCCGGCGCCGCAGCTCGTCCTCGCCGGCCGTGCCGGTGCGCGGTGTCACGAACGTGCCGCCGTAACGGCCGCGCCTGCTCTCCACCAGGCCCTGCTCCTGGAGCACCTTCAGGACCTCGCGCAGCATGACCCGGCTGATCCCGAGCAGTTCGGCCAGCTCCCGCTCCGCGGGCAGCCGTTCGCCGCCGGCCACCAGACCGAGCCGGATCACCTGGAGGATCTGCTCCAGTGCCTCCTCGAAGCCGTTGCCCGCGCGGACGGGGCGCAGCACCGGCTCCAGGCGGGCCGCCGCCGGATGCTCACCGGATTCCTCGGTCACGTTCCGTTTCCCTTTCTTTCAAAGGTCTCATCCCATACCTTAAGGCTTCCGTCCGGCCGAAGGAGGAATATCCCGTGGCAGTGCGAACACCCCCGCTCGGTATCGAGGAACTGCGTGTCCTCGTCGCGAGCGGTGAGATCGACACCGTCGTCCTCGCCTTCCCCGATATGCAGGGAAGACTGCAGGGCAAGCGGTTCGCCGCCGCCTTCTTCCTCGACGAGGTCATGGAACACGGCACCGAGGGCTGCAACTACCTGCTCGCCGTGGACACCGACATGAACACCGTCGACGGCTTCGGGATGTCCTCCTGGGACCGGGGCTACGGCGACTTCGCCATGCGCCCCGACCTCAGCACCCTGCGCCGCGTCCCGTGGAACGAGGGCACGGCCATGGTCATCGCGGACCTCGCCTGGGAGGACGGCTCGCCCGTCGTCGCGGCCCCCCGACAGATCCTCCGCCGCCAGCTGGAGCGGCTCGCCGGACTCGGCCTCACCGCCCACGTCGGCACCGAACTCGAGTTCATCGTCTTCAAGGACACCTACGAGCAGGCCTGGGACCGCAACTACCGCGGTCTGACACCGGTCAACCAGTACAACATCGACTACTCGGTCCTCGGCACCGGCCGTATCGAGCCCCTGCTGCGCCGGATCCGCAACGAGATGGCGGGCGCCGGCCTCACCGTGGAGTCGGCCAAGGGCGAATGCAACCCCGGCCAGCACGAGATCGTCTTCCGCTACGACGAGGCACTGGTCACCTGCGACCAGCACGCGGTCTACAAGACCGGCTCCAAGGAGATCGCCGCCCAGGAAGGTGTCGCGCTCACCTTCATGGCCAAGTTCAACGAGCGCGAGGGCAACTCCTGCCACATCCACCTCTCGCTCCAGGATGCCGAGGGCCGCAACGTCATGGCGGGCGAGGACGGCGCGATGTCCCCGCTGATGCGCCACTTCCTCGCCGGACAGCTGGCCGCGCTGCGTGACTTCACCCTGCTCCACGCCCCGAACATCAACTCCTACAAACGGTTCCAGCCCGGCTCCTTCGCCCCGACCGCGGTCGCCTGGGGCCACGACAACCGCACCTGTTCCCTGCGGGTCGTGGGCCACGGCCGCTCGATGCGCTTCGAGAACCGGCTGCCCGGCGGCGACGTCAACCCCTACCTGGCCGTCGCCGGTCTGATCGCCGCCGGACTCCACGGCGTCGAACAGGAACTGGAACTGCCCGAGGGCTGCGAGGGCAACGCCTACACCTCCGGATATGAGCAGGTCCCCACCACCCTCCGGGAAGCCGCCGGACTCTGGGAACGCAGCGAGGTGGCCCGTGCCGCCTTCGGCGACGAGGTCGTCGGGCACTACCGCAACATGGCGCGCGTCGAACTCGAAGCCTTCGACGCCGCGGTGACCGACTGGGAGCTGCGCCGCTCCTTCGAACGCCTGTGAGGAACCCCGTGACCACCGACCACCGCCCCGCCGCTCCCGACGCCCCGCACCACGCACCCGACGCGCCCGACGCCCACGACGTACTGAACCCGGCCACCGGGGAGCACCTCGCCACCGTCCCGGCCACCACCCGGGCCGGGGTGGACGCCGCCGTGACCCGGGCCGCCGCCGCCCAGCGCACCTGGGCCGCCCTGGCCCCGGCAGACCGCGCCCGGCTGCTGCGCCGCTTCGCGGCAGCGGTCGACGCCGAGACCGAGTCCCTGGCCCGGCTGGAGACGGCCGAGGCGGGACATCCTCTCGGCAACGCCCGCTGGGAGGCCGGCAACGTACGCGATCTGCTCGCGTACGCCGCCGGGGGAGTGGAGCGCCTCAGCGGCCGGCAGATCCCGGTGGCGGGCGGAATCGACTTCACCCTGCTCGAACCCCTCGGTGTCGTCGGTGTGATCGCCCCCTGGAACTTCCCCATGCCGATCGCCGCCTGGGGCGTCGCACCCGCCCTCGCCGCGGGCAACGCCGTCCTCCTCAAGCCCGCCGAGACCACCCCGCTCACGGCCCTGCGGCTGGCCGAGATCGGGCGGGCGGCCGGCCTTCCCGAAGACCTCTTCCAGGTGCTGCCCGGAGCGGGCGCGGTGACCGGTGACGCCCTGGTCGAACACCCCGGCGTCGCCAAGATCGTCTTCACCGGTTCCACCCGGGTCGGCAAGCAGATCATGGCCAAGTGCGCCGACCGGGTGAAGCGGCTCACCCTCGAACTCGGCGGCAAGAGCCCCAACATCGTCTTCGCCGACGCCGACATCGAGGCCGCCGCGGCAGCCGCCCCCATGTCCTTCCTGGACAACGCGGGCCAGGACTGCTGCGCCCGCACCCGCATCCTCGTCCAGCGCTCCGCGTACGACCGCTTCCTGGAACTGCTCGCCCCCGCCCTCGCCGCGGTCGTCGTCGGGGACCCGGCCGACGAGAAGACCCAGATGGGGCCGCTGATCTCACGAGCCCAGCTGGAACGGGTCCGCGGCTACGTCCCCGGGGACGCTCCGGCCCTGCGTGGCAGCGCCCCCGAGGGTCCCGGCTTCTGGTTCCCGCCGACCGTCCTCACCGGCGTCGCCCCGGACGCGCCCGTCGCCACCGAGGAGGTCTTCGGCCCGGTCGCGGTCGTCCTCCCCTTCGAGGACGAGGCCGACGCCGTCCGGCTCGCCAACGCCACCGACTACGGCCTCGCGGGCTCCCTGTGGACCCGCGACGTGGGCCGGGCCCTGCGCGTCGCCCAGGCGGTCCGGGCCGGGAACCTGTCCGTCAACTCCCACTCCGCCGTCCGCTACGGGACACCCTTCGGCGGCTACAAGCAGTCCGGCCTCGGCCGCGAGCTGGGCCCCGACGCCCTGACCGCCTTCACCGAAACCAAGAACGTCTTCCTCAGCACGGAGGCCTGAACCAGCATGAGCAACGACAACGAGAGCATCTGCCGCCGACTGGTCGGCCGCACCGCCGTCATCACCGGAGCGGGCAGCGGGATCGGCCTGGCCACCGCCCGCCGGCTGGCCTCGGAAGGGGCCCATGTCGTCTGCGCCGACATCGACGCGGCCGCGGGCGGGGCCGCCGCCGAGGAGGCCGGCGGCCTCTTCGTACAGGCCGACGTCACCGACCCGGGCCAGGTCGAGGCACTCTTCAAGGCCGCGTACGACACCTACGGCTCCGTCGACATCGCCTTCAACAACGCGGGCATCTCACCGCCCGACGACGACTCCATCCTCACCACCGGCCTGGAGGCGTGGAAGCGCGTCCAGGACGTCAACCTCACCTCCGTCTACCTCTGCTGCAAGGCCGCCCTGCCCTATATGCGCCGCCAGGGCCGCGGCTCCATCATCAACACCGCGTCCTTCGTGGCCAGGATGGGCGCGGCGACCTCCCAGATCTCGTACACCGCCTCCAAGGGCGGCGTGCTCGCCATGTCCCGGGAGCTCGGCGTGCAGTTCGCCCGGGAGGGCATCCGGGTCAACGCCCTGTGCCCGGGGCCGGTCAACACCCCGCTGTTGCGGGAGCTGTTCGCCGCCGACCCGGAGCGCGCGGCCCGCAGGCTCGTCCACATCCCGCTCGGCCGCTTCGCCGAGGCGACCGAGATCGCGGCAGCCGTCGCCTTCCTGGCCAGCGACGACTCCTCCTTCGTCAACGCCACCGACTTCCTGGTCGACGGCGGCATCTCCGGGGCCTATGTGACCCCGGTCTGACAGCCCACGCGGCCCGCCGCACCCGGACCCTGGAGTGGGGGCATGAGTCACGCGACACCGCCCGGCCGGTACCCGGACGCGGGTGCGCCCGGCACCGAGCGCTGGTGGGACGGAACGGCCTGGACCGCGCACACCCGCCCGCTCGCCGCCGCCCAGCCCGTTGCGCAACAGCCGTACGCGGCGCAGTCGTTCGGGCCCGGGCCGCTTCCCGCGCTGCCGCGGCAGCGGGCCGGTGGCAGCGCGCCCCCGGGAGGCGGGCCCCGGGCGGCGGGGCCCGCACCCGCGTCCTGGCGGTCGCCCTGTCCGGGCTGGTGCTCGCCGGGGTGGCCGTCACGGCGGCCGTGCTGCTGGGCGGGGACGACGGCGGTACGGGCCCGGCGGCGGTGTCCAGCGGCACGCCGCCGCCCGCCAGCGCGTCGGCCACCGCCTCCGTCGGCACCCCCGCCCCCGGCGACTCACCGGACGAGGACCCCGGCATCCTCACCGATCAGCTCAACGGGATCACCCTGCCGGTCCCCGCGGGCTGGGAGAAGCCGGAGAGCACCGTCGACGACGCGATCACCATGCGGACCGCCGGCTCCTACTCCTGCCCCGGCGACTTTGGCGCCTTCTGCTACCACGGCACCGTCACCACCCGCACCCCCAGCCGCACCGACGCGACCACCCCCGAGGCCCTGGCCGAGCAGGACATCCCCACGGCCGCGGACCGCGTGTACGAGGAGAACCTCGTCGGCCGGCGCGTCCACGGCGGCATCGTGCCGCACAAGGTGCTGAGGTCGGAGTCGGTGAGCGTGGCGGGACGTACCGGATATCTGGTGCGCTGGCAGGTCACCACCGCCAAGGGCCCCGGCGGCGTGGTGCAGTCGGTGGCCTTCCCCTCGGCGGTGGGCAGCGGGACACCGGTCCTCGTCCGCATGGCGTTCGACGCCGGACAGAAGGACCTGCCGCTCTCGCTCATGGACACGATCACCCGGGGCATCCGCCCGGTCGGCGACAGCGCGACGGGCGGCGGGGCCGGCAGCTCGGTCGCGCCCTGAACGCCGCGTACCGCCGCACACCGCTGTGCGCGGCGGCCGCCGGTCAGAGGAAGGTGCGGCCCTCGCCCCGGTACGTCGGAACGGTCGCCGTGATCCGGTCGCCCTCGATCAGCCGAAGCTCCTCGAAGCGCTCGCACAGCTCACCGGCCTTGGCATGCCGGAACCACACCTTGTCGCCGATCAGCAGGTCGTCCGCCGGGGCGCCGAGCAGCGGCGTCTGCACCTCGCCCGCGCCCTCCTGCGGGTCGTAGCGCAGCCCCTCGGGGAGATACGGGACGGGCAGCCGGTCCGCACCGGCCGCGCCGGACGCCGGATAACCGCCGCCGAGCACCGTCACCACGCCCACCCCGGGCCTGCGCACCACGGGCTGGGCGAACAGCGCCGCCGGACGGCCGGTGAACGACGTGTAGTTGTCGAACAGCCGGGGCACGTACAGCCCGGACCCGGCCGCGATCTCCGTCACCGCGGGTTCGGCCGCGGTGTGCTGCACGCTGCCCGTGCCACCGCCGTTCACGAACTCCAGGCCGGGCGCCACCGCCCGGACCGCCCGCACCACCTCGGCCCGGCGGACCGCCAGTTCCCTGCGGGCCGCGGACTGCATCAGCCGGATCGCCCGGGACCGCAGCGGACTCCCCGCGACCGAGTCGCCGACCCCGGCGACATGGCCCTCGTACGCCATCAGGCCCACCAGCCGGAATCCCGGGCGGCGGGCGACCGCGCGGGCCAGCTCCGCCAGCTCGGCGGGCGAGCGCAGCGGTGAGCGCAGCGCGCCGACCCGGACCCGGCCGCCCAGCAGACGCAGCGAGGTGTCCAGTTCCAGACAGACCCGGATCTCCTCCTTCCCGCCGGACCGCGCCGCGTCGATCAGCTCCAGCTGTGCCCGGTCGTCCACCATCACCGTCACCGCGGCGGCGAGCTTCGGGCCGGCGGCCAGCTCGGCGAACGCGGCGCGGTCGGCGGACGGGTAGGCCAGCAGCACATCCTCGAAACCGGCCCGCGCCAGCCACAGCGACTCCGCGAGCGTGAACGACATGATCCCGGCGAACCCGGGACGCGCGAGCACCCGCTCCAGCAGGGCCCGGCAGCGTACCGACTTGCTCGCCACCCGGATCGGCTTCCCCGCCGCCCGGCCGACGAGATCGTCGGCGTTGGCGTCGAAGGCCTCCAGGTCGACCACCGCGATCGGGGCGTCGAGATGGGCGGTGGCCCGGTCGTACCGGGCCCGGTCAGTGGCGCGGGCAGTCATGGCCGCAGCTTGCCAGACACCCGTACCGCTGGGTAGGGGGACGATCGGGGCAGATCCCCCGGGCGTGGCGTCCCGTTGCCCTCCGTGGCCCCCCAGCCCGTAGAGTGACGGGCACGCGCGAACCAACGGGCCTGCCCGTGACGGTGATCTGCGGACGGTACGGGGACGTGAACCAGGGGGCGGGCCGGATGAGTGCCGAAGCGCAGCGCGCTCCCGTGCCGCCCCGCCCGGCCACTTCGCCGCCCGCCCCGGCAACCGCGCCCGGGGTCCCGGCACCGGCGTCTCCGGTGAAGCCGCAGCCCGGACCGCCCCCCGCGGCTCCTCCGGCCCCGCCCGCCGCCGCTCCGCCCGCCCAGCCGCCGACCCCGGCGTCCGCGCCCGCACCGCCGCCCCCGCGGACCGCCGCCGGGACCCCGCACGCCCCCGCGCCGGCCACCCCTGCGCCGGTCACCGCCCCGGCGCCCGCTCCCGCCGAGACCACCGCCCGGCTGCGCCCCGTACCGCCCGCGCCCCGGCGCACCGCCCCGCAGCCGGCCCAGACACCGCAGCCGGTCCAGACACCGCAGCAGGGACGGACACCGCAGCCGGTCCAGACACCGCAGCAGGGACAGGCGCCGCAGACGCGGCCGCAGGTGCCCGCGCACCCCGCCGTGCCGCCGCCCCCGCCCCCCGCGACCCGGCGCAGACCCGTCGGCGCCGTGGACCTCACCCCCCGCCCCGGCACCGCGTCCACGCCCGGCGGCGCCCACCCCGGCCCGCCGCCCGCGCACCCCGCCCCGTACCCCGTACCGCCCCGCTACGGCTTCCCCGAGACGCCCGCGGAGACGACGACCCGGCTGCGCCCCGTACGCCCGCGGCGCCGGGGGAGGACCGCGGCGGCGGCCACCTGTGTCGTCCTCGGTCTCGGGCTGATCGGCGGCGCTGTCACCGGCACCTGGCTCACCGGTGACTCCTCGGCCGAACCGGGCACCCGCAGCGCGTACGCCACGGGCCGCACCGTCTGGCACACCGTCCCCGTCGACACCCTCTTCCCGCGCACGCTCAAGGGCATCGGCGCGGGCCCCGGTGCCACGGACCGGGTCTGGACCAGGATCGCCGTCGCCCCCGACAGCGGCTGCGCCAAGGGGGTCGATCCCCTGCTCCTGACGACCCTGCGCCCGGTCGGCTGCGAGCGCATGGTGCGGGCCACGTACACCGACGCGACCCGCAGCAGCGTCACCACGGTCGGGATGATCTTCACCGAGGCCTCCGAGAAGGGCATGAGAGCGCTCGCGACCCGCTTCACCGATCAGCGCCTCGGCGCGCGCAAGGACCTCATGCCCCGTACGTACGCCGTCGAGGGGACCGTCGCGGCGGCCTTCCGCGACGGGCAGCGTGCCAGCTGGACGGTCCATGTCCTGACCGAACTCCCCGTCGTCGTGTTCGCCGTCTCCGGCTTCGCGGACGGGCGCACCGTCGCCGACCCGCAGCCCGCCGACGTGGCCACGGCCGCCGGAGCGACGACCGCCGTCGCCCAGGCCGGGCTCGGCCACGAGGCCGGCGGCCTGGCGGACCGGGTCGAGCGCGGGCTGCGCGGGACCGTCGCCGACCTCACGGAGAAGCCGGAATGAACCGCCGCCGCCGTGTCCTCGCCGCGGCCTGCGCCGCCGCCGTCCTCGCGCTCTCCGCGGCCGCCCCCGCCCACGCGGACGCCATCCGGGACCAGCAGTGGGGTCTGGCCGCCCTGCACACCGACCGGGCCTGGCAGACGACCAAAGGCAGGGGCATCACCGTCGCCGTCCTCGACACGGGGGTCGACGACACCCACCCCGACCTCGCCGGACAGGTCCTCCCCGGCAAGGACCTCATCGGCTTCGGCGCCGGCCGGGGAGACGCGGCCTGGGCGCTGCACGGCACCGCGATGGCCGGCATCATCGCGGGCCGCGGACGGGGGCCGGGGCGCGGCGACGGCATCCTCGGCATCGCCCCCGAGGCACGGGTCCTTCCGGTCCGGGTGATCCTGGAGTCCAACGACACCTCCCGCGCGAAGGCCCGCAAGTCCCGCGGCACCGCGCTCGCCGAGGGCATCCGCTGGGCCACCGACCACGGCGCCGATGTCATCAACCTCTCCCTGGGCGACGACAGCAAGTCCGCGCACCCCGAGCCGGGCGAGGACGCCGCGATCCAGTACGCCCTGGGCAAGGGCGTGTCCGTCATCGCCTCGGCGGGCAACGGGGGCGAGAAGGGGGACCGGGTCTCCTATCCGGCCGCCTACCCCGGGGTCATAGCGGTCGCGGCCGTCGACAAGCACGGCACGCACGCCTCGTTCTCCACCCGTCGCTGGTACGCCACCGTCAGCGCGCCCGGCGTCGACATCGTCGTCGCCAACCCGGACCGCAAGTACTACATCGAGTGGGGCACCTCGGCCGCCTCGGCCTTCGTCTCCGGAGCCGTCGCCCTCGTCCGCGCCGCCCACCCCGGGCTCACCCCGGCCCAGATCAAGAAGCTCCTCGCGGACACCGCCCGCGACGCCCCGGCCAACGGCCGTGACGACGCCCGCGGTTACGGCATCGTCGACCCGGCCGAGGCCATCGAGACCGGCTCCCGGCTGCGCCCCGCCGACCTGAGCGCCCGGTCCGCCACCACCGGGTACCGCGAGCGGTACTTCGGCCCCGGCCCCACCCCGCCGCACAAGGAACCGGCCCCCGTGAACTGGCTCGCCCCGGCCGCGGGCGGCCTCGGTGCCGTCCTGCTGGCCCTGGCCGTCGTCCTGTGGCGGGGCGGGACGCTCACCGGGCGCCGCTGACCGCCGGGACGGCCCTCCCCGTGCCCCGGCGGCCGGAGCCGGCAGCCCGCGCCCGACCTGTTGTCGGGGCCATGGGACACAGGGACTACGCTCGTCCCGTGGCGCTCAAGAACATTCCGGACCCCGGTTTCTCCGACGACGACGGCTCGGCCGCTCCCGCACTGACGGCGGCGCTCGCCGCCTGGTCGCAGGACCGCACGGCACTCGGCCCGGTTCTCGAAGCCCTTCTGGGCGCCCGGCTGCTCGTTCCCGTGGTCGCCGTCCTCGGCGAGGTCGAGGAGGACGAGAACGGGCTGCGCCGCGAGAAGACCAGCGACATGGCGGTGCCCACGCTCCAGGCCGGTGACCGGCGCGCGCTGCCCGCCTTCACCTCCACCGCCTCGCTGGCCCGCTGGGACCCCGAGGCACGCCCCGTCGCCGTCCCCCTGCACCAGGCACTCCAGGCCGCCGCGCACGAGAAGGCCGACACGGTGGTGCTGGACCTCGCCGGGCCCGTCGCGTTCGAGCTGACCGGCCCGGCACTGCTGGCGCTGGCCGAGAACCGCACCAGTACCGACCCGCTCCAGGACCCGGCGGTCGTCGCGGCGGTACGCGACACCGTCGCCGCCGAACCCGCCGTGGTCCGCGCCCACCTCGGTCCGGGCCGGGCCGACGGCACGCTCGCACTGGTCCTCGCACCGGACGCCGTACCCGCCGAGGCCGCCCGCCGCGTCGCCGAGGCGCTGTCGGCCAGCGAGGTCCTGCGGGCCAGGCTGGTACGCGGTCTCGATCTGGCGCTGCTGCCCGCCGGGACGGCCACCGAGGGTGACCCCCTGTTCGCCCGCTGACCGCCCGAACGGCTCAACGCGCGCATCTCGCTCCGTACCGTGAGAATTGACGGGAAATCGGTGGAAACCGACTGATCGCCCCAGATCTCGCGAGGTGGTTGTATGCAGACGCGGACAGTGGTGTCGGAATTCCTGGGCACGCTGCTGCTGGTCTTCTTCGCCGTCGGATCGGCGGTGCTCGCTGTCGAGTACATCGGGACGGTGGGCATCGCCCTCGCGTTCGGCTTCACCCTGCTCGCGCTCGCCTACGCGCTGGGCCCGGTCTCCGGATGCCATGTGAACCCGGCGGTCACCCTGGGCATGCTGCTGGCCCGCCGGCTCGACCTCCGCACGGCCGTCGAGTACTGGGTGGCCCAGTTCCTCGGCGCCATCGTGGGTGCGGCCCTGCTCTTCCTGCTGGCGAAGCAGGTACCGGGGCTGAAGACGAGCGGCGCGTTCGGGAGCAACGGCTACGACGACCGGTCGGCCGTCGGCATCAACCTGGGCGGAGCCTTCCTGGCCGAGGTGGTGCTGACCTTCCTGCTGGTCTTCGTGGTGCTCGCGGTGACCCACAGGGTCGCGGTCGTCGGCTTCGACGGGCTCCCCATCGGGCTGTCCCTCGCGGTGATCCACCTGGTGGGCATCCCGCTGACCGGTACCTCGGTCAACCCGGCCCGGAGCCTCGGCCCGGCCCTGTTCGCGGGCGGCGCGGCACTCTCCCAGCTGTGGCTGTTCATCGTGGCGCCCCTGGTCGGCGGTGCCCTCGCGGCGCACGCGCACCGGCTGACCCATCCGGTGCCGGCCCAGGAGGCCGCCGGGCTCGGCGGGACCGGCTGAGCGGGAGAGGGGCGACGCCCCGGCCCGGACACGCGAAGCGCGGGCCCGCCTCCGCCGGAGGCGGGCCCGCGCTTCGCGTGTCCGGGGGAGCGGTCAGCCGTAGACCGGGCCGGTGTACTTCTCGCCGGGGCCCTGGCCGGGCTCGTCCGGTACCAGCGACGCCTCGCGGAAGGCCAGCTGGAGCGACTTCAGGCCGTCCCGCAGCGGGGAGGCGTGGAAGGTGCTGATCTCCGTGGTGCTCGCGTCCAGCAGGCCGGCCAGGGCCTGGACCAGCTTGCGTGCCTCGTCCAGGTCCTTGTGCTGCTCGCCCTCCTCGGTCAGGCCGAGCTTCACGGCGGCCGCGCTCATCAGGTTGACGGCGACCGTGACGATCACCTCGACCGCGGGGACCTCCGCGATGTCGCGGGCCATGTCGTCGAAGCCGGGAGAAGCGGAAGAACCGGTGCTGGGGGTCGCGTCACTCATGCCCCACACGATAAGGCCAGGCCCGGAGGTCACCGCCCGCGGGAGTCCGGAGCCGGGGGATTAGCGCACCCGCCACCGGGCTGCTAACCTTGTGTAACGACCGGCCGGACATCTATGTGCCCGGCCCACAAGTGGAGGCTCCGATCTCCCACCTGGCTGTCCTCCAAGGACGGCGGGTCACCGGTCAGGTGGCGACCATCGTTCCGTACGGACGATGGAGCCGCCCGATGCGCCCCGCGGTTGACCGCGGCGGTGTTCCGGTATTTCCAGGAGCCCCGCCTGTGTCCCGTCCGGGGCATTTTTGATGTTCCGGCTCGGTTGGTCTTATGAAACAGACGTTACGTGGCTGTCCGCCAGGCGGTCGCGTGGTGCTACCGAGGAGGATCCATCAGCGCCGAGCCCCGCATCAACGACCGGATTCGCGTTCCCGAGGTGCGACTTGTCGGTCCCAGCGGCGAGCAGGTCGGGATTGTTCCGCTTGCCAAGGCCCTGGAGCTCGCACAGGAGTACGACCTCGACCTGGTCGAGGTGGCGGCGACCGCCCGTCCGCCCGTGTGCAAGCTCATGGACTACGGGAAGTTCAAGTACGAGTCGGCCATGAAGGCCCGTGAGGCGCGCAAGAACCAGGCGCACACGGTCATCAAGGAGATGAAGCTCCGGCCGAAGATCGACCCGCACGACTATGACACCAAGAAGGGTCACGTCGTCCGGTTCCTCAAGCAGGGCGACAAGGTCAAGATCACGATCATGTTCCGTGGTCGTGAGCAGTCCCGCCCCGAGCTGGGCTTCCGACTGCTCCAGCGTCTCGCTTCGGATGTCGAGGACCTCGGTTTCATCGAGTCCAACCCGAAGCAGGACGGCCGGAACATGATCATGGTTCTGGGCCCGCACAAGAAGAAGACCGAAGCCATGGCCGAGGCCCGTGAGGCCCAGGCCGCCCGCAAGGCGGAGCGTCAGGGCTACGCGCCCGACGCCGAGTCCGAGGGTGAGGCTGCCGAGGCTCCGGCCGCGGACGCCGAGGCTCCGACCGAGACACCTTCCGAGGCGTGACCTTCGGGGGCCGCCATCCAGGCGCCCCGGGTCCCTGCGGAATCCCATAGAGATCTGACGCCCCTGCAGTCCGGTGCCCGCACCGTGAGGGGCGCCACTGACGAGGAGAGAACGGCGCGATGCCGAAGAACAAGACGCACAGCGGTGCCAGCAAGCGCTTCAAGATCACCGGCTCCGGCAAGGTGCTCCGCGAGAGGGCCGGCAAGCGGCACCTGCTCGAGCACAAGTCGTCCAAGAAGACCCGCTCGCTGACCGGCACGGTCGTCGTGGCTCCGGCCGACGCCAAGAAGATCAAGAAGCTTCTCGGCAAGTGAGGTCCGGCCCCCGGTGAATCCGGGGGCACGACCTCGATCACACCGGGACCAATTCGTTTCCGGGCCGTGTGAGGACCACCACGGCCCCGCTACAAGGAGTTAACAAGTGGCACGCGTCAAGCGGGCAGTCAACGCCCACAAGAAGCGCCGGGCAATCCTCGAAGCCGCCAGCGGCTACCGCGGTCAGCGTTCGCGCCTGTACCGCAAGGCCAAGGAGCAGGTCACCCACTCCCTGGTCTACAACTACAACGACCGCAAGAAGCGCAAGGGCGACTTCCGTCAGCTGTGGATCCAGCGCATCAACGCCGCTGCCCGCCAGAACGGCATGACGTACAACCGCCTCATCCAGGGTCTGAAGGCCGCCAACATCGAGGTGGACCGCAAGATCCTGGCCGAGCTCGCGGTCAACGACGCCAACGCGTTCGCCGCCCTCGTCGAGGTTGCCCAGAAGGCCCTCCCGAGCGACGTCAACGCCCCGAAGGCCGCCTGATCAAGGCCGCTCTTCCAGGTATCTGAGCCGGACCCGCAGGCGTACACCGTCTGCGGGTCCGGTGCGTTGCACCACCTGATCCCCACCTCCGTACGCAGAGAGGCTCGCCGCCGACCATGGGCACCCCCGAACTGATCTCCCCGCGCTCGCCCCGTGTCACCGCCGCCCGGCGGCTGGCCAAGCGAAACTTCCGCGGCAAGGAGCGCCGGTTCATCGCAGAGGGGCCGCAGGCCGTGCGCGAGGCCGCCGGGCACCGGGGCAGCGACGGCGAGCCGACCCTCATCGAGCTGTTCGCCACCGTCGAGGCCGCCGAGCGCTACACCGACATCGTCGACGCCGCCCACGCCGCGGGTGCCCGGGTGCATCTCGCCGACAGCGAGGTACTGGCCGATGTGTCGCAGACCGTCACCCCGCAGGGTCTGATCGGCGTCTGCCGCTTCCTGGACTCGCCGTTCGAACAGATCCTCGCCGCGAAGCCCACGCTGGTGGCCGTGCTCGCCAACGTACGGGACCCCGGGAACGCCGGTACGGTGCTGCGCTGCGCCGACGCGGCGGGCGCCGACGCGGTCGTGCTCACCGATGCCTCGGTGGACCTCTACAACCCCAAGTCGGTACGGGCATCGGTCGGGTCGCTGTTCCATCTGCCGGTCGCCGTCGGCGTCCCCGTCGAGCACGCCGTGCGCGGGCTGCGGGACGCGGGGGTGCGGATCCTCGCCGCCGACGGCGCGGGCGCCGACGACCTCGACGACGAGCTGGACGCGGGCACCATGGGCGGGCCCACCGCCTGGGTCTTCGGCAACGAGGCCTGGGGCCTTCCCGAGGAGACCCGCGCGCTGGCCGACGCCGTGGTCCGGGTTCCCATCCACGGCAAGGCGGAGAGCCTGAACCTCGCGACCGCCGCGGCCGTCTGTCTGTACGCCTCCGCACGGGCGCAGCGCCCCCGCCGTACCGCCTGAGCGGCCGTACCCGCCTCCCCGCGGCACCCCCCGGAACCGGTGCACATCTGTTCACCGACTGTTACCGGCCACGGTCCGGGCCCGTGCCACCGGCGCACCGGCCGAGTGCGCCCCCGCAGGGTGTCGCTCGTTCCCCGGCGACTAGTAGGGTGACGAACTCGGGGGCCCACTGCACCGGTTCGAGAGGTGGGGTACGGGAATATGGCTGTCGGCATGAGTCCGCGTCAGGCACACAAGGCCGTCGTGCGCACCGGAGCGGACCGGGACGGCACCGGCCCGGACACCACGGACCCCGGCGGTGACCTCCGGGGCGCTCTCCTCGCCGGCGTCGACCCGGACGACCTTCCCGACGGTCTCGTCGTCGCCGACGAGAGCGGCCGGGTCATCTGCTTCAACACCGCCGCCGCCCGGATCACCGCCACCCCCGCCGCCGCCGTACTGGGCCGGTCCCTGGAGCACGCGCTGCCCCTGGAGGACCTCAAGGGGAAGCGCTGGTGGTCCCTGACGGATCCCTACGGGGGCCTCGCCACCCGGGGCGGACAGCCCGAGCGCAATCTCCTGCTGCCCGGCGGCCGTGAGGTCCTGGTCTCCGCACGCTACGTACGCGAACGGCCCACCGGCCCGGTGCGCCGGGTGGTGGTCTCCCTGCGCGGGACCGAGGCCCGCCGCCGTACCGAGCGCAGCCACGCCGAGCTGATCGCCACGGTCGCCCATGAGCTGCGCTCCCCGCTGACCTCGGTCAAGGGCTTCACCGCGACGCTGCTGGCCAAGTGGGAGCGGTTCACCGACGACCAGAAGCGGCTCATGCTGGAGACCGTCGACGCCGACGCGGGCCGGGTCACCCGGCTCATCGCCGAACTGCTCGACATCTCCCGGATCGACTCCGGCCGGCTCGAACTGCGCCGTCAGCCGGTCGACATCTCCGCCGCCGTCGAGCGCCATGTCCAGGCCCTCACCGCGAACGGCCAGGCGCCCGACCGCTTCCTCGTCCGCACCCGGCAGCCGCTGCCCGATCTGTGGGCCGACCCCGACAAGGTCGACCAGGTGCTCGGCAACCTGCTCGAAAACGCGGTGCGTCATGGCGAGGGAACCGTCACCATTGAGATCGCCCCCGCACCCGCGCCGGCGAACAGTGACGAGACAGGGACGGCGGTCACCGTGAGCGACGAAGGTCCCGGCATCCCCGAGGAGTCGATGGGCCGCGTCTTCACCCGCTTCTGGCGGGGCAGCAAGCGCGGCGGGACCGGCCTGGGCCTGTACATCGTCAAGGGCATCGTCGAGGCCCACGGCGGCACGATCAGCGTCGGCCGGGGGCCCGGCGGCGGCGCGGAGTTCCGATTTATTCTGCCCGTGAGCGCGCCGGGCTACTTGAGCTAGCAGAATCCGCGGAGCGACCGGACCGGGTGGCGGCGGGCGACGGGCGGGCCCGAGCGGCCCGCGGGCCCCCTCCGCTTCGCGCGGCCCTTAGACTCGACCTTTGGCACCTTTGTGTCCTCCAGGCGTCGAGCGGAGCCACGGAGGTCCGGGGGTATCCCCCGGTAAGAGCAGTATCAGCCAATCGGAAGCACGGGAAGAGATGTCGGCACCGAACAAGTCGTACGACCCAGTCGAGGTCGAGGCACTGAAACCGGAAGAGATCGAGCGCATGCGGGACGAGGCGTTCGCCGCCTTCGCCGCCGCGGGCGACCTCGACGCGCTCGCCCAGGCGAAGACCGCGCACACCGGAGGTACCTCGCCGCTGTCCCTCGCCAACCGCGAGATCGGCGCCCTGCCGCCGCAGGCCAAGGCCGAGGCGGGCAAGCGCGTGGGCCAGGCCCGCGGCGCCGTCTCCAAGGCCTTGGCCGCCCGCCAGGCGGAGCTGGAGGCCGAGCGCGACGCCCGGGTCCTGGTCGAGGAGGCGGTGGATGTCACCCTGCCCTACGACCGCACCCCGGCCGGCGCCCGCCACCCGCTCACGACCATCATGGAGCGCGTCGCGGACGTCTTCGTGGCCATGGGCTACGAGATCGCGGAGGGCCCCGAGGCCGAGGCGGAGTGGTTCAACTTCGACGCCCTGAACTTCGTGCCCGACCACCCGGCCCGGCAGATGCAGGACACCTTCTTCGTCCAGGGCACCACGCCCGAGGGCGGGCCGACCACGGGTGACGAGTCCGGTGTCGTGCTGCGTACGCACACCTCGCCGGTCCAGGCCCGCTCCCTGCTGGAGCGCAAGCCCCCGGTCTACGTCGTCTGCCCGGGGCGGGTCTACCGCACCGACGAGCTCGACGCCACGCACACCCCGGTCTTCCACCAGATCGAGCTGCTCGCCGTCGACGAGGGCCTCACCATGGCCGACCTCAAGGGGACCCTGGACCACATGGTGCAGGCGCTCTTCGGGCCGGACATGAAGACCCGGCTGCGGCCGAACTTCTTCCCGTTCACCGAGCCGTCCGCCGAGATGGACATGGTCTGCTACGTCTGCCGCGGCGAGTCCGTCGGCAACCCGGACCGCCCCTGCCGCACCTGCGGCAGCGAGGGCTGGATCGAGCTCGGCGGCTGCGGCATGGTCAACCCCAAGGTGCTCATCGCCTGCGGTGTCGACCCCAAGAAGTACAGCGGATTCGCCTTCGGGTTCGGCATCGAACGGATGCTGATGTTCCGCCACAACGTCGAAGACATGCGAGACATGGTCGAGGGTGACGTCCGGTTCACCCGGCCGTTCGGGATGGAGATCTGATGCGCGTCCCGCTTTCCTGGCTGCGGGAGTACGTCGACCTGCCGGCGACGGAGACCGGCCGTGACGTACAGGCCAAGCTCGTCGCCGTGGGCCTCGAGGTCGAGACCGTCGAGCAGATCGGCGCCGGCCTCAAGGGCCCCCTGGTCGTCGGACAGGTCCTGACCATCGAGGAGCTGGAGGGCTTCAAGAAGCCCATCCGCTTCTGCACGGTGAACGTCGGCACCGCCAACGGCACCGGTGAGCCGCAGGAGATCGTCTGCGGAGCCCGCAACTTCTCCGTCGGCGACAAGGTCGTCGTGGTCCTGCCCGGCGCCGTGCTGCCCGGCGACTTCGCCATCGCCGCACGCAAGACGTACGGCAGGACCTCGCACGGCATGATCTGCTCCACCGACGAGCTCGGCATGGGCGACGACGGTACCCACGGCATCATCGTGCTGCCGCCGGAGCACGAGGCCGGGACCGACGCGATCGAGCTGCTCCAGCTCGTCGACGAGGTCCTCGACATCGCCGTCACCCCGGACCGGGGCTACTGCCTGTCCATGCGCGGTGTCGCCCGTGAGGCGGCCATCGCCTACGGGCTGCCGCTGCGCGACCCGGCGCTCCTGGACGTGCCCGCGCCGAACGCGTACGGCTACCCGGTCAAGGTGGCCGACCCGATCGGCTGCGACCGCTTCACCGCGCGCACCGTCACCGGCCTGGACCCCGAGGCGCGTTCCCCGATCTGGATGCAGCGCCGTCTGCAGAAGGCCGGGATGCGTCCGATCTCGCTGGCCGTCGACATCACCAACTACGTGATGCTGGAGCTCGGCCAGCCGCTGCACGCCTACGACCGCACGCGGATCGACGGGCCGATCGGGGTGCGCCGCGCCCAGCAGGGCGAGAAGCTCACCACGCTCGACGGCACCGTACGGGTACTGGACGCCGAGGACCTGGTCATCACCGACAACCGCGGGCCGATCGGCCTCGCCGGTGTCATGGGCGGCGCCAACACCGAGATCGCGGACGCCCGGAACGGCGAGAGCCACACCACCGAGGTGGTCATCGAGGCGGCGCACTTCGACGCGATCTCGATCGCCCGGACCGCGCGTCGCCACAAGCTGTCCTCCGAGGCGTCCAAGCGCTTCGAGCGCGGCGTCGACCCGCAGGCCGCCGCCGCTGCCGCGCAGCGCACCGTCGACCTGCTCGTCCTCGTCGCGGGCGGCACCGCCGAGGCGGGTGTCACCGAGATCAGCGCCCCCTCGGCGCCCCGCACCATCGCGATGCCCGCCGACCACCCGGACCGGGTCGCCGGTGTGGACTACGGCCGCGAGACCGTCGTACGCCGTCTCCAGCAGGTCGGCTGCGACGTCTACGGGCAGGACGAGCTCATCGTCACGGTGCCGTCCTGGCGCCCCGACCTGAACGAGCCGAACGATCTGGCCGAAGAGGTCATCCGGCTGGAGGGTTACGAGAACCTCCCGTCCACCCTGCCGACGCCGCCGTCCGGCCGCGGGCTCACCGACCGCCAGCGGCTGCACCGCCGTATCGGCCGGGTGCTCGCCGGATCGGGCTATGTCGAGGCGCTGAGCTACCCGTTCATCGGCGACGCCGTCCTGGACCAGCTCGGACTGGACCAGGACGACGCCCGCCGTCGTACGGTCAAGCTCGTCAACCCGCTGTCCGACGAGGAACCGGCACTGCGCACCACGCTGCTGCCCGGCCTCCTCGGCGCACTGCGGCGCAACGACGGCCGCGGCAGCCACGACCTCGCGCTCTTCGAGACCGGGCTGGTCTTCCGGCCGACCGGCCGGGAGACCCGCGCCGTACGGCTGCCCGTCGACCGGCGGCCCTCCGCCGAGGAGATCGCCGCACTCGACGCCGCGCTGCCGCGCCAGCCGCGCCGCGCCGCCGTCGTCCTGGCCGGCGCCCGCGAGCAGGCCGGCTGGTGGGGCAAGGGCCGTCCCGCCGACTGGGCGGACTCCGTCGAGGCCGCGCGGGCGATCGCCCGTGAGGCGGGTGTCGAACTCACCGTCCGCGCCGACCAGCACCAGCCGTGGCACCCGGGCCGCTGCGCCGCGCTGTTCGTCACGGTGAACGGCGAGGAGACCCTGTTCGGGCACGCGGGCGAACTGCACCCGCGGGTCATCAAGGAACTCCACCTGCCCGAGCGGACCTGTGCCATGGAGGTCGAGCTCGACGTCCTGGAGCAGGCCGTCGACGGCGCGCTCCAGGCGCCCCGGATCTCCACCTTCCCGGTGGCCACCCAGGACGTCGCGCTGATCGTCGCCGAGGACGTGCCCGCCGCCGAGGTGGAGCGCGCCCTGCGTGAGGGAGCGGGCGAACTCCTCGAATCGCTGCGGCTGTTCGACGTGTTCACCGGTGACCAGATCGGTGCGGACCACAAGTCCCTGGCGTACGCGCTGCGGTTCCGCGCCGCGGACCGCACGCTGACCGTCGAGGAGGCCTCGGCCGCCCGTGACCGCGCGGTCGCCCTGGCGGCCGAGCGCACCGGCGCGGTGCTGCGCGGCGCCTGACGCACAGCACGGCCGCACAGCGGGGAGGGGCGTATCCGGTGCACCGGGTACGCCCCTCCCTCATGTCCCGCCGAGCGGCGCGGGGACCGCACGCGGACCCGGAGACGGAACCGGGAGGAACTCGGTTCCGGCTTCGTTCCGCAGCCACCCTCCTCTTCGTTGGGCAGTGGGTCGTGCGGTCCGGCGCCGTCCGTTCCGGCCACGGAGTGTCGGACAGGCCGGCAGGGCGGACGGCGCGGGTGCGGGTCGTCGTCTGTACGAGGGGGAGCCGACGACCCGGCCGCCTCCTGCGGGACGACCAAGTCAACCGATCCGGGACGGGGAGCGACAGGGCGCACAGCAGGATGGTTCGGGCATTCCGTTCACACCCCGTGTGAACCGTGCTCCACTAGGGTCATTGCGACACGCACCATGGGGGGGCAATGGAGCCCAACATCCTGCTCGAATCCCTGATCGACGAGGCGGGCGTGTCCCGGGCGGGGCTCGCCGGGCACGTCAACCGGGCGGGTCTGGCCCGCGGCCTGAACCTGCGCTACGAACACACGGCGGTGTCCCGCTGGCTCAAGGGACAGCGCCCGCGCGGCCAGGTGCCCGACCTCATCTGCGAGGTCCTCGGCGGCCGGCTGCGGCGCCCGGTCGCGCTCGACGACATCGGCATGGGGCGCTCCGGCCCGGACGCCGCGACGCACGGCACCACACTGTCCTGCTTCGTCGACCGGGCGACGGCACTGTGGCGCGGGGACGAGCAGCACCGCCCGCACCTCGCCACCGCACCCGCGGTCACCGGCACGGCGGCGGTGATGCCGGTCTGGGAGTGGGAGAACCCGCCGGAGGACACGGACGTCTCCCGCCCGGGACCGGTCCGGGTGACCGTGGCCGGCATCGTGATGCTCAGGGCGGCCCGCGGCCACTACGAGCAGATGTACCGCAAGGCCGGTGGCATCGCGACCCGCTCCCGTGTCGTCGGTTTCCTCAACGCCGAGGCGGCACCCCTGCTGCGCGGCGGCTGCGGCGACGCGCTGGGGCGCCGGCTGCACCGGGCGACGGCCGGTCTGGTGGCCGTCGCGGGCATCTGTGCCTACGACTCCGACGCCCATGGCCTGGCCCAGCGCTACTTCCACCAGGCGCTGCGCCTGGCCAAGGCGAGCGGGGACCGGGGGCTGGGCGGCTATGTGATCGCGCTTCTGGTCAACCAGTCGCTGTTCCTGGCCGACTACCGGCGCTCGATCGCCTTCGCGGAGGCGGCGCTGCGGGCCGCCGGAGCCCACATCACCCCGGCGCTGGCCGCCGATCTGTACGCGATGCAGGCGAAGGCCTACGTCCGGCTCGGGGACTCGGCCGGCGCCCGTAAGTGCATCCGGAGCGCCGAGTCCCGGGCGGAGCGCATCCGCCCCGGCGGGGAGCCGGAGGAGACGGGATACGTCCAGCCGGGTCTGGTCGATGTGCAGGTGGCGGAGGCGCTGCTCGGCCTGGGGGACCTGTCGGCCGCCCGGGAGCACGCGGCCTCGGCCGTGCGAGCCCCGGCGCACGACCGGGGGATGGTGCACCGCCTCGCCATGCTGGCCCGGCTGGAACTGCTCCAGGGCGAGGCCGACCGGGCGGCGTGCACCGCCGTGGACATGGCCGAACGGGCCCGGGGCATGGATTCCCGGCGGCTGCGCGACCGGCTGTCCTCGGTACGGGAGCAACTGGCGGCGAGCGGCTGCGCGGATGCCGCGCGGACGGCCGAGATGATCGACGGGGCACTGCGCGTGCCCCTGTGACTCAGCCGCCCGCCCTGCCGCGCGTGCCCTCGGGGCCGGCCGGGGGTGTACCGGCCGGCCCCGAGGGGCAGTGGCGCCGCGGGTCAGGCGTACGGGTAGAAGCCCGAGCCCGTCTTGCGGCCGAGCCGGCCCGCGTCGACCATGCGCTGGAGCAGCGGGGGAGCGGCGTACAGCGGCTCCTTGAACTCGGCGTACATCGAGTCGGCGACCGAGGCCACCGTGTCCAGACCGATCAGGTCGGCGAGCTTGAGCGGACCCATCGGGTGGGCGCAGCCGAGCTCCATGCCGTTGTCGATGTCCTCACGGCTGGCGATGCCCGACTCGAACATCCGGATCGCGGAGAGCAGATACGGAATCAGCAGCGCGTTCACGACAAAACCGGACCGGTCCTGGGCGCGGATCGCGTGCTTGCCGAGCACGTCGTGGACGACGGACTCGGCGCGGGCGATGGTCTCGTCCGAGGTGGTCAGCGCCGGGATCAGCTCGACGAGCCGCTGCACCGGGGCCGGGTTGAAGAAGTGGATGCCGATGACCCGGTCCGGACGCGAGGTCGCGACGGCCAGCTTCACCAGCGGGATGGAGGAGGTGTTGGACGCCAGGATCGCGTCCTGCCGGGTCACCACCTGGTCGAGCACCTGGAAGATCTCGGTCTTGACCTGCTCGTTCTCCACGACGGCCTCGATGACGAGATCGCGGTCGGCGAACTCGCCGAGGTCGGTGGTGAAGCTGAGGCGGCCGAGGGTCTCATCGCGCTCGGCCTCGGTGATCTTGCCGCGCTCGGCGGCCTTCGAGAGGGAGTTGTGCAGCCGGGTGCGGCCGATCTCCAGCGCCTCACCGGTGGTTTCGGCCACCTTCACTTCGAGGCCGCTGCGCGCGCACACCTCCGCGATACCTGCGCCCATCTGGCCACAGCCCACCACCCCGACGCGTGCAATGTCGGCCATAGAGTCCGTCACCTCGTGCCTTTCGCCGTTCTCCGTATCGCAGGGTCCCGTGTGATTCCGGTGCCCGCCTCGACCCCACGACGTTACTCCGCGACGCGGCCCCGTCGGTCCGCGGGTCAACCGGCTGCCAACGGGCATGATGTGCGTCACGCAGTGCTACCGGACGGGCACGAAGAGGTGGAGAGGTGGCGGGTGCAGGAAATGGGGCATCTGAGAAGAAGGACGCTCGTGGCGGGCGCGGCCGCGCTGATCGCCGCGACGGCGGCGGGCGGTGACGCCGCGGCATCCCCGGGTGCGGCGGCCCGCGGCAGGGAACGGGGCGGAAGGCCGCAGGAGGCGCGCGGGCGCCGCAGCGAGGCGGCGCGGAGCGAACTGCGCGGCATGTGGATCGCCACGGTCGCCAATCTGGACTGGCCCTCCGCGCCGGGCCGTACGGCGGCGGAGCAGAAGGCCGAGCTGACCGGGTATCTGGACAGGGCCGTCGCACTCCGGCTCAATACCGTGGTGCTTCAGGTCCGGCCCACCGCCGACGCGCTGTGGCCCTCACCGTACGAGCCGTGGGCCCAGTGCCTCACCGGCGTACAGGGCAAGGACCCGGGCTGGGACCCGCTCGGTACGGCGGTGCGCGAGGCGCACGCCCGCGGTCTGGAGCTGCACGCCTGGTTCAACCCGTATCGCGTGGCGAACCACACGGACCCCTCCAGGCTCACCGCCACCCACCCGGCACGGCTGAACCCGGACTGGGTCCTGCCGTACGGCGGGAAGCTCTACTACAACCCGGGGCTGCCCGAGGTCCGCAGCTTCGTCCAGGACGCCATGCTGGACGCGGTGCGCCGGTACGACATCGACGCGGTCCACTGGGACGACTATTTCTACCCCTACCCGGTGGCCGGTCAGGTCTTCGGCGACGACGCCGCGTACGAGCGCCACGGCGCGGGCTTCCCGGACCGGGCCGCCTGGCGCCGCGACAACACCGACCGGCTGGTGCGGGAGACGGCCCAGCGGATCAAGGCCATCAGGCCGGGTGTCCGGTTCGGGATCAGCCCCTTCGGGGTGTGGCGCAACGCGGCGAGCGACCCGCTCGGCTCGGACACCCGGGCCGGGGTGGAGACGTACGACGATCTGTACGCCGACACCCGTAAGTGGATCAAGGAGGGCTGGATCGACTACATCTGCCCGCAGATCTACTGGAACCTCGGGTTCGCCGCGGCGGACTACGCCAAGCTGGTGCCCTGGTGGAACGAGACCGTACGGGGCACGGGCGTCGATCTCTACGTGGGGGAGGCGCTGTACAAGGCCGGTGACCCGGCCCAGCCCGCGGCCTGGCAGGACCCTGCCGAACTCTCCCGCCACCTGGCCTTCGCCCGTGACTACGACGGCGTCGGCGGGCACATCTTCTTCTCGGGCAGAGCGGTGCTGGCCGACCGCATCGGCGCGCTGGCGCGCGTGGCGGCCGATCACTACCCGAGCACCGTCGGCCGGTCCGGTGGCCATCGCCGTCCGGGCGCCGACGGCTGAGCAGGCGGGGTGCGCCGGGGCCGGGGGCGCGTGCCCCCGGCCCTCGGCCCCCCGGCGCCTAGTACGGCTCCCGGTCCTGATCCGCCGCGGTGTGCTGCACGACGCTGTCGGGCCCGGGGGACACCAGGGACTCGTGTCCGTCCGCGAAGCGCACACGGTACGGGGGAGCACCCCCGTCGCCGAGCACTTCGATGATCTCCGCGACACGGTCGTGCTGCCCCACGGTCCTGCCGTGCGTCAGCAGCCGGTCGCCGGCGTGTGCCTCCATCGGGAGTGACCTCCTCACGGATGGTGATCCATGTCGACAAGTCTATGACCGAACGCCGGGTTCGCCTCCCGTGCGCTGGGTGGCCGCGATACAGACGAGTACGGCCACCGCCGCGACCGGCGCCGCCACCGGCACACTCTCGCCGAGCAGGAAGAAGGACCACACCAGGGTCAGCAGCGGCTGCGCGAGCTGGAGCTGACTGGCCCGGGGCACCCCGATCTCCGCCATGCCCCGGTACCAGACGTACAGACCGAGGAAGGTGGACACCACCGCCACCCACAGCAGGCCGATGACACCGTGCGCGCTCAGGCGCACCGGTTCGAGCGGCAGCGCGACGGCGGCGCCCGCCACCGACAGGGGCAGGCAGAGGACCAGCGCCCAGCCGATGACCTGCCAGCCGGGCATGCTCCCGGCCAGCCTGCCGCCCTCCGTGTACCCGGCCGCGCACACCAGCAGCGCGCCGAACAGATACGCGTCACCCGCCGACAGCGCCCCGCCGCTCTGCTGCACCGTGAAGGCGATCACCACGGCGGCCCCGGCCAGAGCCGCGGCCCAGAACGTGCGCGAGGGGCGCGCCCCGGTACGCAGCGAGGAGAACACCGCCGTGGTCAGCGGCAGCAACCCCACCACCACCGCGGCGTGCGAGGTGGTGGAGGTCCGCAGGGCGAGCGTGGTCAGCAGGGGGAAGCCCACGACCACACCGCCCGCGACGACCGCGAGCGGTCCCCAGTGGCGGCGGTAGGGCAGCGGGACCCGGGCCACCAGCAGCACGGCGCCCGCGATCAGCGCGGCGACCGCACCGCGCAGCGCGACCAGGGACCACGGGCCGAAACTCTCCATGCCCCAGACCGTGGAGGGGAAGGTCAGCGAGAACGCGACGACACCGAGCGCCGCGAGCACGGTGCCGCCGCGGGCCGCGGCAGAGCCCGGGACGGTCGGTGTGCCCGCCGGCGGGGCCGGTGCGGCCTGCGGCGCACTCGCTGTCCCCGAAGGGGTGACCGCTATCGAGTCCTGATCGGTAGCGCTATCCTTTGCTGTCATGCATGAGCGTAGCAGCGTCGCCGAACTGGCAACCGCTCTCCGTGGAGAGCTGAACCGCTACTCACCCGGCGGAAAACTACCGTCCAGCCGCGCCCTCGTCGAACGGTTCCGGGTCAGCCCCGTCACCGTCTCCCGGGCCGTCGCCCAGCTCGTGGCCGAGGGGCTCGTCGTCACCCGGCCCGGCTCCGGGGCCTTCCGGGCACACTCTCCCGCGGGCGTCCCCGCCCCCGGCGACACCTCCTGGCAGGAGGTGTCCCTGAGCGGCGACGGCGGCCCGGCGGCCGTGCCGCGCGCCGTCGACGCCTCCGGCGTCCTGGTCACCCTCGCCGCCCCGCCGCCCGGCGTCATCGAGTTCAACGGCGGCTACCTCCACTCCTCGCTCCAGCCGGAGCGCGCCCTGTCCGCCGCGCTGGCCCGCGCCGGCCGCCGCCCGGGTGCCTGGGGCCGGCCGCCCACCGACGGGCTGCCCGAACTGCGGGCCTGGTTCGCCCGGGAGACAGGCCCCGGGGTCAGTGCCGCCGACGTCCTGATCACCGCGGGCGGCCAGAGCGCCCTGGCCACCGCCCTGCGCGCCCTCGCCCCGCCCGGCGCCCCGGTCCTGGTCGAATCACCCACCTACCCCGGCATGCTCGCCGTCGCCCGCGCCGCCGGACTGCGCCCGGTGCCGGTGCCCGTCGACCCCGACGGCGTCCGGCCCGACCTGCTCGCCGCCGCGTTCCGGGCCACCGGGGCCAGGGTCTTCGTCTGCCAGCCGCTCTTCCAGAACCCCACCGGCGCCGTGCTCGCGGCCGGCCGGCGCAGCGAGGTCGTCGCGATCGCGCGGGCCGCCGGGGCGTTCGTGGTCGAGGACGACTTCGCCCGCCGCCTCGTCCACGAGGACGCGGACCCGCTCCCGGCGCCGCTCGCCGCCGACGACCCGGACGGCGTCGTCGTCCACGTCTGCTCGCTCACCAAGGTCACCTCGCCCAGTCTCCGGGTGGGCGCGCTCGCCGCCCGCGGCCCCGTCCTGGAACGGCTGCGCGCCATCCAGGTCGTCGACAGCTTCTTCGTCCCCCGTCCGCTCCAGGAGGCCGCGCTGGAACTGGTCGGCGCCCCGTCCTGGAGTCACCATCTGCGCTCGGTGGCGGCCGAGCTGAAGAGCCGCCGCACCGCCATGACGGCCGCGCTCCTGACCGAGCTGCCGGAGCTGGTCCTGCCGCACCTTCCGTCGGGCGGCGGCAGCCTCTGGCTGCGGCTCCCGGGGGCGGACACGGCCGCCGACGAGTCCGCCGTCGTCTCCGCGGCCCTGCGCGCCGGAGTCGCCGTCGCCCCGGGCCGCCCGTACTTCTGCGCCGAACCCCCGGCCGGGCACGTCCGGTTGAGCTATGCGGCCGTCTCCGGCCCGGCGGAGATCACGGAGGGCGTCCGCAGGCTGCGCACCGCCTGCGACGGACTCTTCGCCCCTCCCGGGCGGGGCGATAGCCTCCGGCCATGAGCGAAACTCCCGAGCACCGTTACGAGATCTCCTCCGATCCCGGCCGGCTCGACCCGGCCCGCATCCACAACTGGCTCTCCACCGACACCTACTGGGCGCTCGGGCGCGCCCGCGAGCACCAGGACCGGGCCATCGCCGGATCGCTGAACTTCGGCGCGTACGACACCGCGTCGGGCGAACAGGTCGCCTACGCCAGGGTCGTCACCGACCGGGCCACCTTCGCCTGGCTCTGCGATGTGTACGTCGACCGCTCGGCCCGCGGTCACGGCCTGGGCACCCGGGTGGTGGAGGCCGTCCGCGACCACCTGGCCCCCACCGGCGTACGACGGCTGCTGCTGGCCACCGACGACGCCCACGGTGTGTATGAGAAGGTCGGTTTCACCGGACTGGACAACCCGGAGAAGTGGATGTCCCTCCGGCCCGCCTGATCCGGCACCCCGGGCCCGACCCCTTGACCGGCGTGGCGTTCGGCCCCACGATCACCGCCATGAGTGTTCGAGTCTGCCTGGTCGCCGCGGCGCGCAGCTCCTCCCTGCCGGCCGAGCGCTTCGACGACGACCGGCCGCTCGACCACGCCGGCTGGCACGAGATCCAGCTGGTCGCGCACACCCTGGTGCCGCTCCGCGGGGCCGAACTGCGCTACTGCTCGCCCACCCCGCGCAGCCGCGCGACCGGCGACGCGCTCGGCTTCGCGCCGATGGCGCAGCCCGCCCTCCGCGACTGCGACATGGGCCGCTGGCGGGGCCTGACCCTGGCCGAGGTCACCGCCCGTGAACCGGCCGCCGTCGACGCCTGGCTCGCCGACCCGCGCTCCGCCCCGCACGGCGGTGAATCGCTGCACGCCTTCATCTCGCGGATAGGGGGCTGGCTGGACACCCGCCCCGCCTGCGACGGTCCCATCGTCGCGGTCGCCGAACCGGCGGTGATCCGTGCCGCCCTCGTCTACGCGCTGAACGCCCCGCCACCGGCGTACTGGAACGTGGATGTCCGCCCGCTCTCCACCCTCACGCTGACCGGCCTCCCGGGCCGCTGGAGCGTGAACCTCGAAGCCGGCGCCGGCTGACCGGCCGCCCGGGTGCCCTTCCTCCGGTCCGGCCGGTCGCAGGACAGGCACCGCGCTCGGCCATGTCAGGAACCGGATGGGTACGGACATCGCGCACGACCCCAGCAGGACAGCGCTGGTCGAGGCGGTGCGGGCGGCGTTCGGCGGCCGGGCGGGCGGCCCCGGACCCCGGCTCGGTGATTCACCGGCCGTCCCCGGGTTTCACCTGTGGTTGCCAGGAGTGTGAGGATGGCCCCATGACAACCAAGGTCTTCTTCGACATCACCATCAATGACGAGCCCGCGGGGCGGATCAACTTCAACCTGTTCGACGACGTCGTGCCCCGGACGGCGGAGAACTTCCGTGCCCTGGCGACCGGCGAGAAGGGCTTCGGCTACAAGGGCTCCTCCTTCCACCGGGTCATCCCGGACTTCATGCTCCAGGGCGGCGACTTCACCCGGGGCAATGGCACGGGCGGCAAGAGCATCTACGGTGACAAGTTCGCCGACGAGAACTTCAAGCTCACCCACGACCGTCCCGGTCTGCTGTCGATGGCCAACGCCGGACCGAACTCCAACGGTTCGCAGTTCTTCATCACGACCGTGGTGACCTCCTGGCTGGACGGCAAGCACGTCGTCTTCGGCGAGGTCGAGGGCGAGGACAGCATGGCGCTGGTCCGCAAGATCGAGAGCCTGGGCACGCCGAACGGCAGCACCCGTGCCAAGGTCACCATCGCCGACTGCGGCGTTCTCTGACCTTTCCAGGACCCGTACGGGCCCGCGGCTGAGCCGGCCGGCCGACGTAGACCGTCGGCCGGCGCCCCGCCCCGGGCGGCCGGGCCGGGCTGTGCCCGGCCCGTTGTCGTACCCGTGTGCGAGGGTGCCTCCTGGGCGCCGAACGGGGTGTCCGCACCCCTGTCCGGGCCGCAGCCGCCCGGCTGCCCAAGGAGTCCGCACCATGTCCGGCACCGACGTCGTCCGTACGTCCCTCGAAGCCATCGCCGCCCTGCTGGCGCCCGCCCGTCCGGCAGTCGCCGAGCGGGCGCTCCACGCCCATGACGACCCCGCCGGCTATCTCCGCGACCACGCGGACGGGCTTGAGGACCGGGGCATCGACGAGCCCGTCGCGAACCTCGCCTGGATAGCACTCATCGACGCGCTCACCGAGAACGGGCTGCTCGCGGAGTTCGACTGGAAAGAGGACCCCGGCGAGATCCGCTCCCAGCTCGGCCGGCTGGAGTCCCGCCCGTCCGTCGACCCCTGGGTGCTGTTCGACGCCGACGAGATGTTGCTGCCGACCTTCGAGTTCCTGGAGGCGTGCGGCCGTCACTACCGGGAGGCCGGGGCCGCGACGGCCGTCCTCGACATCGAGTCCGACTGCTATCCCGTGTTGATCGTGCGCGCCGCGCGCGCCGAGGAGCTGACCTCACTGGCCAGGAGCGCGGGATTCACCGTCCTGAGCCCCGGCGCGTGAGGACCGGCGCGCTCCGTCCCTGACCCCGTCGGTCCGCCGCGGCCCGCGGGACCTCGCCCTCAGGGCTGGGGCGAGGCGGCCGTCCGGCCGGTCATCGTGGCATTGACGGTCTCGTACGGGAGCCCGTCGGCGAATGCCGTGCTCGTACCGCTGGTGAGGAGTTCACGCGCGCTGCGGGAGACCACGGCGTAGGCGGCCTCGGCGATCGCGGATCCCGCGCTGACCCGGGCGACCCCGAGCTCGGCCAGCGCGGGGACGGGGAGCGCACCGGGCCCGCACCCCGGATACGCAGGGGCTTCCCCGTCCGCTGCGAGCGCGCCGCCGCGAACCGCCGCCGCGCCGCCGCTGCCGGAGCGGCCCGCGGGCCGGGGCCCCGGTCCGCGTGCGCGGAGGCACGCGTCTCCCGGATGGCAGGGGCGTCGGGCCGGTCCTGGCGTGGGCGGCAGGTGTCACGGAATCCAGTCGGAGAGCTGGTGCGTGAAGATGGCGGACAGACCCACGATCGTCCTGGTCCATGGATCTGGGGCGGGGCAGCCCACTGGGGCATGTGATCACCGAGCTGGACCGGCGTGGCCATCGCTCGCTCCGGGCGGTGGAGATGCCCCTCACCTCGCTGGCCGACGACGCCGAACGCACCCGCAAGATGGTCCGCCAGGTGGAGGGCCCCGTCCTGCTGGTCGGCCACTCGTACGGCGGCGCGGTCATCTCCGAGGCGGGCGGCCTGCCCCAGGTCACGGGGCTCGTCTACATCGCCGCGTTCGCCCCGGACGCGGGCGAGAGCCCCGGTGGGATCACCCAGGAACACCCGCCCGCCGCGGCCGACAACCTCGCCCCGGACTCGGACGGCTATCTGTGGGTCGCCCAGGACAAGTTCCACGAGAGCTTCTGCCAGGACCTGTCCGCCGACGAGGCCCGGGTCATGGCCGTCACCCAGAAGGCCCCGCTCGCCTCCACCTTCGGCGACACCGTCACCGCCCCGGCCTGGCGGACCAAGCCCTCGTGGTACCAGGTCTCCACCGAGGACCACATGATCCACCCCGACAACCAGCGCCGGATGGCCGCGCGGATGAACCCCCGGCAGACCGTCGAGCTCGCCGCCGGCCACGCGTCCCTGGCCTCGCGGCCCGGGGCCGTCGCCGACCTCATCGAGGCCGCGGCCGACGGCCGCGGCACCGGCTGAGCCCTCCCGGACCGGCCGGCCTGATTCGTCCTGCGGCCGCGTGCGCGCTCGTCCTGCGGGGATCACGGTGGGGCCGAGGGTGGCGCGTGGGGGGAGCGCGCGGGTAGCGCGCCGTAGTTCGATCTTTCTGCGCCTATGTCACGCCTGGTCAGATTGGCGGGCGCGCTCTCACACTGTGGGTCGGCCCGCCCGGGCTGTCGTCGGCACACTGCGCCGCCCCCGGGTGAACGGGCGTATGCGGGCTCAACGTACCGGCATGCGTGTGCGGAAGGCCGAAATTTCCGGGTGGTAACAGATATGAGTCATCAGAGTTGGCCGATTTTCGCCGTATGCGCTCATGGCGGGGAGCGAACGGTGAATTTCGGCGAACAATTCCGGGCGCCGCTCGGCGAGGTGGCCGACATGGATTCCCTGATCCGTACGGCCTATGGTTATTTCGCGGCGCTCGGCTCGCATGTTCCGGCGTCGCCGTCCGGGTTCTGCGGCTGCGGTCACGGGCGGAAAAAGGTGTGCGCCCAGTGCGGCGGGCGCTGGCTGGCCGCCGCGTACCGGGCCGCGGAGATTCCCGAGAAGGCCAGCCGCGGAGCCTTTCTGGAAGATCTGCTGAAGGCGGGGAACGAGGACGCTTCCGGGATTACCAAGGCGGCGGTCCTGGGCAGTGTTCTCAAAGTGGTGGGTGATGTGCTGCGGGAATGGCACCGGGAAAACAGTGTCGAATATCCGGGCGGTGGTGAGAGGATTTCGCTGCTCGGCAGGAACCCTTTTCTGCGGCCCGCTCCCGAGTTGTGCGCCGACCATGTCGGCGAATGCGCGATCCTGGTGCTGACCAGCGGATTCCCGCTCGCCCGCGGCCGGTCGGACCTGTGGGCGGCATCTCGGCTGGGTCTCGGCTGGGCATGTGACTATCAGGGCGGAGACCATTACGGGTACGCGGACTGGCTGAAGGTGCAGCGGGAGACGACGCTGCCGGGCCGGGTGCGCGACGCGGAAGAGGCGCTGTGCCTCGGACTCAGCCAGGGCGTGGACTCCGGCGGGCGGGTGGACGCCCACTGGCTCTGCGATGCCGCGCTTCCCGCGGGAGTGGACCCGCTGCCGATCCTGCTGGGCTCCGAACTCGTCAATTTCGGAATCCTCGGCGATGTCGAGTCCGACTGCGACGAGTTCGCGCGGAGTGTGGTCGCCCGGCTCGGAGTGATGATCATCTGCAGCAGTGTCGACATCGTGGACGAGGCCATGTGCGGGGAGCGCAATCTCCTCGACACCCTCTGCGGGTCCGGAGCCCGGGGCGCGGTCGGCTGGGCGGTGGAGCGGATCCGGGACGACACCTGGTCCCCGGCGGAGACGGACGCCTGGGCCCTGTGGAGCCACTACGTCTGGCTGGGCCAGCGCCACCGGTTCGTGTTCCGGGGAATGCCGGAGCGTACGCAGGCCGCACTGGCGACGAGCTGGAAGGACTCCGACACCCTGCCCGCGCTGCTGCGCACCCAGCGCGAATACCTCTCCATCGTGGTGCCCGACCCGGAACTGCTGGTGGCCTGCGACTGCTGCGACCACGTCGCCCTGGCCCGCGAGATGACGGCCTGGCTGATGGCGGCGAACGGCTCGGTCGATGTGCGGGACAAGGGGCAGCTCGCCTTCCTCAAACTCGTGGACGCGTGCGGGATCAACGAGTGCGACACCTGGCATCGCAGCATCCTCGATCTGTGCCCGTCGCTGCGGGAGCGGCACCGGGTCCTCCTGCGGTCCCTGGTGCGCGACGTCCGGAAGTTCACGGCGGGGCTGGACCACTACGTGGCGTACCTCAAGGGTGCGGACTGCCGTTTCCTGCCCGTCCGGCCGCAGTGGATCGCGCACGAGGCGTCGGCGGACCTGTGCGCGAAGCACCACGGGTATCTGATGCGGGCCGCGCGGAGCGAGCGCCTGGAGCCGGCCGTGTGCCGATGACCCGCGGAGTACCGGCCGCACGCCGCCCGGCCGCGTCCGGGCCCGACAGGCCGTCGGGAACGCCGGGGCGGGCCGCCTGGAACACTGAAGGGCCCGGACGCGATGTCCGGGCCCGGCGCTCGCCGCCCCGTGCCGTCATGAAATTCTTTGCATAAAAGTGCGGCACTGCGTATAGTCATGCCATCGACGAGGAGGATACCGATGGTGGTACGTGCGGCAGTGGCAGGGGCGAGCGGCTACGCCGGCGGGGAGCTGCTGCGCCTTCTGCTGGCCCACCCCGAGGTCGAGATCGGCGCCCTCACGGGCCACTCCAACGCGGGACAGAGCCTCGGCCCGCTCCAGCCCCATCTGCGGCCGCTCGCCGACCGGGTGCTCCTGCCCACCACCGCCGAAGTTCTCGCCGGGCACGACGTGGTCTTCCTGGCCCTGCCGCACGGGCAGTCCGCCGCGGTGGCCGAACAGCTCGGTGACGAGGTCCTCGTGGTCGACATGGGCGCGGACTTCCGGCTGGGGAACGCGGCCGACTGGGAGAAGTTCTACGGCTCCCCGCACGCCGGCACCTGGCCCTACGGACTGCCCGAGCTGCCCGGCGGCCGGGCGGCGCTGGAAGGGGCCAGGCGCATCGCCGTGCCCGGGTGCTATCCGACCGCCGTCTCCCTCGCGCTCTTCCCGGCGTACGCGGCACAGCTCGCCGAGCCCGAGGCCGTCGTCGTCGCCGCGTCCGGCACCTCCGGAGCGGGCAAGGCGGCCAAACCCCATCTGCTGGGCTCCGAGGTCATGGGCAGCATGACCCCGTACGGAGTCGGCGGCGTCCACCGCCACACGCCGGAGATGATCCAGAACCTCAGCGCCGCCGCCGGAGAGCCGGTCACCGTCTCCTTCACCCCGACCCTCGCGCCCATGCCCCGCGGCATTCTCGCCACGTGCAGTGCGAAGGCGAAGCCCGGCGTGGACGCCGAGGCCGTACGCGACGCCTACGAGAAGGCGTTCGCGGACGAGCCGTTCGTCGATCTCCTCCCCGAGGGCCAGTGGCCCGCCACCGCGTCCGTGTACGGCTCCAACGCTGTCCAGATCCAGGTCGCGTACGACGCGGCGGCCGGCCGGATCATCGCGATCAGCGCCATCGACAACCTCGCCAAGGGCACCGCCGGCGGCGCCCTGCAGAGCATGAACATCGCGCTCGGACTTCCCGAGGGCACAGGTCTTTCCACGATCGGAGTGGCACCGTGAGCGTCACGGCAGCACAGGGATTCTCGGCGGCGGGCATCGCCGCCGGAATCAAGGAGAGCGGTAACCCCGACCTGGCCCTCGTGGTCAACAACGGGCCGCGTCGCGCCGCCGCGGGCGTCTTCACCTCCAACCGCGTCAAGGCCGCCCCGGTCCTCTGGTCGGAGCAGGTGCTCAAGGGCGGCGAGGTCACCGCCGTCGTCCTCAACTCCGGCGGCGCCAATGCCTGTACGGGCCCCCAGGGCTTCCAGGACACCCACGCCACCGCGGAGAAGGCCGCCGAGGTCCTCCCCGGACACAGCGCGGGCGAGATCGCGGTCGCCTCGACCGGGCTCATCGGCCTGCTGCTCCCGATGGACAGGCTGCTGCCGGGCATCGAGACGGCCGCCGCGGCCCTCAGCGAGCACGGCGGCGAGAAGGCCGCCATCGCCATCAAGACCACCGACACCGTGCACAAGACGGCCGTCGCGGGCGGCGAGGGCTGGACCGTCGGCGGCATGGCCAAGGGCGCGGGCATGCTCGCCCCCGGCCTCGCCACCATGCTGGTCGTCCTCACCACCGACGCCGACGTGGACGCGCCCGGTCTCGACGCCGCGCTGCGCGAGGCCACCCGCACCACCTTCGACCGGGTCGACTCCGACGGCTGCATGTCGACCAACGACACCGTGCTGCTGCTCGCCTCGGGGGCGAGCGGGATCACCCCCGAGAAGTCGGAGTTCGCCGAGGCCGTACGGGCCGTCTGCGCCGACCTCGCCCGCCAGCTCATCGGCGACGCCGAGGGTGCCTCCAAGGACATCCGGATCGAGGTGATCAACGCCGAGAGCGAGGACGACGCCGTCGAGGTGGGCCGCTCCATCGCCCGTAACAACCTCCTCAAGTGCGCCATCCACGGCGAGGACCCCAACTGGGGCCGTGTCCTGTCCGCGATCGGCACGACGAAGGCCGCCTTCGAACCCGACCGGCTCAACGTCGCCATCAACGGCGTCTGGGTCTGCAGGAGCGGCGGTGTCGGCGAGGACCGCGACCTCGTCGACATGCGCTACCGGGAGGTCACGATCACCGCCGACCTCGCCGCCGGCGCCGAGTCGGCCGTCATCTGGAGCAACGACCTCACCGCGGACTACGTCCACGAGAACAGCGCGTACAGCTCATGAGTACGGCCCGCAAGCACACCGCGCTCCCCAAGGCACAGATCCTCATCGAGGCGCTGCCCTGGCTGACCCGGCACAACGGCAGGACCGTCGTCATCAAGTTCGGCGGCAACGCCATGGTCGACGAGGAGCTGAAGGCCGCCTTCGCCCAGGACGTCGTCTTCCTGCGGCAGGCCGGCCTCAAGCCCGTCGTCGTGCACGGCGGCGGCCCGCAGATCAGTGCCCAGCTGGACAAGCAGGGCCTGGTCAGCGAATTCAGGGCCGGGCTGCGCGTCACCACGCCCGAGGCCATGGACGTCGTGCGGATGGTGCTGGCCGGACAGGTCCAGCGCGAGCTCGTCGGGCTGCTCAACCAGCACGGTCCGCTCGCCGTCGGAATGACCGGCGAGGACGCCCACACCATCACCGCCACCCAGCACCGGCCCACCATCGACGGCGAACTCGTCGACATCGGCCGGGTCGGCGAGATCACCGCCATCGACACCGGGGCCATCCAGGCGCTGCTGGACGACGGCCGGATCCCGGTCATCTCCTCCATCGCCCGCTCGGCCGACGACAACCACGTCTACAACGTCAACGCCGACACCGCGGCCGCCGCACTCGCCGCCGCGCTGAACGCCGAGACCCTCATGGTCCTCACCGATGTCGAGGGCCTCTACGAGGACTGGCCGCACAGCGACGACGTGATCAGCCGCCTCACCGCCTCGGAGCTGGAGAAACTCCTGCCCGACCTCTCCAGCGGCATGGTGCCGAAGATGCAGGGCTGCCTGCACGCGGTACGCAACGGGGTCGAGACCGCCCGGGTCATCGACGGCCGCGTCCAGCACTCGATCCTGCTGGAGATCTTCACCGACGAGGGAATCGGCACGATGGTCGTGCCCGACACACAGCACCTGACACAGGGGGAAGCATGACCAACGCCGGGCTCTCGAAGCGGTGGCAGGGCGCGCTCATGGACAACTACGGCACCCCCCAGCTGTCCCTGGCCCGCGGCTCCGGCGCCCGCGTCTGGGACGCGGACGGCACCGAGTACCTCGACTTCGTCGGCGGCATCGCGGTGAACGCGCTGGGCCACGCCCACCCCGCGGTGGTCGAGGCCGTCTCCGCCCAGGTCGCCGCCCTCGGGCATGTCTCCAACCTCTTCATCGCGGAACCGCCCGTCACGCTCGCCGAGCGGCTGCTCCAGCTGTTCGGCCGGACCGGCCGGGTGTACTTCTCCAACTCCGGCGCCGAGGCCAACGAGGCGGCCTTCAAGATCGGCCGGCTCACCGGGCGTACCGGCATGGTCGCCACCGACGGCGGGTTCCACGGCCGGACGATGGGTGCGCTCGCCCTCACCGGCCAGCCCGGGAAGCGTGACGCCTTCCTGCCGCTGCCCGGCGAGGTCACCCATGTGCCGTACGGGGACGTGGCGGCCCTGAAGGCGGCGGTGACCACCGATACCGCGCTGCTGATCATCGAGCCCGTCCAGGGCGAGAACGGTGTGGTCGTGCCCCCCAGGGGCTATCTGGAGGCCGCCCGCGAGATCACCCGGGCCACCGGCACGCTGCTCGTCCTGGACGAGGTGCAGACCGGCATCGGCCGGTGCGGCCACTGGTTCGAGCACCAGGCCCACCAGAGTGTCGAGCCCGATGTGGTCACCCTCGCCAAGGGCCTGGGCGGCGGGCTGCCGATCGGCGCCACCGTCGCGTTCGGACCGGCCGCCGACCTGCTGACGCCGGGTCAGCACGGCACGACCTTCGGTGGCAACCCGATCGCCTGTGCCGCCGGACTCGCCGTTCTGGACACCCTCGCGGCCGACGGCGCCCTGGACAACGTCAAGCGGCTCGGCGAGCGGATCCGCGACGAGGTCGAGGGACTTGGGCACCCTCTGGTCTCCCACGTCCGCGGCTCCGGGCTGCTGCTGGGTATCGTGCTCACCGGACCCCTCGCACCGCAGGTGCGGCAGGCGGCCCAGGGAGCCGGCCTCCTGGTGAACGCACCCGCCCCCGATGTCGTGCGGCTCATGCCGCCGCTGATCATCGGTGACGGCGAGGTGGACGCGTTCCTGCGGATTCTGCCGGGCGCTCTCGACGCGGCATACGGGGACGGACGATCCGGAGAATGAGGCGACGACGATGACCGAGGCGCAGGAATCCGAGCACGGCGGGCCGTCCGTGCCGCAGACCCGCACGGCCCGCCACCGCCGGATCGTGGACATCCTGAACCGGCAGCCCGTGCGCTCCCAGAGCCAGCTGGCCAGACTGCTGGCCGACGACGGGCTGAGCGTCACTCAGGCGACACTCTCCCGGGACCTCGACGAGCTGGGCGCGGTCAAGATCCGCAACACCGGCGGCGAGCTGATCTACGCGGTGCCGAGCGAGGGCGGATTCCGTACCCCGCAGGCGCCGCTGGGCGGCTCCGCCAAGGAGGAGCGGATGCGCAGGCTCTCCGCCGAACTCCTCATCTCGGCGGAGGCCTCGGCCAACCTCGTGGTGCTGCGCACACCGCCGGGCGCGGCGCAGTTCCTCGCCTCGGCCATCGACCAGGCCGAACTGCAGGACATCCTCGGCACCATCGCGGGTGATGACACCCTGATGCTGATCAGCCGCGACCCGAACGGCGGGCAGGCGCTCGCGGACCATCTGCTGCGGCTGGCCCAGAACGACCGCTGAGCCGGTCCGGACCGGACGGGAGCGTCTCAGTACCGGGTGATCGCGGTCGGGCCCGAGGAGGTCCCGATCGCGATGTGCGGACGGCGGGCCGGGTCCGCCCAGGCCAGGATCCGGTCCATCGCGCCGGCCGGTACGGAGACGCAACCCGCCGTCGCCCCGCGCCCGTTCACATGGAGGAAGATCCCCGCGCCCCGGCCCCGTACCGGCCGGTCGTAGTTGAAGCCGATGACCAGCGCGCGGGCGTACTGCGCCTCGTAGGTGACCAGATGCTCGGCCTCCCCGGCCCGGCAGTCCGCCGGCAGCGGCTCCACCCAGCGGTTGTAGGCCCGTGCCGCGTTGTCCTGGCACCACCAGGAAAGCTCGCCCGCACGGCGGTAGGGGTACGCCGTCCCCGGTGCCGGTGGCTCGATCCCGAAGGCGTACGGCAGGCGGTACAGGCCGCTGGGCGTGGTGTCGGTGCCCTGCACCCGCGTACGCCCTTCGGCCAGCCCCTTCGCGCCGAACCGGGCGGGCGCGGATCCGGCCGCCTCCCACCGGCCCCGCCGCCGCTCCCACCAGGTCACCGTGCCGGTGGTGGAGCCCGCGTCCGGAGCCTCGGCCGTGATCAGCTGGCTGCCGCCGCCGGTGTCGGCCAGTCGCTCCGGGAGGGGCGGGCCGTCCGCCGGCCGGGCCGCGACCGAGCCCACCAGGGCGAGCAGTACCCCACACATCACCAGAGATCCGCGCATGGTCCGGACCGTACGGTGCCCGGTGCCGCCGCCCCACCGGGCCTGCGCCGTACGGCCGAACATCTCACCCCGCAGGCGGCACCGGCTGCGGCGTCATCGGTGGCAGCGGCAGCGGGAGGCCCGGCAGCCCGTCGATGCTCGTGGCGATGTCCTGCTTCTTCCCGAAGTACGCGCTGAGGCTTTCGTCGTCCTCACGCCGGAAGCGGTCGGCGTGCAGCGTCCGGTCCTCCTCGTACGAGAGATGGGGCACCGCGAATCCGCAGGTGTCGCGGATCAGTTCGGCCCGAACGAGGATGACCGCGCGAAGCCCGTGCGGTGCGGTGTCGACGCCGGGGAAGTGCGTGAGGAGCCCGTGGAACCGCGGGTCGTCCCGGAAGACCGGCTCCCCGAGGCCGTGCACCCGCACGATGTTCGGCGGCCCCTGGAAGGCGCACCACATCAGCGTGATGCGCCCGTTCTCGCGGAGGTGGGCGATGGTCTCCGCGTTGCTCCCGGCGAAGTCCAGGTAGGCCACGGTCGTTTCGTCGATGACGGCGAACGAACCGCTGACGCCCTTGGGGGAGAGGTTGACGGTGCCGTCGGCGTCCAGGGGAGCGGTCGCGGTGAAGAAGATGTGCTGTGCCTCGATGAAGGCTCTCAGCCGTCCCTCGATGCGTTCATGTGTTCGTCCCATGGCGTCGATTATCTGTGGCAGTGGTTGTCCGGCGCGGTCTTTTACTGCCGTGCGTCCCGGCAGTGCGCCCCTGACCTGCGCTTTTGACAAAGCATACGGAGCATTGCATAGTTATACCCATCAGTGATTGCACCGTAAGGAGAAACCCGTGACCGAGCGCGTCGTACTCGCCTACTCGGGCGGCCTGGACACCTCCGTCGCCATCGGCTGGATCGCCGAGGAGACGGGCGCCGAGGTCATCGCCGTCGCCGTGGACGTCGGCCAGGGCGGCGAGGACCTGGACGTCATCCGCAAGCGCGCGCTCGCCTGCGGTGCCGTCGAGGCCGAGGTCGCGGACGCGAAGGACGAGTTCGCCGAGGAGTACTGCCTCCCGGCGATCAAGGCCAACGCCCTCTACATGGACCGCTACCCGCTGGTCTCCGCACTCTCCCGGCCGACCATCGTCAAGCACCTCGTCGCCGCCGCCAAGAAGCACAACGCCGGCATCGTCGCCCACGGCTGCACCGGCAAGGGCAACGACCAGGTCCGCTTCGAGGCCGGCATCTCGGCCCTCGGCCCCGATCTGAAGTGCATCGCCCCGGTCCGCGACTACGCGATGACCCGGGACAAGGCGATCGCCTTCTGCGAGGAGAAGAACCTCCCGATCGCGACCACCAAGAAGTCCCCGTACTCCATCGACCAGAACGTCTTCGGGCGCGCCGTCGAGACGGGCTTCCTGGAGGACATCTGGAACGCGCCGATCGAGGACATCTACGAGTACACGGAGAACCCGGCCGCCGTCCGGGAGGCCGACGAGGTCGTCATCTCCTTCAAGGAGGGCGTGCCGGTCGCGATCGACGGCAGGCCCGTCACCGTTCTCCAGGCGATCCAGCAGCTCAACGAGCGGGCCGGAGCCCAGGGCATCGGCCGGATCGACATCGTCGAGGACCGGCTCGTGGGCATCAAGTCCCGTGAGGTGTACGAGGCTCCGGGCGCCATCGCCCTGATCACCGCGCACCAGGAGCTGGAGAACGTCACCGTCGAGCGCGAGCTGGCCCGCTACAAGCGGCAGGTCGAGCAGCGCTGGGGCGAGATGGTCTACGACGGCCTGTGGTTCTCCCCGCTCAAGCGTGCCCTGGACGGCTTCATCAACGAGGCCAACCAGCACGTCACCGGCGACATCCGGATGACCCTGCACGCCGGCCGCGCCGTGGTCACGGGCCGCCGGTCCGAGGAGTCGCTGTACGACTTCAACCTCGCCACCTACGACTCGGGCGACACGTTCGACCAGTCCAAGGCGCAGGGCTTCATCGAGATCTTCGGCCTCTCGTCGAAGATCGCCGCCAAGCGTGACCTGGCCTGACCCCGGCCCGTTTACGTCACCGCCTCCCCGTTCCTCCGCGGCGGGGAGGCGGTCGCACATCCACCCCCTGTTCTCCGAGGAGCACGCAGTGAGCAACGGCACCGGCAACGGCAACGGCGATGTACGCCTCTGGGGCGCCCGCTTCGCCGACGGTCCGGCCGAGGCGCTGGCCAAGCTGTCCGCGTCCGTCCACTTCGACTGGCGGCTCGCGCCGTACGACATCGCCGGCTCCCGCGCCCACGCGCGTGTCCTCAACAAGGCGGGACTGCTCACCGAGGACGAGCTGACCCGGATGACCGAGGGCCTGGACCGGCTGGAGGCCGATGTCGCCGACGGGTCCTTCACCGGGACCATCGCCGACGAGGACGTCCACACGGCACTGGAGCGGGGACTGCTGGAGCGCCTGGGCCCGGACCTCGGCGGCAAGCTGCGGGCCGGCCGGTCCCGCAACGACCAGATCGCCACGCTCTTCCGGATGTACCTGCGCGACCACGCCCGGATCATCGGCGGCCTGATCGCCGAGCTCCAGGACGCCCTGGTGGGCCTGGCGGAGGCGCACCCGGACGTGGCGATGCCGGGCCGTACGCACCTCCAGCACGCCCAGCCCGTCCTCTTCGCCCACCATGTGCTGGCCCATGTGCAGTCCCTGACCCGGGACGCCGAGCGGCTGCGCCAGTGGGACGAGCGGACCGCCGTGTCCCCCTACGGTTCCGGCGCGCTCGCCGGGTCCTCGCTCGGCCTGGACCCGGAGGCGGTCGCCGCCGACCTCGGCTTCGAGCACGGTTCGGTGGCCAACTCCATCGACGGCACGGCCTCGCGGGACTTCGTCGCCGAGTTCGCCTTCATCACCGCGATGATCGGCGTCAACCTCTCCCGGATCGCCGAGGAGGTCATCATCTGGAACACGAAGGAGTTCTCCTTCGTCACCCTGCACGACGCCTTCTCCACCGGCTCCTCGATCATGCCGCAGAAGAAGAACCCCGACATCGCCGAGCTGGCGCGCGGGAAGTCCGGCCGCCTCATCGGCAATCTGACCGGTCTGATGGCCACGCTGAAGGCCCTTCCGCTCGCCTACAACCGCGACCTCCAGGAGGACAAGGAGCCGGTCTTCGACTCCTGCGACCAGCTCGAAGTCCTGCTGCCCGCCTTCACCGGAATGATGGCCACCCTCACCGTCAACCGCGAGCGGATGGAGGAGCTGGCCCCGGCCGGCTTCTCGCTCGCCACCGACATCGCCGAGTGGCTGGTCAAGCAGGGTGTACCGTTCCGCGTCGCGCACGAGGTCGCCGGCGAGTGCGTCAAGGAGTGCGAGGCGCACGGCATCGAGCTGGACCAGCTCACCGACGAGCAGTTCGAGAAGATCTCCGCGCATCTGACCCCGGAGGTCCGCACCGTCCTCAATGTGAAGGGCGCCCTCGCCTCCCGCAGCGGCCGTGGCGGTACGGCTCCCTCCGCCGTCGCCGTACAGCTCGCCGAGGTGAAGGCGGACCTGGCGGCGCAGCACGCCTGGGCGACCGCGCGGCGCTAGCGCCCGTCCGCTGCCTCCCGTCCGGCCGCCCCGCTGCACCCGGGCAGGCCACAGCAGGTGTACGAACGGCATCGCGGGCTACGTTGGTCGGGAAGGAGTGACGGAACCCGACACGAGGAGCCCGCGATGCCTTTCGCCGCACTGGCCGCCGCGACGACACCGACCGCTCACATCGGGCTCGGCCTTGCCGCCGTCGGCAGGCCCGGCTACATCAATCTGCACCGCGACCGGGATCTGCCCGCCGACCGCGGTGTCGACGCCCTGCGCGCCCGCACCCATGAGCTGCTGGACGCCGCGTACGCCCAGGGCGTGCGCTACTTCGACGCGGCCCGCTCCTACGGCCGCTCCGAGGAGTTCCTGGCGGACTGGCTGACCGGGCACCCCGATGCCACGGACGTCGTCATCGGCAGTAAATGGGGCTACACCTACACCGCGGGCTGGAGCGTCGAAGCCGAGGCGCACGAGGTCAAGGACCACGGCCTGGCCATGTACGAACGCCAGCGGGCCGAGACCCGCGAACTCCTCGGGGACCGGCTCGACCTCTACCAGATCCACTCGGTGACCGCCGACAGCCCGGCGCTCGGTGACAAGGAGCTGCACGCACGGCTCGCCGCGCTCGCCGCCGAGGGCGTCACCGTCGGTCTCTCCACCAGCGGCCCCGGCCAGGCCGAGGCGATCCGGGCCGCCCTCGCCGTCACGGTCGACGGAGAACCCCTCTTCCGTACCGTGCAGGCCACCTTCAACGCGCTGGAGACCTCGGCCGCGGGGGCGCTCGCCGACGCCCATGACGCCGGGCTCACCGTGATCGTCAAGGAGGGCATGGCCAACGGCCGCCTCGCCGGGACCGACGCCCCCGCCGTGATCCGGGAGATCGCCGAGGAGGAGGGCCTGGGCAGCGACGCGGTCGCCCTCGCCTTGATCCTGCACCAGCCGTGGGCGGGCGTCGTCCTCTCCGGCGCGGCCACCGTGGACCAGCTCTCCGGGAATCTGCACGCCGCCGTGGTCGACCTCGACGAGGAGCGGCGCGACCGGCTCGACGCCCTGGTGGAGGAGCCCGAGGCGTACTGGCGCCACCGCTCGGCACTGCCCTGGAGCTGACCGGTCCGCCGGCCGCTCACCGCCTGCCGCTCACTCCTTGGACCGCGCGCCCGCGGCGGACCAGCCGGCGAGCGCGTCGAAGTCGCCGCGCTCCAGTCCGACCCCCGGATCGACGTACCGCAGCAGCGCCCGGACCGGGTGGTGGGCCCCCACCCACGCCCGGTCCCGGTCGGTGATCTCGTCGTCCACCCAGGCGAACGGGCGCCCGGCGGCATACTCGACGACGTACCGCGTCTTCCAGTACGTCCCGTCCGGCCCGGTGCCGTGCATCTCGGGCCAGTCGATGTAGGGCAGCGCGGGCAGTCCCAGAAGCGGGCCGACCCACTCGTTGGCCTCGTCCTTCCAGGTCGTCGCCCAGACCAGTTCGTAGCCGGCCGCCAGCCCCAGCAGTTCGCCGCCGTGCTCCGGCTTGAGCAGGACCGGCAGGGCGGGGCCCCAGGTCCACCCCGTCGGGCGCATGAGGTGTCTGCGGTATCCCTCCGGGGCTCCGCGGCGGGACAGTGCCTCGTAGGGGTTGAGCGGACCGTCGATGTCGATCAGCAGCAGCGGCTTCATGCCTTCATGCTGCCCAATCCCCGCGGCCCCGGCACCGGACCGATGAGACGATGATGTCTCGTATGGTTTAGGGTTGTCTCATGACTTTGGACCGTGAGCAGGTGCTGCGCAGTGCCGCCACCCTGCTGACCCACAAATCCACCGCCACCATGGACGAGGTCGCCAAGGCGGCGGGCATCGGCCGCGCCACCCTCCACCGCCATTTCGCGGGGCGGGACGCGCTGGTGAAGGCGTTGGAGGACCTCGGGATCCGGGAATTCGAAGCGGCCCTGGACGCCGCCGCCCTGGACGAGGGCACCTCGGAGGAGGGGCTGCGCCGCCTCGTCGCGTCCGTCGAGCCCGGGGCCGGACTGCTGTCCTTCCTCGTCACCGAGAACCAGCTCTTCGAGGGCGACGAGGTCCACGAGGGCTGGAACCGGCTCGATGCCAGGGTCTCCGCCTTCTTCCGGCGCGGTCAGGAGCGCGGCGATTTCCGTATCGACCTCACCCCGGCCTGGCTGACCGAGGCCCTCTACGGGCTGATCGGCTCCGGCGCCTGGTCCGTCCAGGTGGGACGGGTGGCCGCACAGGACTTCCAGTACATGATCGTCGAGCTGCTGCTCGGCGGAGCACGGCGGAGCGTGGAGCAATGACCATCATCGACCAGCACCAGGACACCGCGGAAGCGGTACGACGCCCCGGGCGGTGGATCGCCCTGGCCGTACTCGTGCTCGCGGTGCTGCTGGTGGCCGTCGACGCCACCGTTCTCGGCCTCGCGACCCCGTTCCTCAGCGAGGACCTCGAACCGACCGGCACCCAGCTGCTCTGGATCGGCGACGTCTACTCCTTCGTCATCGCCGGACTCCTCGTCTCCATGGGCAGCCTCGGTGACCGCATCGGCCGCAAGAAGCTGCTGCTGATCGGCGCCGTCGCGTTCGGCGCGGTCTCCGTGCTCAACGCGTACGCGCACACCCCGGAGATGATGATCCTGGCCCGGGCGCTGCTCGGTGTCGCGGGCGCCACCCTGATGCCGTCCACCCTGGCCCTCATCCGCAACCTCTTCCACGACCCGCGCGAACGCAGCCTCGCCATCGGCATCTGGGGTGCCATGGCCTCGGCGGGCGCGGCGGTCGGCCCCGTCGTCGGCGGATTCCTGCTCGAACACTTCTGGTGGGGCTCGGTCTTCCTCATCAACCTGCCCGTCATGGCGGTGCTCGTGGTCGTCGGCATCAAGCTGATCCCCGAGTCGAAGAACCCGGCACCGGGTCCCTGGGACCTGATGAGTGTCGCGCTCTCCCTGATCGGCATGATCGGAGTCGTGTACGCCATCAAGGAGGTGGCCGCGCACGGGGCGAGCTGGGAGGTCGCAGCGGCGGCCGTCATCGGCGTGGCCGCGCTCACCTGGTTCATCCGCCGGCAGCTGAAGCTGCCCGCGCCCCTGCTGGACATGCGGCTCTTCCACCACCGGGGCTTCTCCGGCGCGGTCCTCGCCGACCTGCTGACCATCCTCGGTCTGTCCGGGCTGGTCTTCTTCCTCTCCCAGTTCCTGCAGCTGGTCCAGGGCCGCGGCCCGCTGGAGGCCGGGCTCGCCGAACTGCCCGCCGCCGTCGGCGCGGTGACCGCGGGTCTGCTGGCCGGGTTCGCGGCCCGCCGGTTCTCGGTCCGCTCCGTGGTCTCCGGCGGGCTCGCGGCGGTCGGCCTGGCCCTGGCGTGCGTGACCCTGCTCAGCAAGGACACCGGGTACCCGATGCTCGGCGGCATGCTGCTGGTCGTCGGCGTCGGTGCCGGGTTCGCCTTCACCGTCACCGCCGACGTCATCCTCTCCAGCGTGCCGAAGGAGCAGGCCGGCTCCGCGTCCGCCGTCTCCGAGACGGCGTACGAACTCGGCGCCGCCCTCGGCATCGCGCTGCTCGGATCCATCGTCACCGGTGTCTACCAGGACTTCGTGACCCCGCCGGGTGTCCCCTCCGACACGGCGGCGGCCGCCCACGAATCCCTGGGCGGCGCCGTCGAAGCGGTCGGCGACCTGCCCGCCGGGCAGGCGGAATCCCTGATCTCGGTGGCCCAGGAGTCGTTCGTCGACGGGCTCCAGCTCGCCGCGGGGGTCGGTGCCGCGGTGCTCCTGGCGACCGCGGTCGCCGCCTGGTTCCTGTTGCGGGGCCAGAAGCTGGAGGAGGGCGTCGAGCACCCGTAGCCGCCCGTACGCGAAAGGGCCCGCACCCCGAGGAGGGGGTGCGGGCCCTTTCGCGTACGGTTCAGGCGGCCTTGGCCTTCGTGGCGTAGATGTCGACGTACTCCTGGCCGGACAGCCGCATCACCTCGGCCATCACCGAGTCCGTCACCGCCCGGAGCACATAGCGGTCGCGGTCCATGCCCTCGTAGCGCGAGAACTCCATCGGCTCACCGAAGCGCACCGTGACCTTGCCCGGACGGGGCAGTCCGGCGCCGCCGGGCTGGAGCTTGTCCGTGCCGATCATCGCGAACGGGACCACAGGCGCGCCCGTCATCAGCGTCAGCCGGGCGATTCCCGTACGGCCCCGGTAGAGGCGGCCGTCGGGGGAGCGGGTGCCCTCCGGGTAGATCGCGAAGGCATGGCCCTCGTCCAGCACCCGGCGCCCGGTCATCAGCGCCGCCACGCCGCCGCGCCCGCCGTCCCGGTCCACCGGGATCATGCCGCAGCCGGTGAAGAACCAGGCCATCAGGCGGCCCTTGAACCCCTTGCCCGTGACGTACTCGTCCTTGCCGATGTAGAACACCGGCCGGTCGCAGCAGATCGGCATGATCATCGAGTCGATGAACGTGAGGTGGTTGCCCGCGAGGATCACCGGCCCGGTCCCGGGGATGTTCTTCGCGCCTTCCACCTGCGGGCGGAACATCAGGCGCAGGATCGGTCCGAGCACTGCCTTGATGACCGTGAGTCGGGACAACGGTTCCTCCGGTGTCGTGGCCGGGCCGGCCTGGGTGCGGTGAGGGTCTGTGCGGATGCGGGTCTGTGCAGGTGAGGACGATACTCGCGGGTACCACCTGATCGCACATCGGGTTCACGAAGCGGATACACGGTGTTGACGCGTGTTTGCGCCATGTTCGCCGCAGGGCTGCCGGGCGGACGGCCCGGCTGCCTACGATCGGCCCTCGCTCGACAGGTACCAGACATTACATGCGAGGAGCATTCATGACAGAGCGTGAGTGGACGAGCCCCGGCCGGCGGACCCTTCTGGGGGCGGCCGTCCTCGGTACCGCGGCCCTCGGGCTGTCCGGTACGGCGCAGGCCGCCGAGCGGGGCCGCGGCGGTGGCCACGGCCACGGCTCCTTCCGCGATCTGCCCGTGCCGACCGTCATAGGCCACCGGGGCGCCAGCGGCTACCGCCCCGAGCACACGCTCGGCTCCTACCGGCTGGCGCTCGACATGGGCGCGCACATCGTCGAGCAGGACCTCGTCCCGACGAAGGACGGCCACCTCGTGTGCCGCCACGAGAACGACATCACCGCCACCACGGATGTCGCCGACCACCCCGCGTTCGCGAGCCGCAGGACGACCAAGAAGGTCGACGGGGTCTCTCTCACCGGCTGGTTCACCGAGGACTTCACCCTCGCCGAGCTGAAGACCCTGCGGGCCAAGGAGCGCATCCCGGGCACCCGTCAGGAGAACACCCTCTACGACGGCCGCTGGGAGATCCCCACCTTCGAGGAGGTCCTGCGCTGGGCCGACAAGGAGGGCCGCAGGCGCGGCAGGCCCGTCTGGCTGTACGTCGAGACCAAGCACCCCACGTACTTCCGCGGACTGGGCCTCGGCCTGGAGGAGCCGCTGGCCCGGCTGCTGCGCCGCTACAACCGCCACCGCGCGAACTCCCCGCTCATACTCCAGTCCTTCGAGCCCGGCTCCATCCAGCGGCTGTCCCGGCTGGTCGCCACCCCGCGTGTCGTCCTGCTGTCCGGCCCCAAGGAGCGCCCCTGGGACTTCGTGGAGGCCGGGGACCCGCGTACGGTCGCGGACCTCGTCAAGCCGGCCGGTCTGAAGTGGATGGCGTCGTTCGCTCAGGGCATCGGCCCCACGCTGGACCTGATCATCCCGAAGGACGCCTCCGGCCGGCTGACCTCGCCGACCTCTCTGGTGAAGGACGCGCACGCACAGGGCCTGGTCCTCCACCCGTACACGATGCGCAACGAGAACAGCTTCCTGCCCGCCGACTTCCGCCGGGGCACCGACCCGAGCGCGTACGGCGACGCCTTCGGCGCGTTCCGGGCGTACTTCGCCACCGGCATCGACGGGATCTTCTCGGACAACCCGGACACCGCGCTGCTCGCCGCGGCGGACTTCGCCGGGAACTGACGTACCTCCTCCGGCGCCGCTGAGCACCACCCGCTGTCAGCGCCCGCCGTCAGCCACCCGGCCGGACATGCCCCGGTCGGGTGGCGCTCCCCGCGTGCGGCAACCGGGTGCGGGCGGGGCACGTCCGCTGGGGCATGACACTTCATGATCATGCTCGGGCCGTATCCGCCGTATCCGCTCCGTCTGCCGTGCCCGCGGCGTCCGCCGCGTCCGCCGCCCTTGTCGTCCGCGCCCTGCACCCTCTGGTGCGCGCGGAGGCGACGGCCGAGGCACCCGCCGCCGCGGTCGACCCCGCCGATCTCGAACAGGCCGTATGGCTGCGGCTGATGGAGCGGCTGGCCGCGGTGGGGCCGCCGGACGACTCCGCCCGCTGGGTGCGCGACTCCGTACGGGCGGAGGCCCGCCGGGCCCGCCGCAGGGCCCGGCACGAGCACCCGTACGCCGGAAGGGAGCCCGCCGCCGGCCCCTCCGGCTGCCCCGAGCGCACCGCGCTGGGTGCCGCCGAACGACGGGCGCTGCGCGCCGCGGTGGCCCGGCTGCCCCGGCGGTGTTCCCGGCTGCTGGAGGCGATGCTCGCCCCGGGGGATCCGACCTACCGGGAAATCGCAGGGGAGTTGGGTATGTCACAGGGCAGTTTGGGTCCGATGCGTTCCCGATGCCTTGGATGTCTGCGCAGAATGCTCGCGGCGGAGGTTGTCGCTCCTGAACTGCGGGGATAGGAGCGGGTAGACAACCGGCGGACAGGTGAGCGGGAGGCATGCGCACATGGGCATGAGTGTGACCATCTCGGCGGCGACCACTGGGGACGTCGAGCAGATCTTCAAGCTTCAGTACCTCTGCTTTCAGAGCGAGGCGGAGCTCTACGACAACTACCGGATAGACCCTCTCGTCCAGACCCTCGAATCGGTGCGCGGTGAAGTCGCCGCGGATGTGGTGTTCGTGGCCAGGCTGGGTGAGGAAGTGGTCGGTTCGGTGCGCGGATTCACCGACCAGGACGGCACGGGCCAGATCTCCAGGCTCTGCGTCCATCCCCGGCTCCAGGGGCACGGCCTCGGTGCCCGACTGCTGCGGGCCGCGGAGGCGGGCCTGGCCGAGGGCCGGTCGGCCACCCGCTTCCGGCTGCACACCGGCCACCGCAGCGAGAACAACCTGCGGCTCTACCGCAGGGCGGGCTATGCCCAGGTGGGGGACGCCACCGGGGCGGACGGGGTGCGGATGATCCTGCTGGAGAAGGACGCCGACGCGCGGGCCTGCATGGCCAGCGCCTGAGCGCTCCGTCCGGCCCGCTCGGGGTCCGGAGGACCTGTTCCGGGCCCCCGCGGCCCGTCCCCGGGCCCTTCCGGCCCGGCGATGGGCCCGGTGTACGAGGCGCGGGCCGCTAGACGGTCTTCGCGCGGCGCAGCCAGATCATCCCGGTGACCGGCAGGATCACCGGGATGAACAGGTAGCCCATCCCGAAGTCCGACCAGACGGTCGCGTCGGGGAAGGCGGACGGATCCGCCAGCGTCCACGTACCGACGACGAGTACCCCCACGAGCTCGGCGGCGCAGCACACCAGCGCCGCCCTCCGGGCCTTCTCCCCGCCGCGCACCAGCGAGTACGTGATGAAGCCGTACACGACGGCCGCGACGGCGGACAGCACATAGGCCAGCGGCGCCCTGTCGAAGTCCAGGATCATCTGGACGACCGAGCGGGAGGCGGCCGCCACGGTGAACACTCCGTAGAACCAGACCAGTACCCGTCCGGGCCCGGTGCCCAGCTCGAAGGACGGCTTCGCGGGAGCCTCGGGGCGTTCGGTGTCGGTCACGGTCAGTTTCCCCAGATGTCGTAGAGCCGCACTTCGAGCACCGCGAGCACGACGGCGCCGGCCGCCACCGTCACCGAACCCCAGCGGGTCCGCTCGGTCAGCGACAGGAATCCCGCCGCCGGTACGGCCGCGAAGGAACCGATCAGATAGGCGATGAAGATCGCCATGCCCTGTTCCGGCCGCTCGCCCCTGGCCAGCTGCACGATCCCGACCGACAGCTGGGCCAGGGCCAGTACCGAGACGATGGCCATCCCGATGAAGTGCCAGTCCTTCGTGGGCTGGTCCCGGTAGGCGGCGTGTCCGCACCAGGCGGCGAGGGCGAGCGCGGACACGGCGACCGCGACCGTCAGGGCGTCAAGCATGAAGCGAGGGTATTACGGACGTGCCGGGCCTCCGCGCGGGGGCCGGGGCCCTGCCGCCGGGCCCCGCGGCGCACGCGACGGGGCGGCGGCCACGGGATCGTGGCCTTGGCCACAGCGGCCGTCGGCCGCACCCCGGCCCACGGGGCCGCCGCCGCAGGCAACGCCCCCGAATCGGCGCAGGTCACAGCCTTTCGGCGGGGGACTGCGGCCGAGTCCCCGACCGCGCGGCGTGACCATCCACGACTGTCCGCTATCCGGACAGCCTGGTTGGGGGAGGCGATACGTCTGTTTTACTGGGGGACATGACCACGACGAGCAGCCGCACCCTTGCGACCGAGGCGATCAGCACGCCCGGTGCTCGTTGTATGTGTCGAATGCGCGCCTTCTGAGGGCCCCCGCCTGAGCCTCGCGCCCCGAAGCGAGACCGAGCCTGCGCCGTTTGCACCCAATGGAACGAGCCCGCCCGAGCATGCGCTGCCGCCCGGCCTCCGCCGCGCCCGGCCATGCCGAGACCCGCCGGCAGATCAGCCCGAACAGTCTCTTCAGACGAATGCCCCGTGCCCGGCGGACACCGCGCCGCGCACTCGACAGTGACGGAAACCCCTGTGATCACCACTACGGGCCTCACGAAGGTCTACCAGTCGCGCGGCCGTGAGGTCACCGCACTCGACGGCGTCGACCTGCATGTCCGCGAGGGCGAGGTCTACGGAGTCATCGGACAGAGCGGCGCCGGGAAGTCCTCCCTGATCCGCTGCGTCAACCTCCTGGAGCGTCCCACCTCCGGCACCGTCACGGTGGCCGGCCAGGACCTCACCGCACTCGCCGGCCGCGGCCGGCGCGCGGGCAGGGAACTGCGCGAGGCGCGCAGCCGTATCGGCATGGTCTTCCAGCACTTCAACCTCCTGGCCTCGCGCAACGTCCGGGACAACGTGGAACTCCCGCTGGAGATCCTCGGCGTCTCCGGCCAGGCCCGCACCCGCAAGGCACTCGAACTGCTCGACCTCGTCGGCCTCTCCGACAAGGCGAAGGCCTACCCCGGTCAGCTCTCCGGCGGCCAGAAGCAGCGCGTCGGGATCGCCCGCGCCCTGGCCGGCGACCCCAAGGTGCTGCTCTCGGACGAGGCGACCTCCGCACTGGACCCCGAGACCACCCGCTCCATCCTCGCGCTGCTGCGCGACCTCAACCGGCAGCTGGGTCTCACTGTCCTGCTCATCACGCACGAGATGGACGTCGTCAAGACGGTCTGCGACTCCGCCGCGCTGATGCGGCGCGGCCGCATCGTCGAGTCCGGCACCGTCGGCGAACTGCTCGCCACCCCCGGCTCCGAACTCGCCCATGAGCTCTTCCCGGTCGGCGGCAGTGCCTCGGCACCCGACCGCACGGTCGTCGACGTCACGTTCCACGGTGAGGCCGCGAGCCGGCCGGTGATCTCCCAGCTCTCCCGTACGTACAACATCGACATCTCCATCCTCGGCGCGGCGATGGACACCGTCGGCGGCAACCAGATCGGCCGGATGCGCATCGAGCTGCCCGGCCGGTTCGAGGAGAACGTCGTCCCGATCGGCTTCCTGCGCGAGCAGGGTCTACGGGCCGAGGTCGTGGACGCGGAGTCCGCCGCCGTACCGCAGGACGCCGTACCCGAACAGGCAGCCGCCCCGCTCACCAAGGAGGTCGCCAAGTGACCTGGTCCGAAATGCAGCCACTGCTGACCCAGGGCACTGTCGACACCCTCTACATGGTGCTGTGGTCCGCGGTCGTCACCGTGCTGGTGGGGCTCCCGCTCGGCATCCTTCTGGTCCTCACCGACAAGGGCGGACTCCTGCGGAACACGGTGGTCAACAAGGTCATCGGCGTGATCGTGAACATCGGCCGTTCGCTGCCGTTCATCATCCTGCTGATCGCCCTGATCCCCTTCACCACCTGGGTCGTCGGCACCTTCATCGGCCCGACGGCGATGATCGTGCCGCTCGCCGTGGGCGCCATCCCGTTCTTCGCCCGGCTCGTGGAGACGGCGGTCCGCGAGGTCGACCACGGGCTCGTCGAGGCCGTCCAGTCGATGGGCGGATCGATCCCGACGATCGTGCGCAAGGTACTGCTGCCGCAGGCCCTGCCCTCGCTCGTCTCCGGCGTCACCACCACCGTCATCGTGCTCATCGGCTACTCCGCGATGGCCGGCGCGGTCGGCGGCGAAGGCCTCGGCTCCAAAGCCGTCACCTACGGATTCCAGCGCTTCGACAACCAGTTCATGCTCATCACCGTCGCGCTGCTGATCGTCATCGTGACCGTGATCCAGCTGATCGGCGACGGGGTCGTGCGCCTGCTGGCCCGCCGGGGCCGCACCCTCTCCTGACCCCGCCCGCCCCCCTGACTTTTTCCTCCACCAAGCCCGAACTCCTTGTCCGGGCGCACCACCTCATCACCGAAAGAGGCACTTTTCGTGCGTAAGAACATCAAGATCACCGCAGCTGCCGCAGCCACCGCCGCCGTCGCCCTGGGCCTCAGCGCCTGCGGTACGGACTCCGACCCGGCGTCCAAGAGCGGCACCGGCGCCAAGGCCGACACCTCCAAGGCGCTCGTCGTCGCCGCGTCCCCGACGCCGCACGCCGACATCCTCGGCTACGTCCAGAAGAACCTGGCGGCCAAGGAAGGCCTCAAGCTGGAGGTCAAGGAGTTCACGGACTACGTCCTGCCGAACACCGCCACCGAGACCGGCCAGGTCGACGCCAACTTCTTCCAGCACCAGCCCTACCTGGACGACTTCAACAAGAAGAACAACACCCACCTCGTCCCCGTCGGCACGGTGCACCTGGAGCCGCTGGGCCTGTACTCCAAGACGGTCAAGGACCTCAAGGACATCAAGTCCGGCCAGACCATCGCGGTGCCCAACGACACCACCAACGAGGGCCGCGCCCTCCAGCTGCTCGCCCAGAACGGCCTGATCACCCTCAAGGACGGCGTCGGCACCGACGCCAAGCTGAGCGACATCACCGACAAGAAGGGCCTGGAGTTCAAGGAGCTGGAGGCCGCCACCGTGCCCCGCGCGCTGAACGACGTCGACGCCGCCGTCATCAACGGCAACTACGCCATCGAGGCGAGGCTCAAGCCCTCCACGGACTCCCTGGCGCTGGAGAAGGCCGACGGCAACCCGTACGCCAACATCATCGCCGTGAAGAAGGGCAACGAGAAGGACGCCCGCGTCGAGAAGCTCATCAAGCTCCTCCACTCCGACGAGGTCAAGAAGTTCATCGAGGACACCTACCAGGGCTCGGTCATCCCGGCCTTCGGTACCCCCGCCAATTCCTGACCCCCGCCGGGTACTTGCGAACGGAGCCCCGCGCCTTCCCGGAGGGAAGCGCGGGGCTCCGCCGTGCGGACCCGCCCATGCGCGACGCCGGGCCGATGCTGCATGCTGTGCCTTTACCCGGTCTTCGGCATGGAGCTGCGCATGACTACCACCTTTCCGTCCATCTCCATCAGCACGGACAGGTTGGTGATGCGCCCCTTCGAGATGGACGACATCCCGGCGTACATCGAGATGATGAACGACGAACTCGTCACCGCCTGGACCGACGGACCGCACCCCTACACCCAGGTCGACGCCGAACGCTGGGTCCGCAGGATCGCCCCGGCCGAGCGCACCACCGGCAACGGAATCGTCCTCGCCGTCACCGAGTTCCTCACCCAGCGCCTGGTCGGCTCCGTCCAGCTGCTGAACACCGACTGGCGCACCCTGGCCACCGAGGTCCGCTACATCACCGCCCCCTGGGCGCGCGGTGAGGGGTACGCCACCGAATCCGTGCTGGCGCTGGCCGAATGGCTCTTCCGCGACCAGCGGTTCGAACGCATGGAGCTGCGCACCCCCGCCGACAACACCGCCTCCCAGCAGGTCGCCCAGAAGCTGGGCTGCATCAGCGAGGGCGTCCTGCGCAACGCCCGGATAGCGCGCACCCGCACCGAGAACGGCACGGACGGCGGCTGGACCGACATCCGCACCGATCTGATCGTCTGGGGCCTGCTGCCCGAGGACCTCGAAGGTGTCGCCGAGGAGCTGGCCGACGCCGGCGGCTACGGCACCTACAACGACTGGAACTGACCCCCGCGACGACCACGAGCGACACCGCGCGGCCCCGCCGCCGGGACCCGGCACCGGCCGGGTACTCTCACCCTGCCCGCCACCCCGCGGACACCCCGCCCTGCTGCACCCCCGCCTGCTACACCCCCAGGAGACAGACGACGATGGCCGACCGGGTCACGGTGATCGGCTGGGACGGCTCGCCACTGACCGGAGCGGCAACGGCAGCGCTGTCGGCCGCCACGCTCGTCGCGGGAGCCGCCCACCACCTCGCACTCCCCGAGATCCCCGGACGCGCCGAACGCATCCGTCTCGGCAGCGTCGACCTCGCCGCCCGCCGGATAGCCGGACACCGCGGCAGCCCCGTGGTCCTCGCCGACGGAGACCCCGGCTTCTTCGGTGTCGTACGCACCCTGCGCGCTCCCGAGCACGGCCTGGAGGTCGAGGTCGTGCCCGCCGTCTCCTCGGTCGCCACCGCGTTCGCCCGCGCCGGAATGCCCTGGGACGACGCACAGGTCGTCGTCGCCCACCCGCGCACCCTGCGCCGCGCCGTCAATGTCTGCCGCGCCCACCACAAGGTCGCCGTCCTGACCTCGCCCGGTGCGGGCCCCGCCGAACTGGCGCTCCTGCTCGAAGGGGTTCACCGCACCTTCGTGATCTGCGAGGAGCTCGGCACCGCCCGCGAACAGGTCTCCGTCCTCACCTCCGACAAGGCCGCCGACCACGCCTGGCGCGACCCGAACGTGGTCATCGTCATCGGCGCCGGCCCCGAGACCACCGCGTCCGGAGCCTGGATCGCCGGCCGCCTGCCCGCCTACCCCCAGGGCGTACGCGGCTGGGCACTGCCCGCCGAGGCGTACCGGGACGGCCCGGCGGACCGCGGCGAGAAGGCGGGCGAGGGCGAGTCACCGGCACTGCGCGCCGCCCAGCTGGCCCGCCTGGGCCCGCGCACCGGCGACCTGCTCTGGGACATCGGGTCCGGCGGCGGGGCGCTGGCGGTGGAGGCGGCCCGCTTCGGCGCGGCGGTGCTGGCCGTGGACAGCGACCGGGCCGCCTGCGACCGTACGGCGGCTGCCGCCCGCGCCTTCGGCGTACCCCTCCAGGTCGTCCAGGGGCGGGCCCCGCATGTGCTCGAACGGCTGCCCGAACCGGACGTCGTACGGATCGGGGGCGGTGGCGTTCCCGTGGTCACCGCGGTCGCCGACCGCCGCCCGGAACGCATCGTCACCCACGCGTCGACCCGGGACGAGGCGGAGGCGCTCGGGGCGGCGCTCTCCGGGAACGGATTCACCGTCGAATGCTCCCTGCTCCAGTCCGTCGACCTGGACACCTCCGGGTGGGCGGAACGCGAACGGTCCGTCGTCTTCCTGCTCTCCGCACGGCGTTCGGACCTCGCCCCCTGACCTCTGCCGCACGCCGACCGGGGTAGGCTGGCCGATCGTTGTACCGTGCCCGGCCGTTCGTCGCTTCGTTCGTCAATGTCCGGAAAAGGGAACCGTTTTGTTCCCCGTTGTGGTACGGCAGATCCCGGGGGACGCGCGAAGTGGCGCAGTCCACAGAGAGCCGTGGCAGAACTGCCTGTCGCGGCGGCGTACGGCCGCGAGAATATGAAGAGGTCCGCGGGCGTTTCGTGCCGCGCGGCGAGCCCGCTCGTTCTTGTTGACGAGCACCGGCGTGCCGTGGTTCGGGCGTCCCGGGCGAAGGGCCGAAGGAGCACTGACGATGGGCGAGGGGTACGCATGACTGACACCGGCCAGATCCCGGGCGAGGGACTGCCGGAGAACGCAGGCATGGTGGAGCAGCCGGGCATCCCCGCCCCGGACGCGTACACCTTCCTCGATCCCTCCGAGCACACACCCGAGGACGACGATCTTCTGCTGATGCCGACTTCCCAGGGCGCGTGGAGCGACCCGCAGGCCGCTCCCGCCCCCGTTCCGGGCCCGGCCGCGGAGGCCCCCGCGGCGTACCCGCAGGCACAGGGGCACGCCCCGGCGGCGACGGCCGAACAGGCCGGACCGCAGGCGCAGGCGCAGACCCAGGCGGGCGTTTCCGCGCAGGGCCGGGCCGCGTACGCCGCCCAGCAGCCCGGCGCCGCCCACGGCACCCATGAGTCCGGTGGCCGGGACACCGGTTCCGTCGACCTCAACGGCGTACGGATCCCGGGCCCCACGCCCGCCCCCGCGCAGGTCCCGGCGGCCGCGCACACCGCCGCCCCCGCCCGCCGCCCGCTGCACCGGGGCCCCGCGTCCGCCGAGGCCCCCTCGTACGGCGGTACGCCGACCGGCGGTGTGGTCCGCTCCCTCGCCGACCGCGGCCCCGCCGGAGCGCCGCAGCCTCCCGTGTCCGCACGCCATGCCGGGCCGGCCGCGACGGGCCCGCAGTACCTCGACGCCCCGGCCGGGGAGGCCCCGCTGCTGCCCGGTCCGCAGCTGGGCGAGATCCCGCCGCAGAGCGGTGCTCCGTGGTCGTCCCAGCCCCCCGTCCAGCCCGACGCCGTGGTCCAGCCGGAGCAGGCCGTCCAGCCCGAGGCCGTGGTCCAGCCCGAGCCGGTGGCGCAGCCCGAGGCCGTTGCCGTGGAGGCAGCCGCGGTCGTGGAGACAGCCGTTGCCGTGGAGACAGCCGCAGCCGCAGTCGCGGAAACGGCCGCTCCTGAGCCGACGGAAGCGCAGGCTCCGGAGACCGTGAACGAGGTACCGGCACCGGCGGAGTCGGCCGTCGAGGTCCCGGCCGCGGTGGCGGCGGAACCCGCGGAGCAGCCCGTACCCGTCGAAGGGCCGGAGGCCACGCTTTCGCAGCCCGCCCCGGCGCCGGTCGTGGAGGCCGCCCCGGCGGATGCCGCGCCGCAGGAGACCACAGTGCCGGAGGCCGCACTGCCGGAGGCCGTCGTCGAGGCGGAGCCCGTGCCCGTGCCCGAAGCCGTCGTGGAAGCGCCCGTGGAAGCCGTTGCCGGGGAGCCCGCGGCGGCCGCCCCCGCCGCCGTCCCCGTGCCGGCCCCTGTCGCTGCCCCCGCGGAGGCGGAGCCCGTCGCGGAGCCGATCCTGGCGGAGACGGCGCCGCCCGGGGCCGTCGAGGCCCCCGCACCGGTGGAAGCGGCACCCGCCGAAGCTGCGCCCGAAGCGGTGGCCGTGCCCGCCGATGCCGCGCCCCCCGTCGTGGTGGAGGCGCCGGCGGAGGCCGCGGCCCCGGAGCCCGCCCCGCAGCCGGAAGCCGTTGCCGTCGCGCAGCCGGCCGCCGTTCCCGATGACGCCACGGGGCCCGAGATCATCGAGACCCCCGAGCTCGCCGAGCCGGAACAGGCAGAGGTTCCGGCCGGGACCGAGCCCGTGCCCGCCGGGGAACAGCCCTCCCATGCCGGGTCCGCAGAAGCGCAGTCCGCCGGCACCGAGCCCGCGGGAACGGAGCCCACCGGCACCGAGCCCGCCGGCACCGAGCCCGCCCCGGCGGAGCCCGCCGAGGAGTTCACTCCGCCCGCCCCCGGCTACGACGACGCCGAACGCGAAGCGGTCCTGCGCGTGATGCGCGAGCGCCGCGACATCCGCAACGGCTTCCGCAGCGACCCGATCCCGCACGAGGTCCTGCTCCGGGTCCTCGAAGCCGCGCACACGGCCCCGAGCGTGGGTCACTCGCAGCCCTGGGACTTCGTGGTCATCCGCTCCGCGGAGACCCGCCGCTCCATGCACGAACTGGCCCAGCGTCAGCGCGACGCCTACGCCAGCTCGCTCCCCAAGGGCCGGGCCAAGCAGTTCAAGGAACTGAAGATCGAGGCCATCCTCGACACCCCGGTGAACATCGTCGTCACCGCCGACCCCACCCGTGGCGGCCGGCACACCCTCGGCCGGCACACCCAGCCGCAGATGGCCCCGTACTCCTCGGCCCTCGCGGTGGAGAACCTGTGGCTCGCCGCGCGCGCCGAGGGCCTGGGCGTCGGCTGGGTCAGTTTCTTCGACGAGCGCGAGATGGTCCGCGCGCTCGGACTGCCCGAGCACCTCGAAGTCGTCGCGTACCTCTGTGTCGGATACGTCGACGAGTTCCCCGAGGAGCCCGAGCTGATGCAGGCGGGCTGGTCCAAGCGCCGCCCGCTCTCCTGGGTCGTTCACGAGGAGACGTACGGGCGCCGCGCCCTGCCGGGCGAGGAGCCGCACGACCTGCTCCAGGAGACCATCTCCAGCATCCGCCCGCTGGATGCCAAGGCGCTCGGCGAGGCCTGGGAACGCCAGAAGCGGATGACGAAGCCCGCCGGTGCGCTCGGCATGCTGGAGATCATCTCCGCCCAGCTGTCCGGGCTCTCCCGGATGTGCCCGCCGCCCATTCCCGAGCCCGCGGCCGTGGCGATCTTCGCCGGGGACCACGGGGTGCACGCCCAGGGAGTCACCGCCTGGCCGCAGGAGGTCACGGCCCAGATGGTGGCCAACTTCCTCGGCGGCGGAGCCGTCTGCAACGCCTTCGCGGCCCAGGTCGGCGCCGAGGTCTGTGTGGTCGACGTCGGTGTCGCCTCCGAACTGCCCGCGACGCCGGGACTCCTGCCGCGCAAGGTGCGCCCCGGAACGGCGGACTTCACCACCGGTCCCGCCCTCAGCCGTGAAGAGGTCCTCGCGGCCATCGAGGTCGGTATCGAGACCGCCCGTGATCTGGTCGCAGCGGGCAACAAGGCGCTGCTGACCGGCGAGATGGGCATCGCCAACACCACCGCCTCCGCCGCGCTGATCTGCGTGTACACCGGCATCGACGCGGCCGAGGTGACCGGCCGGGGGACCGGTATCAACGACGAGATGCACGCCCGCAAGGTCGATGTCGTCCGCCGGGCGCTCGACCTGCACCAGCCGGACCCGTCCGACCCGATCGGCGTGCTCGCCGCGGTCGGCGGCCTGGAGCACGCCGCGATGGCGGGCTTCCTGCTCGGCGGCGCTTCGCTGCGTACGCCGGTGATCCTGGACGGCGTGAGCGCGGGCGCGGCGGCCCTGGTCGCGCGGGCCATCGCCCCCGAGGCCCTCGCCGCCTGCATCGCAGGTCACCGCAGCGCGGAGCCCGGTCATGTCGCCGCGCTCAACAAGCTGGGCCTGCGCCCGCTGGTCGATCTCGACCTGCGCCTCGGTGAGGGCACGGGAGCCCTGCTCGCGCTCCCGATCGTGCAGAGCGCGGCCCGCGCGATGCACGAGGTGGCCACGTTCGATTCTGCGGGCGTCACCGAGAAGTAACCGCGCCCCACCCGTGCGCCGGGCGGACCATCGGCCCGTCCGGCGCACGACGGCACCCCTCGGGTGCCCCGATCCGGTCCCTCGGTGGCGGCCGGGGTCCGCCGCGGGTCTTCCACCGGGCGGCCGCCCTTCCCGCCGGCCGACCGCCCCCTCACCCACGCGCCCCCCCCGCGTATCGTGGTGGCCACCCCGCGCGCGCCCCGCGCCGATCCCCCCCCGCACGTCACAGCCGCTCCACCGCCGCAGCGGCCCCCTACGCAGCACCCGCACGAGGAGTCCGCACCGCCATGGCCGAGCACGCCGATCACCCCGCGTACCCCGTCGGACTGCGCCTGAACGGGCGCCGCGTCGTCGTCGTCGGCGGCGGCCAGGTGGCGCAGCGCCGTCTGCCCGCGCTCATCGCGAGCGGTGCCGACATCACCCTCGTCTCCCCGTCCGCGACCCCGTCCGTCGAGGCGATGGCCGACACCGGCGAGATCCGCTGGGAGCGCCGCCGGTACGAGGACGGCGATCTCGCCGACACCTGGTACGCCCTCGTCGCCTGCTCCGACCGGGCCGCCGCCGACGCCGCCTCGGCCGAGGCGGAGCGCACCCGCACCTGGTGCGTCCGCAGCGACGACGCCGAAGCCGCCACCGCCTGGACCCCGGCCACCGGCCGCAGCGAGAACGTGACGGTCGCGGTCCTCACCACCACCTCGCAGGGCCGCGACCCCCGCTACTCCGCGGCCGTACGCGACGCCATCGTGGAGGGCCTGCGCGACGGCACCCTCGCCGCCCCGCACCACCGCACCCGCGCGCCGGGTGTCGCGCTGGTCGGCGGCGGTCCCGGTGACCCCGACCTGATCACCGTCCGGGGCCGCCGGCTGCTCGCCGAGGCCGATGTGGTCATCGCCGACCGGCTGGGCCCCCGTGACCTGCTCGACGAACTCCCGCCGCATGTCGAGGTCATCGACGCGGCGAAGATCCCGTACGGCCGCTTCATGGCGCAGGAGGCGATCAACCGGGCGCTGATCGAGCACGCCAGGGCGGGCAAGGCCGTCGTCCGGCTCAAGGGCGGCGACCCGTTCGTCTTCGGCCGGGGCATGGAGGAGGCCCAGGCACTGGCGGCCGAGGGGATACCGTGCACCGTTGTCCCCGGGATCTCCAGCTCCATCTCCGTACCGAGCGCGGCGGGCATTCCGGTCACCCACCGCGGCGTCGCCCACGAGTTCACTGTCGTCAGCGGCCATGTCGCCCCGGAGGACCCGCGCTCCCTGGTCGACTGGGCGGCGCTCGCACAGCTGCGGGGCACGCTCGTCCTGCTGATGGCCGTCGACAAGATCGGCGCCATCGCCGCCGCGCTGATCGCCCACGGCAAGGACCCGCGGACCCCGGTCGCCCTGGTCCAGGAGGGCACCACGGCCGCCCAGCGCCGCGTCGACGCGACTCTCGCCACCGTCGGCGAACGCGCCGTCGCCGAAGAGGTGTGCCCGCCCGCCGTGATCGTCATCGGCGAAGTCGTCGCGGTCGGCCCGGGCCCCCTCGTACCCGCCGCGGAGTAACCGGCGGTAACAGACTTTCCTCCAAGGCGTTGGCACCACACACCGGACAAGGCAGTATCACCCTGTGGCAGATCTCATCACCGTCGACGACCCCGACGACCCGCGCCTGCGCGACTACACCGGCCTGACCGATGTCGAGCTCCGGCGCCGCCGTGAGCCGGCCGAGGGCCTCTTCATCGCCGAGGGCGAGAAGGTGATCAGACGGGCCAGACACGCCGGATACGAGATGCGGTCGATGCTGCTCTCCGCCAAGTGGGTCGATGTGATGCGCGACGTCATCGACGAGGTCCCGGCACCCGTGTACGCCGTCACTCCGGAACTCGCCGAACGCGTCACCGGCTATCACGTGCACCGGGGTGCCCTGGCCTCCATGCAGCGCAAGCCGCTGCCCACGGCCGACGAACTGCTCGGCACGGCCCGCCGGGTGGTCGTCATGGAGTCGGTCAACGACCACACCAACATCGGTGCGATCTTCCGCAGCGCCGCCGCCCTCGGCATGGACGCCGTGCTGCTCTCGCCGGACTGCGCCGACCCCCTCTACCGCCGTTCGGTGAAGGTCTCCATGGGCGCGGTCTTCTCCGTCCCGTACGCGAGGCTCGACGCCTGGCCCAGGACGCTGGAGAGCGTACGGGGCGCGGGCTTCACGCTGCTCGCGCTCACCCCCGACGAGAAGGCCTCCAGCATCGACGAGGCGGCACCGCACCGGATGGAGCGGGTGGCGCTGATGCTCGGAGCCGAGGGCGACGGGCTGTCCACACAGGCACTGATGGCCGCCGACGAATGGGTCCGCATCCCCATGGCGCACGGCGTCGACTCACTGAACGTGGGAGCGGCGGCGGCGGTCGCCTTCTACGCCGTGGCGACAGGACGCCCTCAGAGCTGACCCCGGACCTGTCCGGGGTCAGCTCTCCCCGGACCTGCCCACCCTTCAGGCCCGCGCGGCCCGTTCCGGAACCGGTCCGCCGGGGGCGGCTGCCGTCGGCTGCGTGTGCTGCGCGCCGGCGGCCCGGTCGTGCGGCAGCGAGGGTACGTCCAGCCCGCGCGCCGGCCCCTGGCAGCCCTGTGCCGCCGCGATGCCCAGCGCCACGAGCAGTGTCACGACGACGAAGACCACGAGCCGCTGCCGGAGCAGCCGCGGATTCGCCGGCCGGCGGCCCGGTGAAGTGGTCCGGTTCCCGCCCCGCGTGCCCGGCCTGCCGTTCGCCGCGCCGGGGCGCTTCCCGGACCGCGTGGTGTTGCGGGGAGCCTGCCGGGGGCGCGGGTCTCCGGTGCGGGAGGCGGCCGGACGCGGCCCGGTACGCCTGCTCTGCTGGGGCCGCGAGGAGGACGGGCCGTCCGAACGGCGGGTCTGCTGCTCGGTGTACGGACCGTCCAGGCGGCCGGTCGGGCGGTCCAGCTCCTGAGCGGAACGCTGGGCCGGCGGCCGGCTCTCGTGCAGGCCCTGCGCCTCCCGGGCGGCGATCTCCTTGAGCCGCATGGAGAGTTGCAGCGTGCTCGGCCGCTCCTCCGGGTCCTTCGCCAGACAGGCGCGCACCAGCGGAGCGAGCGCGTCGTGCACATCGTGCAGCTGCGGCTCCTCGTGCACCACGCGGTACAGCATCACCTCGGAACTGCCGTGCCCGAAAGGTGAGTCGGCCATCGCCGCGTACGCCAGGGTGGCACCCAGCGAGAAGACGTCCGTCGCGGGCGTCACGGCCGCGCCCCGGACCTGCTCGGGCGCCAGGAACCCGGGCGACCCCACCGCCGTACCGACATGGGTCAGCGTGCTCGCCCCGGTCGCCCAGGCGATACCGAAGTCGATGATCCGGGGACCCTTGGGGGAGAGGAGGATGTTCGACGGCTTCAGGTCCCGGTGGACGACACCGGCCTCGTGCACCGCCACCAGCCCCTCGGAGAGCGCCGCTCCGATCGAGGCCACCTCGGCGGCCGGCAGGGGACCCTCCTCGGCGACCTTGTCGTGCAGTGAGGGGCCGGGGACGTACTGCGTCGCGAACCAGGGGCGGTCCGCCTCCAGATCGGCGGCGACCAGCCGTGCCGTACAGCCGCCCCGGATCCGCCGGGCCGCCGACACCTCGCGTGCGAAACGCGACCGGAACTCCTGATCCTCCGCCAGGTCGGGGCGGATCACCTTGAGGGCGACCCGCTGACCGCGGCGGTCGGAGCCCAGATAGACGACACCCATGCCGCCCGCCCCGAGTCGCCGGTGCAGCCTGAACGAGCCGACGAGACGCGGGTCCTCGCGCCGGAGCCGCATCATCGCCATCGTCTGCCCATCCCCGCTGCCTGGTCCGCCTGACGAGGCACAGCTTACGTACCCGGCGCCCGGCTCGCTCAGAGGCCGCGCCCTCGCCGGAGATTCGATTGTCAGTGCCGGGTGGGAGGCTTGAAGAGTGGTCAGGGAGCCGTGGATCCGGGCTCCCCGCCCCGTGCGAGATCTCAAAGGACCGTCGCAGAAGGGGGATTGGATCAGTGAAGGGCGATCGCGTGGAGATAGTCGTGGACGCGGGAGACACGACCAGGACCTACGAGGTGGTGGCCTCCAGGGCAGGCCGCAGGGTGGAGACCGCCGTCCGCCGGGGGGTGGTGGAAGTGAGTGAAGTCACCCGGAACGGCACGGTGGTCCGCACCGCCCGCTTCATGGCGACCAGGGTGCTCGCCCTGGTCGAACAACCGGTACCCAGGGAGGACAGCTCCGAGCGACCCCTCCGGGATGACCCCAAGCCCTGACGCCCGGTCTCCACCCAGGGGAGTACGCCGACTACCCACAGCTCATCCTCCGGGAGGCCCGGCAATCGGTACGCGGGCATGACGACCTCCGCCCGCCGCTTCCCTAGTGTGGAGATCAAGCGGCGGGCGAGCACTCGTCCCCCGAGGTCAACGCCCGTCGCCCCACATCAGGTCAGGAGAGGAACCATGTCGGACACGGCAACGCGGACCATGATCCGCACGCAGGGACGCAAGGCATCCGCCGCGTTCGGCGCCCGTCGGTCCGGCACGCGCCACCCCTTGGTGGCGACGGCCATGGTTCTTCCTCTGGCGGCCCTGCTCGTAGTCGTCTTCGGCGGCTGGGAGGCAGTGGTCACACAGGCGTCGTCCGTGGGCGTGATGCTGGGGCGCTGAGCGGCGCCCCGGGTCCGGAAGAGCGGTCCGGACCGGGACATCCGGCCAACAACCCCGTGGGGACGGGGGTGCGGCGGACGGCAGCGTTTGTCCGGTCAGCTGGGGAGCTGACCGGACATCGCGCTGTCCGGACCCGCGAAGCCCACCCGCCCCACCTGCGGTCCCTGCCCCGAAGCCCGCGAATCCCTGCCCCGAGGCTCCCCGCTCCGAGGCCCGCGAATCCCTGCCCCGAGGCTCCCCGCTCCGAAGCCCCTGGCTCCGGCGCCCCGGCCCCGGGCCCGGCGCGTACGCTCGACGCGGGACCGGCGGCAGGGCCGGACCGATCACCGCCGGGGGAGCCGTTGAGTACCACCACAGTCGTACGCGTGCTGGGCACCCTCGCCCACGACAGCTCCCACCCGCCCGCCCCCCGGTGCGTCTGCGCCCCGCCGCAGGTGCTGGCGGACCGCCCCGACGGCACCGTGGTGCGCAGCGGCCCGGTCGTCGCCAAGGCGCACGCCGCGGACACGGACCGCGAGGCCCTCGCCGCCCGCGTCGCCCTGGCGGCCGACCCCGAGCTGGCGGGCATCCTGCTCCCGCCCCTGCCCGCGCCGCCGGGCGACCCCCGCCCCGGCCGCCCCGTCACCCTCTGGCCGCACGGCGAACCCGTCGACCCGGCGGACCCCGACGCCGCGCCCTGGGAGGAGGCCGCCGCCCTGCTCGCCCGCCTCCACCGCACCCGGCCCCCGCTGCCGCTCCCGCCGATGCGCGGCCCCGCCAAGGCCGCCGCGGCCGTCGCCCGGATGCGCGCGGCCCGTCCCGGCGAACCGGCCACCGACGCCGTCCTCGCCGCCTGGCGCGGGCTGCCCGCCTGGGCCCGCGGCGAAGAGGCCGCCCCGGCGCACCGCACGGGTTTCCTCTGCCACGGGGATCTGCACCTCGGCCAACTCGTCCGCCACCCGGCGCCGCACGGTTCCTGGCTGCTCATCGATGTCGACGACGCGGGTCTCGGCGATCCGTCGTGGGACCTCGCCCGGCCCGCCGCCTGGTACGCCGCCGGGCTGCTGGACCCCGATGTCTGGCCGCGCTTCCTGGCCGCCTACCGGGCCGGGGGCGGCCCGGCCGTGCCCGCCGAGGGGGATCCCTGGCCCGCTCTGGACGTCCCGGCGCGCGCCCTGACCGTGCAGACCGCGGCCCTCGCCCTCGCCAAGTCCGCTGCGGAGGACCGGTCTCCGGACGAGGTGGAGCAGATGATGATCGACACCTGTGCCCGAATTGCTTCCCTCCCGCCCGAGTTGGCGGCCGGCCGCTCGTCGTAGGGTGAACCGACCGCCGCCGGGCACGTATCCCGGCGACGGCACACCGAAGGCGAGGAGCCGAGCCGATGATGCAGTGCCCCAAGTGTCACGCGCAGATGCACACGTACAACCGCAATGGTGTCCAGATCGAGCAGTGCAGCGGCTGCCGGGGGATATTCCTCGACTACGGCGAGCTGGAGTCCCTGACCCGTCTGGAGTCCCAGTGGACGCAGCAGGCACCGCCCGCGCCCCCCGCCCCGCAGGCCTACCCGGCCGCTGCCGCTCCGGCACCCGCGTGGGGCGCCCCGCACCACGGCGGACACCACGGCCACCACCGTCAGAAGAGCTTCGGCCGGATGCTCTTCTCCTCCTGACCCCCTGCCGTACCGCGGGTCCGGACGCATCAGGCCCGGACCCGGGGTACGCGCTGCCGTGCGGGTCGGTGCGGGGAACGCGGTCCCGGTACGACAGAACCCCCGGTCGTCGGAACGACCGGGGGTTCTGGGTGGTGCGCGATACTGGGATTGAACCAGTGACCTCTTCCGTGTCAGGGAAGCGCTCTCCCGCTGAGCTAATCGCGCAGGGTGACCCTGCGTGTACTGCGTGCGCGATACTGGGATTGAACCAGTGACCTCTTCCGTGTCAGGGAAGCGCTCTCCCGCTGAGCTAATCGCGCGGGGGTCCTCGCGGACCGGTGGACGATACTGGGATTGAACCAGTGACCTCTTCCGTGTCAGGGAAGCGCTCTCCCGCTGAGCTAATCGTCCTTGGAGGTGGAGACGGGATTTGAACCCGTGTAGACGGCTTTGCAGGCCGTTGCCTCGCCTCTCGGCCACTCCACCAGGAGTGGGGGCTCGGGAAAACCCCCCACTTTCTGCGAGCGGACGACCAGGTTCGAACTGGCGACCTCAACCTTGGCAAGGTTGCGCTCTACCAACTGAGCTACGTCCGCGTGTCTTTCCCGGTTCACTTGCGTGTCCCGGCGACGTGTTGAACTCTAGCGGATTCCTGGGCCAGTACAAAAACGCGTTTGCGCAGCGTGCTGCGGTGCCTTTGCCCCGACGCAGGTCATCGTGTGCCGTCCTAGACTCACCAGAGTGTTCGACCTCGCCCCAATGGCCCGCTTCGGCGGCCTCGTCGCCTCCGGTCTGCAGGATGTGACCAGTGATCCCGCGGCCCTCGACTCGTCCGGCTTCTGGGCCGTATGCGCCGATTTCGAAGGCCGCCTCGTCTGCGCCCGCTTCTCCACCGTACGGACGGAGCCGGTGCCCGCTCCCGTCCCCGGAGCGTGGCGCGGTCCCGCCGTGGGGGACTGGACCTCATCGATGGACCGCGACGCCTACAGGGCGGGCGTGCGGCGGATCCGTGAACACATCGCGGCGGGTGAGGTCTATCAGGCCAATCTCTGCCGCGTGATGTCCGCGCCGCTGCCGGCCCCGGACACCGCCGACGTGGACGCCCTCACCGCGCTGCTGGCGCGCGGCAACCCCGCCCCGTACGCGGGAACGGTCCGGCTGCCCGCGCAGGGTGTCGAGATCGCCACCGCGTCCCCCGAACTGTTCCTCTCGCGCGACGGGCGGACCGTCGAGTCCGGGCCGATCAAGGGCACCGGGCGCACCGAGGACGATCTGCTGGAGAAGGATCACGCGGAGAACGTGATGATCGTCGACCTGGTCCGCAACGACCTGGGCCGGGTCTGCGCGACGGGCAGCGTGAGCGTCCCCGATCTCTGTGTGGTGGAGAAGCACCCCGGGCTCGTCCATCTCGTCTCCACCGTCCGCGGGCGGCTGGCCGACGGGGCGGGCTGGCCGGAGCTGATGGCCGCGGCCTTCCCGCCCGGTTCCGTCACCGGGGCACCGAAGTCCAGCGCGCTGCGGATCATCGAGGCGCTGGAGACCGCCCCGCGCGGGCCGTACTGCGGCGGGATCGGCTGGGTCGACGCCGACCGGGCCACCGCCGCCCTGGCGGTCGGCATACGGACGTTCTGGATCGACCGGACCGGCCCCGCGCCGGTGCTCCGCTTCGGTACCGGAGCGGGCATCACCTGGGGCTCCGACCCGGAGCGGGAGTGGGACGAGACCGAACTGAAGGCGGCCAGGCTGCTCGCTGTAGCCTCGGGCGCGTTCGAGGAGACAGGAAGGACCGGTTCATGAGGATTTGGGTCAACGGCGAACTGCGGGACGCCGACGATGCCCGGCTGTCCGTGCTCGACCACGGGCTCACGGTGGGCGACGGCGTCTTCGAGACGGTCAGGACCACCCACGGCCGCCCGTTCGCCCTGACCCGGCATCTGGACCGGCTGACCCGCTCGGCGCGCGGGCTGGGACTGCCCGATCCCGATCTCGACGAGGTCCGCCGCGCCGCCGCGGCCGTCGCCGAGGCCAATCCCACGGCGCTCGGCCGGCTGCGGATCACGTACACCGGCGGTCTGTCCCCGCTCGGCTCCGACCGCGGCGACGCCGGTCCCAGCCTGGTCGTGGCCCTGGGCGGGGCGGTCCGCCGTCCCGACACCACGGCCGTGATCACCGTTCCCTGGACGCGCAACGAACGCAGCGCGCTCGTCGGGCTCAAGACCACCTCGTACGCGGAGAACGTCGTCGCCCTGGCCCGTGCCCATGAGCGGGGCGCGTCGGAGGCGCTGTTCGCCAACACGGCCGGGCGGCTCTGCGAGGGCACCGGGTCCAATGTCTTCGTCGTTCTCGACGGGCAGATCCACACCCCGCCCGTCGCCTCCGGGTGCCTCGCCGGGATCACCCGCGCGCTGGCCGTGGAGTGGACCGGGGCACAGGAGACGGACCTGCCGATGGACGTGCTGGAGCACGCCGAGGAGATCTTCCTGACCTCCACGCTCCGGGACGTCCAGGCGGTCCACCGGGCCGACGCGCGGGAACTGTCCGCGGCACCGGGACCGGTGACGGCGAAGGCCATGCGGATCTTCGACGAACGCGCCGGCGACGACCTCGACCCGTGAGGGCGGAACACCGGCACGGCCCCCGTCCGTAAAAGCGGGTGACGGACGGCCGCTCAGCGGATAGAAAGCCCGTGATGACCACGACACTGCGGCCGACCGGGCCGATTCAGCAAGGCGCCGACGGCGCACGGGCGCGTGCGTACGACGTGTGCGACAACGGAAGGGCCGTCGGTGCCGTCGCGATCAGCACCGACGACTCCTTCGGCCCGACGGCCGGGGTCCTGACATCCCTGCGGATCGACGAGCCGCAGCGCAGGCGGGGCCGGGGGACCATCGCCGCGCTCGCCGCCGAGGAGGTGCTGCGGGGCTGGGGCTGCACCCAGGTGCGCGTGGCGGTCCCCGAGGGCAACGAGGGCGCCCTGCGGCTGGCCACCGGGCTCGGCTACGCGGAGCGCAGCCGCAACATGATCAAGGGCTTGGACCAGGGCACCGCGGAACTTCCCGCCGGGCTCACGGGGCGTCCCATGACCGCCGAGGAGTTCGCCCGCTGGGAGGCCACCAGCGCGGAGGCGTACGCGCAGGACTGGATCGACCGGGGCGTACCGCGGGAGCAGGCACGCCGGAAGGCGGAGAGGGACCAGGCCCACAATCTCCCGGACGGCCTGGCCACCGAAGGCATGTGGTTCCGTGTGCTGTTCCGCGCGGACGAGCGCGTCGGCCTTGTGTGGGTGGCACGGCTGGAGGAGAAGGAGCCGGGGGAGGCGATCGGTTACGTCTTCGATGTCGAGGTGGACCCGGCGCACCGGGGCAGGGGCTACGGCCGCGCCCTGATGCACCTGGCCGAGGACGTCACCCGCGATGCCGGGCTCGGCCGCCTCGGCCTGCACGTCTTCGCCACCAACACCCCGGCGCTCCGGCTGTACGAGTCGCTGGGCTACGCGGTCACCCAGCGCAACCTGGCCAAGGCCCTGTAGCGGGCGGCGTGCCCCCGGGGCCGTAGCGGACCCGGGGGTCAGCCCCGCTCGGCCAGCAGCCGGTCGATGATCTCCTCGATCCGCTCGCGGAGCCCGTCCTGGCTCTTGCCGCCGTCCAGCCGTTCGTCGCCGATCACATAGGTCGGCGTGCCCGTCACCCCGATCGCCCGGCCCTCGGCCTGGTCGGCGTCGACGATCAGCAGGTGCCGGCCGTCGATGAGCGCGGTGTCGAACTCCTCGGCGTCCAGGCCCAGTTCGCGGGCCACATCCAGCAGCAGCGGCTCCCCCCGGCGGGTGAGCTCGTCGGTCCTGGCCAGTACCGCCTCGATGTACGGCCAGTCCTTGCCCTGCGCGGCGGCCTCCTCGGCGGCCTGCGCGGCGGCGTACGCGTGCTTGTGCTTGTCCAGCGGGAAGTGCCGGAGCCGGACCTCGACGCGGTCGCCGTAGCGGGCGCGCAGGGCGTGCACATCGCTGAGGGCCAGGAGGCAGTCCGGGCATTCGAGCTCGCACCAGATGTCGAGGACGACCGGGGCTGCGGGGGTGGAATCGCTCATGCCCTCAGTCTTTCAGGCCGGGCGGGCAGGTCCCAATCGGGACCTGGGGAGGAGCCCGGCCCTGAAAAGTCCCTGATGTGGCCCGGGGACGTGGCCCCGTCGGCGGTGATCGGTGCAGGATGGAAGGGACGTTTCCCCACGCGCCTGGAGGCCCTGATGCTTGCCGAGACCATTTGTTCCGCGGTGTCGGCGGCCGGCCTCGGCATCGCCGCTGTCACGGCGTACCGCAAGCGGTTCCTCACGGCGACCCGGATCGCCGCCTACTCCCTGGTGCCGGTCGGGCTGGTCCTGACCGGGGTGGTCGAGTGGGTCTCCGGGATCGCCTTCAAACCGAGCGTCTGGCTCGGCTTCGGCGTGCTCGGGGTGGCCTGGCTGCTCTTCATGACCACGCGCGCCGTCGAACGCCGCAGCGGTACCACCCGCAAGGAGCGCAAGGCGGCCCGCGCCGCCGCGCAGAACGAGGCGGTCGCTCCCGCGGCCTCGGCGCCGTCCCTCGGCACCGGTGCGCCTGCGTCGGCGCGCCCGCAGGCCCGGCCGGGGAAGAAGCAGCAGTCCGCCGCTCCCGGTGAGGATTTCAGCGACATCGAGGCGATCCTGAAGAAGCACGGCATCTGACCCCTCCGGCCTGCCCCGGGGCCCCGGGGCGGTACGGGCGCACGGTGACCCCGTCCTCCGCGCCGACGGCCTGCTCCCGCTGGGTGTGCTCCAGGAGCGGCAGGCGGCCGGAAGTTCCGAATGCGTGACGGCGACTCGGACGCCGGAGCGAATTCGGATGACCCCTCAGCGGTGAACTCCCGCAGGAAAAAAGCATGTTGATCACCAAGAGGGGCCGGGGTGAGTCATGATCACTTCGAGATGGTGGACACATCCCGGGGCGAAGCCCCCGCACCCCCGGTCGAAGAGCCACGTGGCTGCCTCTTCGCGCTTTCCCAGCCACCCCTGATGATCTTTCTGACGGTGATCGGCGTCCTGCTGCTCATGGCCGCGCTGCATGATCTGTTCATGCTGTGAGCCCCGCCGGGCCGTGGACCGGACGGCTGCCGCCACCCGCCGGGGACCGGTCAGCCCGCGGCTTCCCGGCGCCGGGCCCGGTACGCGGCGACATGGAGCCGGTTGCCGCAGGTGCGGCTGGAGCAGTAGCGGCGGGAGCGGTTGCGCGACAGGTCGACGAAGGCCCGCCGGCAGTCCGGTGCCTCGCAGCGCCGCAGCCGCTCCTGTTCGCCCGCGACGACGATGAAGGCCAGAGCCATGCCGCAGTCGGCCGCGAGATGGTCGGAGAGCGCGGCGTCCGGCGCGAAGTAGTGCACATGCCAGTCGTAGCCGTCGTGATCGGTGAGCTGCGGTGTCGTGCCGGCCGCCGCCACCAGACGGTTGACGAGATCGGCCGCGGTGCGGGCGTCCGGCGCCGCGAAGATCTCCGCGAAGCTGCCCCGTACGTCCCGTACGGCCCGCAGGTCCTTCTCGCCGAGCGTGCCGACACCGCTGATGAGATGGCGCTCCGCGAAGGCGTACAGCGCCTCGACGTCGGCGAGCTGGTCGGGGGCCGCGGACGTGTCCGCGGGGCCGTCCACGGGCCCGTCCGCGGGTCCGCCGTCCGGCAGCCCGTTCCCCGGGGCGGTGTTCACCAGATCGACCACCGTGTCGAGGGCGATCCGGGTGTCGTGTGGGATCAGCACGCTTCGCTCCCTGGCCTCCGGCGGGCGGGCGCCCGCCGATGGCGGCTGACTCTACTGGCTCACCGTGGGCGCACCGGGCCGGGAGCGGGCCTGCGGGGGCCGTGGGGAGCCCTAATCGGACACCGGGGCTGCGCGGGCCGCAGGGGCCCGCGCAGCGGGGCGGAAGGAGGCTGTGGGGCGCGTGGGGCCGGTGAGGTGGCTGTGGCGGCGTTCTGACTCCGCCCGCGGGACGGCCGTGACACGCGCCGACGCCGTCGCCGCGGTGGATTCCGCGATGACGGCGCCGGTGTCTGCCGTGTGAGGTTGTCCGCGCGACGCCGTCTCCCCGAGTCGGACGGCGTCCCGCAGCTCTCGGCCTGGCCTCAGCTCTCGGCCAGGATGTGTGAGAGCTCCGTATCGAGATCGAAGTGACGATGCTCGGTGCCGGGCGGAACCGCGGCGTCGGTCCTTTTCAGGAACGACTCCAGGGCTCGCGCCGGGGCTTCGAGCAGGGCTTCGCCCTCCGGGGAGCTCAGTGCGATGCAGACGACGCCCTGGCCGTGACTACGTGATGGCCAGACGCGGACGTCTCCGGTGCCGGTGGGCCGGTGCAGCCCCTCGGCAAGGAGGTCACGGGCGAATACCCATTCGACCGTCTCCTCCGCTCCGGTGTGGAAGGTGGCGTGCACGGCATAGGGATCGGCCGTGTCATACCGCAGGCCCGCGGGTACAGGCAGTGAGGACTCGCTCGACACAACGAGGCGCAGGTGCAGCTCGCAGCTGACCGTGGTGTTCATAAGCGCCAGGGCCTTTCGCTCAGTGTGCGCTCGGGGATTCGCACGTCGGCGAAATCGACATGCCACCTACGGTGGTGTTGTAAACCCCTCTGACCCTTTTGTGATCCTTGAGGTAGCTCGTACAGCGGTGTGTAACTTTGGGTTATGCGGCCATTCCGGTGACGAGGAGCGTTCGGGTAGGTTGGGATTCATGAGTGCGGAGAGTGACGAGCGGAGCGAGGCCGTCGAACGGACGGCCTCGGAATCCGCTGCGGGGGGTACCGCGAAAGCGGAGCGTGAGCTGGGGTCGCGGGCGCCGGCGTTCATCAAGTCGTCCAGGACGCTGCACCTGAGCTGGCAGGTCGGCGTCTTCATCGTCGGCCTCGCCGTCGTGGTCGCGGGCATCATCATGCTTCCGCTGCCCGGCCCCGGGTGGCTGGTGATCTTCGGCGGCATGGCGATCTGGGCGACCGAGTTCGTCTGGGCGCAGCTGGTGCTGCGCTGGACCAGGCGAAAGGTCACGGAAGCCGCTCAGCGGGCGCTCGATCCGAAGGTCCGGCGGCGCAACGTCATCCTCACCACGGTGGGTCTGGTGATCATCGCGGTGCTGGTCGGGATCTATGTCTGGAAGTTCGGGATCACCATGCCGTGGAAGATCAGCCAGTGACCTGGACATGGTCCTGGAGCGCCGCTGACATGGGGTAATGTTTGCGGTGCGCCGGGGCGATTAGCTCAGTGGGAGAGCGCTTCGTTCACACCGAAGAGGTCACTGGTTCGAACCCAGTATCGCCCACCCGGACAGAGGGCCGTGAGACTGAAAAGTCTCACGGCCCTCTGCGTTTCCCGGGGCCGACGGGGCCGGTTCCGGGGGCCGCTCCCACATCGAGGAGCGGCCCCGGACCCCGGGACCTCTGGGTCCCGGGTGTCAGCGCATCCTGCCCAGGACCTCCCGCAGCCGCCGCGCGTCGCGCTTGCGCTGCTCGTACGTGGCGCCCACGGCCAGCAGCAGCGCTCCGGCCAGCGCCGGCGGCACCCATCGCGGCAGCGCGCCCACGACCTGCACCACGTACGGCGCCAGCTCGTGCAGGGCGACCAGCGCCAGCACCGTGCCGCCGAGCAGCAGCACCGCCTGGAGCCGGAACCTGGCCCCCAGCAGCGTGGCCACCAGGGCCGCCACCCCCAGCAGCAGCGGACGCACCCAGTCCGGGTCCGCCCAGGCCGCGCAGAGACTCGGCACCAGCGTCACCGCGAGACCCGCCCCGTACGCCGTCCACGACGACGCCGCCGGATCGCGCCGCCGCCTCAGCACCCCGACCACCAGCGCGGGCACCGTCACCGGCAGGGTGTACGCCTCCGGGTCGGTCACCTCCGCGGCCGCCAGCCGCACCCAGGTGGCGGCCAGGAACAGCCCCACCGCCAGATACCCGGCCACCGGACGCCGCTCGGCCCGCACCGCCGTACCCGCGGCCAGCACCCCGCACAGCGCCAGCGTCAGCGCCAGGAACGGCGCGTCCGGCACCGCGAGAGCCACCGCCACCACCGCGCCGAAGGCCCCCGTGAGCTCCAGCGGCAACGCCACCGGATGCCGCCGCAGCCGCGCCCCCAGCAGCACCGTCACCGCGGGCACCACCAGCATCAGCGGGGCGGCCCGGTACCCGGCCAGCCCCAGGGAGGCGCCGGCACCGACGGCGAGGACGATTCCCCACACCACCGCCGCACACGCCAACAGCGACCGGGCCACCGCCGCGCGCATCCGCACCGCCGCCCCGGCGAACAGCACCACCAGCAGACCGAACACCGCGTAGGTGGCGGCCTCGGAGGCCAGCGACAGCATCCCCACACTCACGGCGCCCAGCGCCGAACCCGCCAGCGCGGTCACCGCCGTACCCGGGAGCGGCCCGCCCTCCGGCCCGGCCGTGGTCCGTACCGCCACCTCCAGCGCCACCGCGACCAGCGCCGACTCCAGGGCGAGCGCCACCGGGTAGGGCACATCCAGCGCGGCCGCCGACAGGAGCACCGCGCTCCACCCGAGAACCAGCGCGCCCGCGCCCGCCGCACCCCGCAGCGGCTCACCCGGCGACACGAACGGAGCGGCGGCCCGCACCACGGTGGTCCACCACCGGTGCGCCGCGCCCAGCGCGGCGGCCAGCAGCGCGAGCACCACCGGGGCGGCGATCATCTGCGGCCACGGCACCGAAGCCCCGAGCGCCGACCGGAATCCGCCGGGCGCTCCCCGCCACACATCGGACGCCAGGGACAGCGGCCCCATCAGCACGGCCGCGACCGGAGGCAGCGCCCACACCAGCGAACCGCCCGTCACCGCCGCCGAGGCGACCAGCACACCGCGCCCGGCGGCCCGCGGCACCCGGGTCCGTACCATCGCCAACAGCGCCGCGCCGCACAGCAGATACCCGATCACCTGCCACTGCGACGGCACCGTTGCCCGCAGCACTCCGCCCACCGCGCCCACCGCGGCCAGCCCGGCCACCGCACCGGCGACGGGCGCGAACCCGTCCGGTGCGCGCCAGGCCCCGGCCAGGGCCACCGCGGCCCCGGCGAGCAGCAGCGCCCCCGGTCCCACCGCGCCGGTCGGGCCGCCGGCCGTCAGCGACTCCACCAGCGCCACCAGCAACGCGCCCAGCCCGGTCGCCGTCGCACCCACGCACGCCGTGACCCGTACCGCGAGACCCTTGCCCCGCAGCGCGACCACCACGTCGAACGCCGCTGTCACCAGCAGCGCCCACCCGAACACGAGCGCCGGCGCACCGGCGGCCCACGCCCACAGGAACAGCGGCCACTGGGCCATCGCCACGGCCGCGGGCAACGGCAGCCGCAGTCCGCCCAGCGCCAGACCGTAGGCCGCCCAGAGGGCCGCGAGGACCGCCGAGGCGGCCGCCGTGAAACCGAGCCCGTCCGTGTCCGGTGCCGCCACCGCGTGCAGCGCGTAGGCGTCGAGGACGGTCAGCAGCAGGGCGAGCGCGGCCAGCGCCTCGGCGGTGGCCGCGAGCTTGCGGCTCAGCAGCAGCGCGGGAGTGCCGACCGCCACGAGGGTCACCGTGCTGAGTACCGCGGCACGCCCGCCGATGCCCATCGTGCCCCAGCTGACCAGGGTGAACGCGATCGCCGCGATCGCCAGCAGCAGACCGCCGAGCGTGAGCAGCACGTTCTGCGCGCTGCGCGGTGCGGCGGCCGGCACGCCGCCCCAGGGCCGGGCCGCGGGCCCCGGGGGAGGTCCCCAGCCGGGAGCACCGGCCCCGGGCGGTGGCCCCCACGGGCGCGCCGCCGGGGCGACCGGCTGCTTGAGCGCGCTCACCAGCCAGGCTCGCCGGGTCAGCAACTGGAGCCTTCGGGCATCCAGCTGCACCAGTTCTCGGTCGAGGAGCGCCAATTCCTCGGCGGGTGGCGGCACATGTTCCATGGACGCAGTGTGACCGCGGCCATATCTTCGTACATGCGCGCGGATACTCAGTTCCGGGCCTGAGTAGGTGTGCGGACGACGCGCTCGCACCCCTCGGCCGGCGGGCGTTTGAACGAAGCCCTCGGAGCCCTGTATGGTTCAACCCGTTCCCGGGCGATTAGCTCAGTGGGAGAGCGCTTCGTTCACACCGAAGAGGTCACTGGTTCGAAACCAGTATCGCCCACCGGGAAGAGCCGGTCCGTCAGCATCATCGACGGACCGGTTTTCTCATGCCCCGGGCCACGGACCACGCGCCGTGCCCCGGGCTCAGGCGGCCTCCACCGGAAGCTCCGGGCGCAGTGGCCACGCCGGATCCACCGCCTCCGGTACGCCGCTCCTGGCGAACCACGCCTGGAGCCCGCGCGCCTGAGCCGCGTGCCACACCGCCTGGAGCGTGTGCAGTTCGGCCGGGGTCAGCCGCTCCAGACGGCCGGAGAAGCGCCGGCCCACCGCCCGTACCAGTTCCAGTGACGCCGTGGCATCGGCCGCCGCGTCGTGCGCCCCCTCCAGCGCCACCCCGTACAGCTCGCACAGATCCGTCAGCGTGCGGCGGCCCTTGCGGTAGCGGTCCAGGTGCCTGTCGAGCACCCGGGGATCCACCACGCACAGCGAGGAGTTCTCCAGATATCCGGCCAGCGACGACGCCCTGTGCCGTCTCAGCTCGCGGTCCAGCAGCGTCAGATCGAAGGGCGCGTTCATCACGACGAGCGGGCGGCCCGTCGCGCACTGCTCGGCCAGCGCCCGCGCTATCTCCTCCACCACGGGCGCCGGCCACCGCCCGTTGTGCTGGAGGTGATCATCGGTCAGGCCGTGGATCTCGGTCGCCCCCGCGGGCACCGGCACCCCCGGGTTGACCAGCCAGCGGGTGACGCGGCAGCGCCCGCCCGCGGTGTCCTGGACGACCAGAGCGGCCGAGACGATCCGGTCCTCCTCGACGTCCACACCTGTCGTCTCCGTATCGAAAGCGGCCAGTGGCCCCTCGAACCAGTGCATCATCCCCGCACTCCTCGCACCTGCACGGCAGATGGAGTGAATCCCCCCTGCCCGATATCGGTGATACCCGGGCTGTTTGCCTGATACGCCGTTTGCGGCCGGTCTCCTGCGTGACAACACGGGTGACGGGCAAGGAAGTTGATCGATCCGCCGGTCCGCATCGAGGCGTCGTGGAAAGTCGCGCCGCCGACAGCGGTGCGGGGGAGGGCCGGCCGCTACAGCCGATGGTCGCCGGTGGGCCCGGCGGCGGGCGGGACGGGCCTCCTCGCCCTGACAGCACGGTGTTCCCCGACAGCGAGGACCTGCTCGGCGAGGCGCTCACCGCGCTCGCCCGCAGTGCCGTCCCCTCCGCCCGCGAGATCCTCGTCCCCCTCGCCGTGACCGGTGGCGAGACCCGCTGGTGGTGCGATGTCCCCGAGCCCGGCGCCGGCGAGGCCGGAGCCGCGGGCCGGGCCGAGGCCTTGATCGCCTGGTCCGGGGCTCGGAAGGGGCCGGGCTGTCCGGGACCGGCCGTCCTGGACCGGGCGCCCGCCGCCGGTACCCCCGAGGGCTGCCCCGCACGTCCGGAACCGGTCGTGTTCTCCCCGGGCGGCCTGCCCGCCCTGCGGCCGACGGGTGCCCGCGATCCGCGCGACGGGCCCGTCGTGCCGGTCCGGATCACCGGCGCCGTCGTCGTACGCCTGCGCCGCCCCGGCCGCGCGGCCCCGGAATCGTACGGCTGCGGGTGGGGTGCTCGCGGGCGCCGAGGTCACCCATGTACGGAGGGAACCGGACAGGGAGGCGTACCGGATCGCGGGCCATGCCCACCTCGTCGGGCCGCCCCTCCGGGCGGAGGGGCGGCCGGAGAGCCGGGGCGGGTTCCGGGCGGCTCTCCGGCGCCTCGCGGATGTCACCCGTTCAGGTCGGCGACGCCGAACGGGACCGGCTGAAGAAGCCGCTCCGGGAGAACCCGGACTTCTTCGAGGAGGCCTGCGCGGGCGGGGAGGCACAGCGCCCGCGTCCTGGGGACCGGCCGGACCCGGGCGGACCGCGCCCCGGCGGAACCCTTTCGCGTCCGGGGCCCGCGGCTCGGTACGATTCCCCCTGCGAGCGCAAGAGGAATGCGCCGCACCCCCTGAGTCAGGAGAGACCGGTGTCAGACGTCCGTGTGATCATCCAACGCGATTCCGAGCGGGAAGAGCATGTGGTGACGACGGGCACGACGGCCGCCGAGCTCTTCCCCGGTCAGCGCACCGTCGTGGCCGCCCGCGTCGGCGGCGAGCTGAAGGACCTCGCGTACGAGCTCAAGGACGGCGAGACCGTCGAGCCCGTCGAGATCTCCTCCGAGGACGGCCTCAACATCCTGCGGCACTCCACCGCGCATGTCATGGCGCAGGCCGTGCAGGAGCTCTTCCCGGACGCCAAGCTGGGCATCGGCCCGCCGGTCAAGGACGGCTTCTACTACGACTTCGACGTCGAGAAGCCGTTCACGCCCGAGGACCTCAAGGCCATCGAGAAGAAGATGCAGGAGATCCAGAAGCGGGGGCAGAAGTTCTCCCGCCGGGTGGTCACCGACGAGGCCGCCCGCGAGGAGCTGGCCGACGAGCCGTACAAGCTGGAGCTCATCGGCATCAAGGGTTCCGCCTCCTCCGACGACGGCGCGGATGTCGAGGTGGGCGGCGGCGAGCTGACCATCTACGACAACCTGGACCCCAAGTCCGGGGACCTGTGCTGGAAGGACCTCTGCCGGGGACCGCACCTGCCCACCACCCGGTTCATCCCCGCGTTCAAGCTGATGCGGAACGCCGCGGCCTACTGGCGGGGCAGCGAGAAGAACCCGATGCTCCAGCGCATCTACGGCACCGCCTGGCCCACCAAGGACGAGCTGAAGGCGCACCTGGAGTTCCTGGAGGAGGCCGCCAAGCGCGACCACCGCAAGCTCGGCAACGAGCTGGACCTCTTCTCCTTCCCCGACGAGATCGGCCCCGGGCTCGCGGTCTTCCACCCCAAGGGCGGCATCATCCGCCGGGCCATGGAGGACTACTCGCGGCGCCGCCACGAGGAGGAGGGCTACGAGTTCGTCTACAGCCCGCACGCCACCAAGGGCAAGCTCTTCGAGAAGTCCGGCCACCTGGACTGGTACGCCGACGGCATGTACCCGCCCATGCAGCTCGACGACGGGGTGGACTACTACCTCAAGCCGATGAACTGCCCGATGCACAACCTGATCTTCGACGCACGCGGCCGTTCCTACCGTGAACTGCCCCTGCGCCTCTTCGAGTTCGGCACGGTCTACCGGTACGAGAAGTCGGGCGTCGTGCACGGCCTGACCCGCTCCCGGGGCTTCACGCAGGACGACGCGCACATCTACTGCACCAAGGAGCAGATGGCCGAGGAGCTGGACAGGACTCTCACCTTCGTCCTGAACCTGCTCCGCGACTACGGGCTCACCGACTTCTACCTGGAGCTCTCCACCAAGGACCCGGAGAAGTTCGTCGGCTCGGACGAGGTCTGGGAAGAGGCCACCGAGACGCTGCGCCAGGTCGCCGAGAAGCAGGGCCTCCCGCTGGTCCCGGACCCGGGCGGCGCCGCGTTCTACGGCCCGAAGATCTCGGTGCAGTGCAAGGACGCCATCGGCCGTACCTGGCAGATGTCGACCGTGCAGCTCGACTTCAACCTCCCGGAGCGCTTCGACCTGGAGTACACCGGCCCCGACGGCACCAAGCAGCGCCCGGTCATGATCCACCGTGCCCTGTTCGGTTCCATCGAGCGCTTCTTCGCGGTGCTCCTGGAGCACTACGCGGGGGCGTTCCCCGTCTGGCTCGCCCCGGTCCAGGCGGTCGGCATCCCGATCGGTGACGCCCACATCCCCTACCTCCAGGAGTTCGCCGCCAAGGCGCGGAAGCAGGGCCTGCGGGTCGAGGTGGACGCCTCCTCCGACCGGATGCAGAAGAAGATCCGGAACCAGCAGAAGGCCAAGGTCCCCTTCATGCTCATCGCGGGCGACGAGGACATGGCCAACGGCGCCGTCTCCTTCCGCTACCGCGACGGTTCGCAGGAGAACGGCATCCCGCTCGACGAGGCCCTCGCGAAGATCGCGAAGGCCGTCGAGGACCGCGTCCAGGTCTGATCCCGCGCAAGGGGCCGGGATCCGGTCCCGCGCAAGGCCGCACGAGGGGCCCGCGGGGAGTCACCGACTCCCCGCGGGCCCCTTCTCGTCCTCCCGGGTGAACACCTGCAGCAGCCATGACGAGAACGAACCCGTCACCGCCCCCAGCAGCGCCAGCCCGCACACCATCAGCATCGCGGCGACGGTCCGCCCGCCGGGGGTGACGGGCGTGGCGTCCCCGTACCCGACCGTGGTCAGCGTCGCGCACGCCCACCACACCGCGTCCCCGAACGTACGGATCGTGGCCCCGGCGGCCGTGTGCTCCTGGTGGTACACCGCCAGGGCGGCGGTGAAACCGAGGAGCAGGGCGCTCAGGCCGGCGTAGGCCATCACCCGCGCGTACAGGCTCAGCCGCGGCCGGTCGCGGCGGCTCTGCACCGCCGCGTAGACCCGGATCACCCGCAGCGGGCGCAGCAGCGGCAGCGCGAGCACCAGGGTGTCGAGCCAGCGCACGCGGACGAAGCGCGCGCCGAGGCCGCTCAGCCGGAGCCGCGCGGCGTAGTCCACGGCGAAGAGCAGCCAGGTCGAGCAGACCAGGGCGAGGGCGATGTCGCGCCAGGGGCCGGTGTCGTGGGGCGCGAGCACGCGGACCGCGTAACCGAGGAGGAAGACCACGGAGGCGATGAACAGCGGTACTTCCGTGCGCTGCTCCCAGCGGGCCAGTCCGGGCGTGGCCGTGTACGCGGATCGGTTGCTCATGTCCTCAGCCTCGCGGGGCGCGGACCGGGGAGGCCCCGGCGACACGCTCGGCGGGGGTGAAGCAATATGCTGATCGGCATGACGAGTGAGCCGGAGCAGCAGATGGGAGTGGGGACGCCCGACGCATTCCAGCGCCTGTGGACGCCCCATCGGATGGCGTACATCCAGGGTGAGAACAAGCCGAGCGGTCCGGGCGCCGAGGACGGCTGTCCGTTCTGCGTGATCCCGGCCAAATCGGACGAGGACGGGCTCATCGTCGCACGCGGCGTGAGCGTCTATGCCGTGCTGAACCTGTACCCCTACAACGGCGGCCATCTGATGGTCGTGCCCTACCGGCATGTGGCCGACTACACGGAACTGAACGGTCGGGAGACCGCGGAGCTGGCCGACTTCACCAAGCGCGCGATGGTCGCGCTGCGGGCGGCGTCCGGGGCCCACGGGTTCAACATCGGGATGAACCAGGGATCGGTGGCCGGGGCGGGCATCGCCGCGCATCTGCATCAGCACCTGGTGCCGCGCTGGGGCGGGGACACCAACTTCATGCCGGTGGTCGGTCACACCAAGGTACTGCCGCAGCTGCTGGGGGACACCCGGTCGATGCTGGCCGACGCCTGGCCCGCCGGGGAGCTTCCGGCCGGCTGAGCCGCGCCGCGCGACGGACGTGGGGCGCCCCCCGCGATATCGCCGGGGGCGCCCCCCGGTGGGGGTACGGACCCCCGGGTGGCGGGGGGCCCGTGTGGGCGGTGACAACCGGCGGAGACCGCCCCCCTATTCGGCGACCGGGACAT
>NZ_JBITUB010000010.1:244085-330757 GCF_044542225.1 Streptomyces sp. NPDC079020
CCGGGTTGGTGGCGGCCCCCCGCGGGCCCGGGGGGGGCGGGCCGGGCGGGCGGCGCCGCGCGGCGCGCGGGCGGGGGGCCCCCCCGGGCTATCCCGCGGGGGCCCCCCCACGGTGTCTGTACGGACCCGCGTGTGCCGGGGGACCCGTGTGCGCGTTCCTACGCGTCGTAGACGTCCGCCTTCTTCGGCGACGGGTCCTGCACCATGCCGCTCAGCACCATCGAGCGGTTGTCGAAGCGCTCGGTGTCGACGCCGTGCTCCGCGAGGACCCGCATCGCCGCCGAGTGCACGACGCGCAGCACGGGGGTCGCGGCGCGCATCGCGTCGTCCGCCATGAAGCGGTGGTTCCACGGCTTGGCGGCCCAGGCGTGGCGCAGGCCGAAGGGTTCCGGGAGGACTATCTTGCCGCCGAGGTAGTCCAGGAGCGGCGGGTACCAGGTCAGCGGGGCGCGCAGCGCGAGCCGGACCACCTCGGTCGCGTCGACCAGCGGCAGCTGGATCTTGCGGGTCTCCCAGAACCTGACGGTCTTGTTGACCGTCCTGGACTTCTCCTCCGGCTTGGACAGGAAGAGTCCGTGGACCGGGCCCAGCGCGTGCCCGGTCACCTCGATGCGCAGGGTCTCGTGGAGCACGGTGACAGTGATCATCATCGTGATCACGAGCTGTCCGTCCCAGAGCGTGAACTGGACGCCGAGGTAGTGACGGTCACCGCTGCCGAACTGCTGGTGGTTGCAGATCCGCTGTATCTCGTGCGGCTTGACCTGGAAGGTGGCGACGTCCTCGCCGTCGGGGCGGGAGACCGACCCCGCGTTCTCGCCCACGGGCGAGACGATCCAGTGCTTGACGGACGGGGTGGGGAAGCCGCCGGTGTTCAGCGGTCCGCGCTCCAGCATCTTCAGCTGGTCGTGGATGATCCTGATCAGGTCCCAGCTGCGGAACTGGTGGATCTCCTTGGCCGGGTCCTTGGCGACCAGTTCCTCCGCGAGCTGCCAGCTGCCCCAGCGGGTGCCCATCCCGAGGACACCCTTGGGGCCGGCGTAGAAGACCGAATTGGACTGCTGCTCGGCGGAGAGCTTCTCCAGGCCCTGGCGCAGCGCCTCACGGGCCGTCTCGTTGGGGTTCTTCGGCACGGCCTCGGGGATCTTGGCCACGACGCCGCCCCCGGACAGAAGCCCCTCCCAGCGGGCCCGCATGTCCTTGGCGGACGCCTCCGCGATCCGCTTCGCGAGGAGCCAGCCGATCACCGGGGCGATGATCGTGCCGCGCAGGTAGAACGCCAGGATTCCGTCCAGGGGCAGCTTGATCAGGAGGATCAGGGCGCCGATGCCGAAGGCGAACAGAAGGCCGGTGCCCACCGACCGGAAGACCTTGTCCTTGGACTTGTTGAGGGCGTCGCGCCCCCGGAAGACCAGGACCCACGCCAGCAGTCCGGGCAGGAACAGGATGCCGAACACCCCGGTGATCAGGGTCAGCCGGGTGTCCCGGGCCTTGCGCAGCCTGCTCGCCGAGAGACAGTGCTCGACCACGGTCTGAGGGTCGGTGCCGAACGACTGGATGAGGGCGCCGCGGGCGCCGCCCAGCATCCTCTCCTGGACGGCGCGGGCGAACGCCTCGCCAAGATTCGGCTTGAAATAGTCGGACTTGAAAAGCTTGGAGGAGCCCGGCTTCACTTCGGACTTGTGCCACTCGCTGTTGGCTTCGAGGATCTTCTCCACCGGGCTGTCGCGGTACGCGGCGGAGGCCAGGGCGTTGGTCGCCACCGCCTGCCCGCCGGATCCCTGCAGCGGAATCTGCGCTCCGGGTGAAAAGTCGAATCCGTCGTTGGCCACTGTCGCCCCCACTCGCCGCATGGTCTGCTCCTGCGGGTGTGCCCAACTACCGTACGCGGCATACCTTCTGAGCTGCGACCACAGCGTAGCGTCCGGATAGCGACACCGCCCGGTCCCCGGTCGGGGGCCGGCAGTGATTGCGACACTCCGTCAGGCATGCGCCGCACACGGCGGCGCGTGCGCCCCGTGTGCGCCGCGCGCCGTCGTGCGAGTGCTGAGCCTTCCCCGCTCCCCGCTCGCCCGTCCACCGCTCCCGCTTGCGGTTCCCCGTTCCCTATTTCCCCGCTCGCCCGTCCGTACCGCTCACCCGCCGTCCTTCGTCTCCTCGCGGACACGGTCGGCGAGCTGATGCGGCATCGCTTCGTGCCGGGCGTACGAGCGGTCGAAGCGGCCGGTGCCGTGCGACAGGGACCGCAGGTCGACGGCGTACCGGCCGATCTCGATCTCCGGCACCTCGGCCCGTACGAGGGTGCGTCCGCCGCTGGCCTGCTCGGTGCCGACGACCCGGCCGCGGCGTCCCGAGAGGTCGCTCATCACGGGGCCCACGTAGTCGTCGGGAACCAGGACCCGGACCTCGGCCACCGGCTCCAGGAGCTGGATACGGGTTTCCGCGGCGGCCTCGCGCAGGGCCAGGGCCCCGGCGGTCTGGAAGGCGGCGTCGGAGGAGTCCACCGAGTGCGCCTTGCCGTTCAGCAGGGTGACGCGCAGATCGACCAGTGGGTGCCCGGCGACGAGTCCGCGGGAGGCCTGGGCCCGGACGCCCTTCTCGACGGAGGAGACGAACTGGCGGGGTACCGCCCCGCCGACCACCTTGTCGACGAACTCGATACCGGTGCCGGAGGGCAGCGGCTCGACCTCGATCTCGCAGACGGCGAACTGGCCGTGGCCGCCTGACTGCTTGACGTGCCGGCCGCGGCCGGACGCGGGACCGGCGAACGTCTCCCGCAGCGGGACCAGGTGCGGAACGGCGTCGACGTTGACGCCGTACCGGCTGCGCAGGCGTTCCAGCGCGACGTCCTGATGCGCCTCGCCCAGGCACCACAGGACGACCTGGTGGGTGTCGGGGTTCTGCTCCAGGCGCATCGTGGGATCCTCGGCGACCAGCCGGGCCAGGCCCTGGGAGAGCTTGTCCTCGTCGGCCTTGCTGTGCGCCCGGACGGCCAGCGGGAGCAGCGGATCGGGCATGCTCCAGGGCTCCATCAGGACCGGATCGTCCACGGGGGACAGGGTGTCGCCGGTCTCGGCGCCGCCCAGCCCGGTGACACAGGCGAGGTCACCGGCGACGCACCGCTCCAGGGTGCGTTGCTGCTTGCCGAACGGGGCGGAGAGCGCGCCGATCCGCACCTCCGCGTCGTGGCAGGGGCGTGGCTCAAGGCCGCCGCCGGTGAGTCCTCGGCCGCGGACATGCACGGTGTCGTAGGGGCGCAGCGTGCCCGAGAAGACGCGGACGAGCGAGATCCGGCCCACGTACGGGTCGGAGGACGTCTTGACGACCTCGGCCAGCAGGGGACCCTCCGGATCGCACACCGGGGCCGGGCGGGGTTCGCCCCCGGGGGTGGTCACGGTGGGCAGCACGCGTTCGGGCGGGGCGGGGAAGCCGCGGGTGATCAGTTCCAGGAGTTCGACGGTGCCGATGCCCTGGCGGGCGCCCTCCGGTGCGGGGGCGGCGGTGAGGACGGGGTGGAAGGTGCCGCGTGCGACGGCGCGTTCGAGGTCGTCGATGAGTGTCCGGGTGCTGATGTCGCCGCCGTCGAGATAGCGGTCCATCAGGGTCTCGTCCTCGCTCTCGGCGATGATCCCCTCGATCAGCCGGTCGCGGGCCTCCCGCAGCTGTTCGCGCCGGCCGTCGGCGGGCGCGCGCTCCTTCCGTTCGCCGCCGGAGTAGTCGAGGACCCGCTCGGTGAGCAGTCCGGTGAGTCCGGTGAGCGGGGCGTGCCCGTCCGGGCCCTCGGGGCCCTGGACGGGCAGATACAGCGGGAGCACGGCGTCGGGGTCGCCGCCGCCGAAGATCTCCGCGCAGATCCGGGTCATGTCGTCGAAGGAGGTGCGCGCGGTGTCGAGGTGGGTGACGACAATCGCCCGGGGCATCCCGACCAGCGCGCACTCCTCCCACACGGCGCGGGTGGTACCGGCCACGGCGTCCGCCTCCTGGGCGGCCGAGACGATGAAGAGGGCCGCGTCCGCCGCGCGCAGACCGGCCCTGAGTTCCCCGACGAAGTCCGCGTAGCCGGGGGTGTCCAGCAGATTGATCCTGTGGCCGCCCCATTCGACGGGGACCAGGGAGAGCTGTACGGACCGGTGCCTGCGGTGCTCCATCTCGTCGTAGTCGGAGACCGTCGCGCCGTCCTCGACCCGGCCGGCCCGGTTGACGGCTCCCGCCGCCAGGGCCAGGGCCTCGACCAGGGTGGTCTTTCCCGATCCACTGTGGCCGACCAGCACCACGTTGCGCAGGGAGGAGGGGTGGTCGGCCGCCGGTGCCCTTCCGGCGGCTCCGGGGTGTGCGTGCGATGTGGCGCCCATGAGGTGTGCCTCCCGGCTGAGTGCGCGGTGCGGGAGAGAGATCCGCCCGCGAGGTGGGGGAGATCGGTCACGGGCACGGGGGAGCCGCCGCGGCGGCTCCGGCGACGCCCGCGGTGTCTGCGGCCCGCCCCGCGACGGAGAGCGGGCTCCCCGCCGTGGGGTGGGCCGTATTCCGAGCTTTCCACTCCGGCCGTGCCGCGTCCATACGTCGCGCCCCGGCGCGGGCCGCACGCGAGGCGCCGGCGCGGCCGCAGACCGTGCGCCGTCGCGCCGGGAGGCCGTGCGTGAGTGCGCCGGTGCCCCGGGCGCGAGCCACGGTGAGGGCGAAGACACCGCCGGGGGGACGGGTGCCCGTCCGGTGGAGCGCACGGGTCGTGACTACGATGGGCCAGCCGGTGGCCGAAAGGGCCGCTCGGCCAACCGAACCCTCGGGAAGGCCATGCTGAACAAGTACGCGCGTGCATTTTTTACGCGTGTCCTCACACCGTTCGCCGCTCTGCTGCTCCGTCTCGGGGTCAGCCCCGACGCGGTCACTCTCATCGGCACGGCCGGAGTGATGGCAGGCGCGCTGGTCTTCTTCCCGATGGGGGAGTTCTTCTGGGGCACGATCGTCATCACGGTCTTCGTGTTCTCCGACCTCGTCGACGGCAATATGGCGCGGCAGGCCGGGATCTCCAGCCGGTGGGGCGCGTTCCTCGACTCGACGCTCGACCGGGTCGCCGACGGGGCGATCTTCGGCGGGTTCGCCCTGTGGTACGCGGGCGGCGGCGACGACAACGTGCTGTGCGCCGTCTCGATCTTCTGCCTGGCCAGCGGCCAGGTGGTCTCGTACACGAAGGCGCGAGGCGAGTCGATCGGTCTGCCGGTCGCGGTGAACGGTCTGGTGGAGCGCGCCGAGCGGCTGGTGATCTCGCTGGTCGCCGCGGGCCTGGCCGGTCTGCACACGTTCGGTGTGCCGGGGATCGACATCCTGCTGCCGATCGCGCTGTGGATCGTCGCCGCGGGCAGCCTCGTGACGCTGATCCAGCGCGTGGTGACCGTACGCCGTGAGTCCGCCGAGGCGGACGCCGCCGCGGCCGCCGGTGGTACGGCGGAGCAGGGGAGCGAGGCCGCGCAGTGAGCGGCACCGTGTCCCGGCTGAGGGGACGGCTGACCGACGGGCTGTACGGGCTCGGCTGGGGCGCGGTGAAGAAACTGCCCGAGCCCGCTGCCCAGGCCCTCTTCCGTACGATCGCCGACCGGGTGTGGAAGCGGCGGGGCAAGAGCGTCCTGCGGCTGGAGTCGAACCTGGCGCGCGTGGTGCCGGACGCGAGTCCGGCCCGGCTCGCCGCCCTGTCCAAGGCCGGGATGCGCTCGTACATGCGCTACTGGATGGAGTCGTTCCGGCTGCCGACCTGGAGTCCGCAGCGGATCAAGGACAGCATCGACGTCACGGACGCCCACCGGCTGACCGAGGGCCTGGACGCGGGGCGCGGCGTGATTCTGGCGCTGCCGCACCTGGGTAACTGGGACCTCGCGGGTGCCTGGGTCACCACCGATCTGAAGGTGCCGTTCACGACGGTCGCCGAGCGGCTCAAGCCGGAAACGCTGTACGACCGCTTCGTGGCCTACCGCGAGGGCCTGGGCATGGAGGTCCTGCCGCACAACGGCGGGGCGGCCTTCGGCACCCTGGCCCGGCGGCTGCGCGCGGGCGGTCTGGTCTGCCTGGTCGCCGACCGTGACCTGTCGGCCTCCGGGGTCGAGGTGACCTTCTTCGGCGCGGCGGCCCGGATGCCCGCGGGACCGGCGCTGCTGGCCCAGCAGACCGGCGCGCTGCTGCTGCCGGTCACGCTCTCGTACGACGGGACGCCCGTGATGAAGGCCACGATCCACCCGCCGGTCGAGGTGCCGGACGCCGGCAGCCGCGGCGAGAGGACATCCCGGATGACACAGGCGCTGGCCGACGCCTTCGCCATCGGCATCGCCGAGCACCCGCAGGACTGGCACATGCTGCAGCGGCTCTGGCTCGACGACCTGGACCCCCGGGGGGAACAGCCGTGAAGATCGGCATCGTCTGTCCGTACTCCTGGGACGTACCCGGTGGGGTGCAGTTCCACATCCGGGACCTGGCCGAGCATCTGATCCGCCTCGGCCACCAGGTCTCCGTGCTGGCGCCCGCGGACGACGAGACCCCGCTGCCGCCGTACGTGGTGTCGGCGGGGCGGGCCGTTCCCGTGCCGTACAACGGCTCGGTCGCCCGGCTGAACTTCGGCTTCCTGTCGGCGGCACGGGTGCGCCGCTGGCTGCACGACGGCACCTTCGACGTGATCCACATCCATGAGCCGACCTCGCCGTCGCTGGGCCTGCTGGCCTGCTGGGCCGCGCAGGGGCCCATCGTCGCCACGTTCCACACGTCCAACCCGCGCTCCCGGGCGATGATCGCCGCGTATCCGATCCTCCAGCCCGCGCTGGAGAAGATCAGCGCGCGGATCGCGGTGAGCGAGTACGCGCGGCGGACCCTGGTGGAGCACCTCGGCGGCGACGCCGTCGTCATCCCCAACGGTGTCGATGTCGGATTCTTCGCGAAGGCCGGACCCAGGGCCGAGTGGCAGGGCGGGACGATCGGCTTCATCGGCCGGATCGACGAGCCCCGCAAGGGCCTGCCGGTCCTGATGAAGGCGCTGCCCGCGATCCTGGCCGCACGTCCGGGGACCAGGCTGCTGGTCGCGGGGCGCGGCGACGAGGAGGAGGCGGTGGCCTCGCTGCCCGCGGAGATGCGCGCGCGTGTCGAGTTCCTCGGCATGGTGAGCGACGAGGACAAGGCGCGGCTGCTGCGCAGCGTCGATGTGTACGTCGCGCCGAACACCGGCGGCGAGAGCTTCGGGATCATCCTGGTGGAGGCCCTGTCGGCGGGCGCACCTGTCCTGGCGAGCGATCTGGACGCCTTCGCCCAGGTGCTGGACCAGGGCGCGGCGGGCGAGCTGTTCGCCAACGAGGACGCCGACGCGCTGGCCGGTGCGGCGATCCGGCTGCTGGGCGACCCCGAGCGGCGTGCGGAGCTTGGTGAGCGGGGCAGCGAGCATGTGCGGCGCTTCGACTGGGCGACGGTGGGGGCGGACATCCTCGCGGTGTACGAGACGGTGACGGACGGTGCGGCGTCGGTGGCGGCCGACGAGCGGACGGGCCTGCGGGCGCGGTTCGGGTCGGCCCGGGACTGACGGCCGGGCGCGGAACCCGGCCGGGGCGGCACGCCTCCCGGCCGGGCCCGGGAGGCATGGACTCCTTGGGCGTGGGCATGACAAGTCTCACATCCGAGAAGTCCCTCCCGAAGGAGAACCCCCATGACCGGGCCACTGGGCGGCCATGACCGCCGCCCCACCAGGAGGACGCTGCTGCGCGGGACGGCGGCGGCCATCGGCATCACGGCGGGCGCGGGCCTGTTCGGCACCCGTGCCGCGTACGCCGTCTCCTTCCACAATCCGTTCGGCGGCTACCCGGTCACCGGCACCTGGCAGGACCACCTCAACGACGGTTCGCTGGGCGGCATCGACTTCGGCATGGGCGTCGGCACGCCACTGCCCGCCTCGGGCGGCGGCACCGTCCGCAACATCCCGGACAACGGCACCGGCGGCCACACCGTCACCATCCACCACGACAACGGGTACCGCACGCAGTACATGCACCTGTCGCGGTTCCTGCTGGCCGACGGCGCCACCGTGGGGACCGGGGGCATCGTCGGACTCTCCGGCGGGCAGCCCGGCGCACCCGGCTCGGGCTCGTCCACCGGACCCCACCTGCACTGGCACATGATCGATCCCCACGGGGTCCGGATCGACCCGCTGCTCTTCCTCGGCGGCGGCTCCGGCGGCGGCCTGCCCAAGACGAGCACCGAACAGGACGGCGAACCCGGCACCGTCTTCTGGCAGCGGGCCCAGCGCTGGCTCTCCATCGAGTCCGGTTACACCGGTCCCGTCGACGGCGACCCCGGCGCGAACACGTACGCGGCCCTCCAGCGCAACCTCCGTGACCACTACGGCTACGCGGGCCCCATCGACGGCGAACCCGGCCCCCGCACCTGGGCCGCCCTCCAGCGCCTCGCCGCCGCACACGGCTACACCGGGCCCGTCGACGGCGAGATGGGCCCCGACTCCTGGCGCGGAGTGGCCCGTTTCCTCAACCAGGACCGCTGGGACTGACGGGCCGGAGGGCAGGGCGGGGCCCGCCCGGCGGTAGCCTTTGCGCCCGTGACCGAAACCCTCATCTGGATCGCCGTCGCGCTCTTCGCGATCGGCCTGTACCTCAGCTGGACGGCCGGCAGGCTCGACCGGCTGCACACGCGCATCGACGCGGCGCGGGCCGCGCTCGACGCCCAACTGCTGCGCCGCGCCTCGGTCACCCAGGAACTGGCCACCTCGGGCGTCCTCGACCCCGCCGCGTCGATCGTCCTCTACGAGGCCGCACACGCCGCCCGGCAGGCCGAGGAGGACCAGCGGGAGGTCGCCGAGAGCGAGCTGAGCACGGCGCTGCGGGCCGTCTTCGGCGAACCGGCCCAGGTCGAGACGGTGAAGGAGATCCCCGGCGGCGAGGAGGCCGCCACCGAACTGGCCGCCGCCGTGCGCCGGGTGCCGATGGCAAGGCGCTTCCACAACGACGCCGTGCGGGCGGCCCGCGCCCTGCGCAGGCACCGTACGGTACGGCTCTTCCGGCTGGCCGGGCACGCGCCGTTCCCGCTCGCCTTCGAGATGGACGACGCGCCGCCGGTGGCCCTCGCGGACCGCCCGGGGACCTGAACGGCGACGCCACCGGCACCGCGCCGTCAGGACCGCCGTCAAGGCCGGGCCCCGCGCGGAAGGGTGACTGTACGCGGCGGGAAAACGGGCCACGGGCTGTTCATTGGCCCTTGCTGTGGACTGGTCCCGGAGCGTTTGCTCGGTGCTGTAGAAACCAGCGTCTTTTCACCGAGTGAGGTTCCGTGTCCACGCTTCCCAGTACCCCGCAGTCCGCCGAGTCCCCCGCCACCGGCACCGCCCGCGTCAAGCGCGGCATGGCCGAGCAGCTCAAGGGCGGCGTGATCATGGACGTCGTCGACGCCGAGCAGGCGAAGATCGCCGAGGACGCGGGCGCCGTGGCCGTCATGGCCCTGGAGCGGGTGCCCGCCGACATCCGCAAGGACGGCGGAGTGGCCCGGATGTCCGACCCCAACATGATCGAGGAGATCATCGCGGCCGTCTCCATCCCCGTCATGGCCAAGTCCCGCATCGGCCACTTCGTCGAGGCCCAGGTCCTCCAGTCCCTGGGTGTCGACTACATCGACGAGTCCGAGGTCCTCACCCCGGCCGACGAGGTCAACCACAGCGACAAGTTCGCCTTCACCACCCCCTTCGTCTGCGGCGCCACCAACCTCGGCGAGGCTCTGCGCCGGATCGCCGAGGGCGCGGCGATGATCCGCTCCAAGGGCGAGGCCGGCACCGGCAACGTCGTCGAGGCCGTCCGCCACCTGCGCCAGATCAAGAACGAGATCGCCCGGCTGCGCGGCTACGACAACAACGAGCTGTACGCCGCCGCGAAGGAGCTGCGCGCCCCGTACGAGCTGGTCAAGGAGGTCGCCGAGCTCGGCAAGCTGCCCGTCGTCCTGTTCTCCGCCGGTGGCGTGGCCACCCCCGCCGACGCCGCTCTGATGCGTCAGCTCGGTGCCGAGGGCGTCTTCGTCGGCTCCGGCATCTTCAAGTCCGGCGACCCCGCCAAGCGCGCGGCCGCCATCGTCAAGGCCACCACCTTCTACGACGACCCGAAGGTCATCGCGGACGCCTCCCGCAACCTGGGCGAGGCCATGGTCGGCATCAACTGCGACACGCTGCCCGAGGCCGAGCGCTACGCGAACCGTGGCTGGTAACCACCGATGAGCGACACCCCTGTGATCGGAGTCCTGGCTCTCCAGGGCGACGTACGGGAGCACCTGATCGCCCTGGCCTCGGCCGATGCCCTGGCCAGGCCGGTCCGGCGCCCCGAAGAGCTCGCCGAGGTCGACGGCCTCGTCATACCCGGCGGCGAATCCACCACCATGTCCAAGCTCGCCGTCCTGTTCGGCATGCTGGAACCCCTGCGTGAGCGGGTACGGGCCGGGATGCCGGTCTACGGCACCTGCGCCGGAATGATCCTGCTCGCCGACAAGATCCTCGACCCCCGGTCGGGCCAGGAGACCGTCGGCGGCATCGACATGATCGTGCGCCGCAACGCCTTCGGGCGGCAGAACGAGTCCTTCGAGGCCGCCGTCGAGGTCGACGGAATAGCGGGCGGCCCGGTCGAGGGTGTTTTCATCCGGGCACCCTGGGTCGAATCCATCGGGCCCGCGGCCGATGTCCTCGCCGTGCACGGTGGCCATATTGTCGCCGTACGGCAGGGAAACGCCCTTGCCACGTCGTTCCACCCGGAACTGACCGGAGATCACCGCGTTCACGCGCTCTTCGTCGACATGGTGCGCGCAGTCGGCTGACCGGATCCCGGTAGGATCTCTCGGGTTCGGATCGATTTTGGTGACGCGAAGGAGAAGGCAGATGTCCGGCCACTCTAAATGGGCTACGACGAAGCACAAGAAGGCCGTGATTGACGCCAAGCGCGGCAAGCTCTTCGCGAAGCTGATCAAGAACATCGAGGTCGCGGCGCGTTCCGGCGGCGTGGATCCCGAGGGCAACCCGACGCTCGTCGACGCCATCCAGAAGGCGAAGAAGAGCTCCGTCCCGAACAAGAACATCGACTCCGCGGTCAAGCGCGGAGGCGGTCTCGAAGCGGGCGGCGCCGACTACGAGACGATCATGTACGAAGGCTACGGCCCCAACGGTGTCGCGGTGCTCATCGAGTGCCTCACCGACAACCGCAACCGTGCCGCCTCCGACGTACGTGTCGCGATGACCCGCAACGGCGGCTCGATGGCCGACCCGGGCTCCGTCTCGTACCTCTTCAACCGCAAGGGCGTCGTCATCGTCCCCAAGGGCGAGCTGTCCGAGGACGACGTCCTCGGAGCGGTGCTCGACGCGGGCGCCGAGGAGGTCAACGACCTCGGTGAGACCTTCGAGGTCGTCAGCGAGGCCACCGACATGGTCGCGGTCCGTACCGCGCTCCAGGAGGCCGGCATCGACTACGACTCCGCCGAGGCCAACTTCCTGCCCACCATGCAGGTCGACCTCGACGAAGAGGGCGCGCGCAAGATCTTCAAGCTCATCGACGCGCTGGAGGACAGCGACGACGTGCAGAACGTCTTCGCGAACTTCGACGTGTCCGACGAGGTCATGGAGAAGGTCGACGCCTGAGGCGCGATCGGCGAACGGCTTCCGCGCACGGGCCGACGGGGACACACCCCGTCGGCCCGTCGCATTGTCGGTGCGAGCCGATAGCCTGCCAGAACAGTTGACCGAGTGGTGAGGACAGGGGGGCTCCATGCGGGTACTCGGCGTGGACCCGGGGCTGACCCGGTGCGGTGTCGGTGTCGTCGAAGGCGTCGCGGGCCGCCCGCTGACCATGATCGGCGTCGGCGTCGTCCGCACCGCCTCCGACGCCGAACTGGGGCACCGGCTGGTCGACATCGAGCGGGGCATCGAGCAGTGGCTCGACGAACACCGCCCCCAGTTCGTCGCCGTGGAGCGGGTGTTCTCCCAGCACAACGTCCGTACGGTGATGGGCACCGCCCAGGCCAGCGCGGTCGCCATGCTCTGCGCCTCCCGGCGCGGCATCCCCGTCGCCCTGCACACCCCCAGCGAGGTCAAGGCAGCCGTCACCGGTTCGGGCCGCGCGGACAAGGCACAGGTCGGCGCCATGGTGACCCGGCTGCTCCGGCTGGACGCGCCGCCCAAGCCCGCCGACGCCGCCGACGCCCTCGCGCTCGCCATCTGCCACATCTGGCGCGCACCCGCCCAGAACCGACTCCAGCAGGCAGTCGCCGCCCATCGCACGCTGAAAGGCCGTACCGCATGATCGCCTTCGTCTCCGGCCCGGTGGCCGCCGTCACCCCGACCACGGCCGTGATCGAGGTCGGCGGGATCGGCATGGCCGTCCAGTGCGCCCCGGGCACCCTCACGGATCTGCGCATCGGCAAGGAGGCCAGGCTCGCCACCTCCCTCGTCGTACGGGAGGACTCGCTCACGCTCTACGGCTTCGCCGACGACGACGAGCGCCGGGTCTTCGAGCTGCTCCAGACCGCCAGCGGCGTCGGCCCCCGGCTGGCCCAGGCCATGCTCGCCACCCACAGCCCGGACGCGCTGCGCCTGGCGGTCTCCACCGGCGACGAGAAGGCGCTCACCGCCGTCTCGGGCATCGGCAAGAAGGGGGCCCAGAAGCTCCTGCTGGAGCTGAAGGACCGGCTCGGCGAGCCCGTCGGCGCCCACATCGGCCAGCAGGGCATCGGCACCCCCGTCACCCCGGCCTGGCGCGACCAGCTGCAGGCCGCGCTGATCGGGCTCGGCTACGCGACCCGCGAGGCGGACGAGGCGGTCTCCGCCGTGGCCCCGCAGGCCGAGGCCGCCGTCGCCGAAGGCGTTCAGCCCCCCGTGCCGCAGCTGCTGCGCGCCGCCCTGCAGACTCTCAACCGCGCACGCTGACCGGCACCGAAACACCCGAGGCGGGACTGACCGAATGAACTGGGACGAGACCGGACCCGACACCGACGAGCGGCCGGTGCCGCAGTTCGACGACCGGCTGGTCGACGCCGGCGCGGACGGCGAGGACACCGCGGTCGAAGCGGCCCTGCGCCCGAAGGACCTGGAGGAGTTCGTCGGCCAGGAGAAGGTCCGCGAACAGCTCGACCTGGTCCTCAAGGCGGCCCGCGCCCGCGGCGCCACCGCCGACCACGTCCTGCTCTCCGGTGCCCCCGGGCTCGGCAAGACCACTCTGTCCATGATCATCGCGGCCGAGATGAACGCCCCGATCAGGATCACCTCGGGACCCGCCATCCAGCACGCGGGCGACCTCGCGGCGATCCTCTCCTCCCTCCAGGAGGGCGAGGTCCTCTTCCTCGACGAGATCCACCGGATGTCGCGGCCCGCCGAGGAGATGCTCTACATGGCGATGGAGGACTTCCGGGTCGACGTCATCGTCGGCAAGGGCCCCGGCGCCACCGCGATCCCGCTCGAACTTCCGCCGTTCACTCTCGTCGGCGCCACCACCCGGGCCGGTCTGCTGCCGCCCCCGCTGCGCGACCGCTTCGGCTTCACCGGGCACATGGAGTTCTACGCCCCCGCCGAACTGGAACGAGTGATCCACCGCTCGGCCCGGCTGCTGGATGTCGGTATCGACGCGGACGGCGCCGCCGAGATCGCCGGACGCTCCCGGGGCACCCCCCGTATCGCCAACCGGCTGCTGCGCCGTGTCCGGGACTACGCCCAGGTCAAGGCCGACGGCACGGTCGACCGGGAGATCGCCGCCGCGGCGCTCAAGGTGTACGAGGTTGACGCCCGCGGCCTCGACCGGCTGGACCGGGCGGTCCTCGGCGCCCTGCTGAAACTCTTCGGCGGCGGACCGGTCGGCCTGTCCACCCTCGCGGTCGCCGTGGGGGAGGAGCGCGAGACGGTCGAGGAGGTCGCCGAGCCCTTCCTCGTACGGGAAGGACTGCTGGCCAGGACGCCGCGCGGGCGGGTCGCCACCCCCGCGGCCTGGGCCCACCTCGGCCTCGTACCTCCGCAGCACGGCGGAAAGGGACAACAGGGTCTGTTCGGGGCGTGATGCGTCACAGGTTGACCCGTAGCGGAACCACGGTGCGATGCTGGGCGTTGTTCCATCGATGCGGACTCGCTTAGACTCCGCCGATGCCGCCCTTAAAGGTCGGTGTACCCACCCCCGTATATACAGGCCGCATTCCAGCGCGGTCGTGCGAAGGAATTTCCGTCCCGTGAATATCGTGACTCTCCTCCCCTTCATCGTGCTCATCGGGGCCATGTTCCTGATGACCCGGTCCGCCAAGAAGAAGCAGGCGGCGGCTGCGCAGATGCGCAACGACATGCAGCCCGGCACCGGCGTCCGGACGATCGGAGGCATGTACGCCACCGTCAAGGAGGTGCACGACGACACGGTTCTCCTTGAGGTCGCCCCCGGCGTCCACGCCGTCTACGCCAAGAACTCGATCGGTGCCGTCCTCGACGACGAGGAGTACAACCGCATCGTCCACGGCGACGACGACCTCAAGGTCGACGGCGCGGTCGTGCCCGACGACGCCTCCTCGCTCACCGGCGACGACGACGCGAAGATCGACCTGGTCAAGAAGGACGAGGACGAGGACGCCGAGCCGGCGGACACCGAGGACGTCGCGGCCAAGGACGCCAAGGACTCCAAGGGCGGCAAGGCCGACGGCGAGGCCGACGCGAAGTAGTTCACGATTCGGGGACGCCACGCCCATCGGTGCGCGGCGTCCCCCGGGCCGTGCGGTTTTCTGCGGGGGCGGGTCCCCACAACACTTCGTGGCCGCTCGGGCGTGTACCCGGCGCGGGGCGGTTGGACAGGGAGAAACGAGAAGGTGGCAGCACCGAAGAAGGGCCGCGGGCCGGCCGGTGGTCAGAGCAGGCCGGGGCGTGCCCTGGTTCTGATCCTGATCGCCATGGTCGCGCTCACCGGCGGGATGTTCCTGTCCGGTCACACCACGCCCCGGCTGGGTATCGACCTGGCGGGCGGGACCTCGATCACGCTTGAGGCGAAGAGCCAGCCCGGCAAACCCGACGCGATCAATCCGACCAATATGAACACCGCGGTCGGCATCATCGAGCGACGGGTCAACGGTCTGGGTGTCTCCGAGGCCGAGGTTCAGACCCAGGGCGAGAAGAACATCATCGTCAACATCCCCAAGGGGACGGACTCCGAGCAGGCCCGGGAGCAGGTCGGTACCACCGCCCAGCTCTACTTCCGGCCCGTTCTGACCGTCCAGGCCGGCGGCCCCGGGCAGCCGGAGCCCACGGGCAGCCCGAAGCCCACGGGCAGTGCCACGCCGAGCGCGGAGGAGTCCGCCAAGGCCGGGGACAAGGCCAAGGGTGACGAGGCCACCTCCTCCGGCTCGCCGTCGGCGAGCGCCACCACCCAGGGACGCGCGGTCACCGGAGCCCTGAAGAAGGACCCCACCCCGAGCGCCACCGACTCCTCGAAGCCGAAGTCCTCGAAGAAGTCGCCCGACGCGTCCGCGACGCCGTCCGTCGACCCCGCGGCGGCCAAGCTCCAGGAAGAGTTCGTCAAGCTCGACTGCAGCGACCCGAAGCAGCGCTCGGAAGCCGGCAAGGACGCCAAGCCCACCGACTCCATCGTCGCCTGCGGCTCGAACACCCCCGGTCAGTACGAGAAGTACGTGCTCGGCCCGGCCGAGGTCTCCGGCAGCGACGTCGACGACGCCCAGGGCGCCATCGACCAGACCACCGGCGAGTGGATCGTGTCGATGGAGTTCACCTCCGGCGGCGCCAAGAAGTTCCAGAAGATCACCTCGCGGCTCTCGCAGCAGCAGCCGCCGATGAACCAGTTCGCGATCGTCCTCGACGGAGAGGTCGTCTCCGCGCCCTCCGTGCGGACGGCGCTCAGCGCGAACGCCCAGATCTCCGGCAGCTTCGACCAGCAGTCCGCCGAGGACCTCGGCAACATCCTGTCGTACGGCGCGCTCCCCCTCACCTTCGACGAGGCGAGCGTCACCACGGTGACCGCCGCGCTCGGTGGCGAGCAGCTCCAGGCCGGTCTGATCGCCGGTGCCATCGGTCTGGCGCTCGTCGTCATCTACCTGGTGGCCTACTACCGCGGGCTCGCGTTCATCGCGCTCCTCAGCCTCCTGGTCTCCGGCATCCTGACGTACACGATCATGGCTCTGCTCGGCCCGGCCATCGGCTTCGCGCTGAACCTGCCGGCCGTCTGTGGTGCGATCGTCGCGATCGGTATCACGGCGGACTCGTTCATCGTGTACTTCGAACGTGTACGTGACGAGATCCGCGAGGGCCGGACGCTCCGCCCGGCCATCGAGCGGGCCTGGCCGCGCGCCCGGCGCACCATCCTGGTCTCCGACTTCGTGTCGTTCCTGGCCGCGGCGGTGCTCTTCCTCGTCACCGTCGGCAAGGTCCAGGGCTTCGCGTTCACGCTCGGCCTGACCACCCTGCTCGACGTCGTCGTGGTGTTCCTGTTCACCAAGCCCGTCATGACGCTGATGGGCCGGACGAAGTTCTTCTCCAGCGGCCACTCCTGGTCCGGGCTGGACCCGAAGCGGCTCGGCGCGAAGCCGCCGCTCCGCCGCTCGCGCCGTGCCAACGCTTCCACCGACCCGAAGGAGGCGTGAGATGTCGCGACTCGGCAATCTGGGCGCCCGGCTCTACCGCGGCGAGGTCGGTTACGACTTCATCGGCAACCGCAAGATCTGGTACGGCGTCTCGATACTGATCACCATCACGGCCATCCTCGGCCTGGCGGTCAGCGGCCTCAACATGGGCATCGAGTTCAAGGGCGGCGCGGTCTTCACGACCGACGTCAAGGCCAAGATCTCGTCCTCCCAGGCCCACGAGGCCGCGGTGGAGGCCTCCGGCCACGAGGCGATCGTCCAGGAGCTGGGCAACGGCGGTCTGCGCATCCAGATCACCGAGGTCGACACGGCCAGGGCCGACGCGATCAAGACGCAGCTCTCCCAGGACCTCGGGGTCCCGGCGGAGAAGATCAACGCGGACCTGGTCGGCCCCAGCTGGGGTGAGCAGATCGCCAACAAGGCCTGGATGGGCCTCGGGATCTTCATGGTCCTCGTGGTGGTCTACCTGGCCATCGCCTTCGAGTGGCGGATGGCCATCGCGGCCCTCGTCGCCCTGATCCACGACATCACCATCACGGTCGGTGTCTACGCGCTGGTCGGCTTCGAGGTCACCCCGGGCACCGTGATCGGTCTGCTGACCATCCTCGGTTACTCCCTCTACGACACGGTCGTCGTCTTCGACAGCCTCAAGGAGGGCCAGAAGGGGATCACCAAGCAGACCCGCTTCACCTACAGCGAGATCGCCAACCGGTCGATCAACAGCACGCTGGTCCGTTCCATCAACACCACCGTGGTGGCGCTGCTGCCGGTCGCCGGTCTGCTGTTCATCGGCGGCGGTGTCCTCGGTGCGGGCATGCTGAACGACATCTCGCTGTCGCTGTTCGTCGGTCTCGCCGCCGGTGCGTACTCCTCGATCTTCATCGCCACTCCGCTCGTCGCCGACCTCAAGGAACGCGATCCGCAGATGAAGGCGCTCAAGAAGCGGATCCTCGCCAAGCGCGCGGCGGCCGCCGCCAGGGGCGAGTCCGCCTACGACGACGAGCGCGACGACGAGCCGCAGGACTCCTTCCCCGAGGACGCCGAGACCGCCGGTGCCACCGTGGGCCGGCCCCGGCAGCCCAGGGGCCACGGCCGGACTCCGGGGAAGCGATGATGACCAGCACCACCGCATCGACCCGGGAACTGCTGCTCAGCCGCATCCGTGACGTGGCGGACTATCCGAAGCCCGGTGTGGTCTTCAAGGACATCACCCCGCTGCTCGCGGACCCGGTCGCCTTCACGGCGCTGACCGACGCCCTCGCGGAGCTGTGCGTCCGGCACGGCGCCACGAAGATCGTCGGGCTGGAGGCGCGCGGCTTCATCCTGGCCGCCCCCGTCGCGGTCCGGGCCGGGCTCGGCTTCGTACCCGTCCGCAAGGCCGGGAAGCTGCCCGGAGCCACGCTCCGGCAGTCCTACGAGCTGGAGTACGGCAGCGCGGAGATCGAGATCCACGCCGAGGACCTCACCGCGGACGACCGGATCATGGTCATCGACGATGTCCTCGCCACCGGCGGCACCGCCGAGGCCTCCCTGGAGCTGATCCGGCGGGCCGGCGCCCAGGTCGTGGGTGTCTCGGTCCTCATGGAGCTCGGTTTCCTCTCCGGCCGGACCCGCCTGGAGCCCGCGCTGCGGGGCGCGCCGATAGAGGCACTGATCACCGTCTGAACCCCGCGCAGCGGCGCTCGCACGCCCCACGCGCGAAGGGAACGGGCACCCGGGAACACCGGGTGCCCGTTCCGCGTTGACAGGGGCTCCCGCGGTCCCCGGGCGAGGTCCGGCCGGGGGGTCGATACCATGGGTTTCCGGGTACCCCGGATCCGCACGAGGAGCACTCTTGCCAGACGAGGCCCAGCCAGCCGCCGCCCCGCAGCCCGAAAAGCCCGCGGCGGCCCCCGCAACGCCCGAGAAGGCCAAGCCCTCGGGTGCGCCGGAGCCCGCGCCGCGCGAGCCGTCCGGCAGCTCCCCGCAGGCCCCCGCTCCCGCCTCCGCCGCTCCCGCGAAGCCCGCCGGGCCCGCACGCCCGGCGAGCCCGGCCCAGGCGTCCGCGAGGCCCGCTGCCGCCCCCGCCGCCCCGGCACCCGCCGAGCCCGCGTCCAAGGCCCCGGCCAGGTCCGCCGCGAAGCCCCCGGCCCCGGCCGGTTCGGCGTCCCGCTCGGGCGGGTCCTCCAACCGCGTCCGGGCCCGCCTCGCCCGACTGGGCGTGCAGCGCTCCAGCCCGTACAACCCGGTCCTCGAACCGCTGCTGCGCACCGTCCGCGGCAATGACCCCAAGATCGAGACCGCCACGCTGCGCCAGATCGAGCGGGCCTACCAGGTCGCCGAACGCTGGCACCGCGGCCAGAAGCGCAAGAGCGGCGACCCGTACATCACGCATCCGCTGGCCGTGACGACGATCCTGGCCGAGCTGGGCATGGATCCGGCCACCCTGATGGCGGGCCTGCTGCACGACACCGTCGAGGACACCGAGTACGGCCTGGACACCCTGCGCCTCGACTTCGGCGACCAGGTCGCTCTGCTCGTCGACGGCGTCACCAAGCTGGACAAGGTCAAGTTCGGCGAGGCCGCGCAGGCCGAGACCGTACGCAAGATGGTCGTGGCCATGGCGAAGGACCCCAGGGTCCTCGTCATCAAGCTGGCCGACCGGCTGCACAACATGCGCACCATGCGCTATCTCAAGCGGGAGAAGCAGGAGAAGAAGGCCCGCGAGACGCTGGAGATCTACGCGCCGCTCGCCCACCGCCTGGGCATGAACACCATCAAGTGGGAGCTGGAGGACCTCGCCTTCGCGATCCTCTACCCCAAGATGTACGACGAGATCGTCCGCCTCGTCGCCGAGCGGGCGCCCAAGCGCGACGAATACCTCGCCATAGTGACCGACGAGGTCCAGTCCGACCTGCGCGCCGCCCGGATCAAGGCCACCGTCACCGGGCGGCCGAAGCATTACTACAGCGTCTACCAGAAGATGATCGTGCGGGGCCGGGACTTCGCCGAGATCTACGACCTGGTGGGCATCAGGGTCCTCGTCGACACGGTCCGCGACTGCTACGCGGCGCTCGGCACCGTCCACGCCCGGTGGAATCCGGTACCGGGACGGTTCAAGGACTACATCGCGATGCCCAAGTTCAACATGTACCAGTCACTGCACACCACGGTGATCGGTCCCAGCGGCAAGCCCGTCGAGCTCCAGATCCGTACGTTCGACATGCACCGCCGCGCCGAGTACGGCATCGCCGCGCACTGGAAGTACAAGCAGGAGGCCGTCGCCGGCGCCTCCAAGGTGCGCACCGACGTCCCCAAGAACACCGGACGCGGCCAGGACACCGTCAACGACATGGCGTGGCTGCGCCAGCTCCTGGACTGGCAGAAGGAGACCGAGGACCCCAGCGAGTTCCTGGAGTCGCTGCGCTTCGACCTCTCCCGCAACGAGGTCTTCGTCTTCACACCCAAGGGCGATGTCATAGCGCTTCCCGCGGGTGCGACACCGGTCGACTTCGCGTACGCCGTCCATACGGAGGTCGGCCACCGGACCATAGGGGCACGGGTCAACGGGCGGCTCGTACCGCTCGAATCCACCCTGGACAACGGTGACCTGGTGGAGGTCTTCACCTCCAAGGCGGCCGGTGCCGGGCCCTCGCGGGACTGGCTGGGCTTCGTCAAGTCGCCCCGCGCCCGCAACAAGATCCGCGCCTGGTTCTCCAAGGAGCGCCGCGACGAGGCGATCGAGCAGGGCAAGGACTCCATCGCCCGTGCGATGCGCAAGCAGAACCTGCCGATCCAGCGCATCCTCACCGGCGACTCCCTGGTCACCCTCGCGCACGAGATGCGCTACCCCGACATCTCGTCGCTGTACGCGGCGATCGGCGAGGGCCATGTCGCCGCCGCGGGCGTCGTGCAGAAGCTCGTGCAGGCACTCGGCGGGGAGGACGCCGCCAACGAGGACCTCGTCGAGAGCGCACCGCCCTCCCGCGGCCGCAGCAAGCGCCGCGCCAACGCCGACCCCGGTGTCGTGGTCAAGGGCGTCGAGGACGTCTGGGTCAAACTGGCCCGCTGCTGCACACCCGTCCCCGGCGACCCGATCATCGGCTTCGTCACCCGCGGCAGCGGCGTCTCCGTGCACCGCGCCGACTGCGTCAACGTCGACTCGCTGTCGCAGCAGCCGGAGCGCATCCTCGAAGTCGAGTGGGCCCCCACCCAGTCCTCGGTCTTCCTGGTCGCCATCCAGGTCGAGGCCCTGGACCGGTCCCGGCTGCTCTCCGACGTCACCCGGGTCCTGTCCGACCAGCACGTCAACATCCTGTCGGCGGCCGTGCAGACCTCCCGCGACCGGGTGGCCACCTCCCGGTTCACCTTCGAGATGGGCGACCCCAAGCACCTGGGACACGTCTTGAAGGCCGTGCGCGGCGTGGAGGGCGTCTACGACGTGTACCGGGTCACCTCCGCCCGCAGGCCGTAGCCCCCCGTCCGGGCCCGGTCCGGTACATCCGGGCCGGCCCGGCACACGGAGAGGGGCTGCTGTACGTGATACGTACAGCAGCCCCTCTCCGTGTGCCGGAGCAACGGTCGGGTCCGGCCTAGCCGCCGAACTCCTCCAGCCCCTTCAGCGCCTGGTCCAGCAGCGCCTGGCGGCCTTCGAGCTCCTTGGACAGCTTGTCCGCACGGGCGTTGTTGCCCGCCGCACGCGCGGTGTCGATCTGCGTGCGGAGCTTGTCCACGGCGTCCTGGAGCTGGCCGGTGAGACCGGCGGCGCGGGCCCGCGCCTCCGGGTTCGTCCGGCGCCACTCGGACTCCTCCGCCTCCTGGAGCGCCCGCTCCACCGCGTGCATCCGGCCCTCGACCTTCGGGCGGGCGTCACGCGGTACGTGGCCGATGGCCTCCCAGCGCTCGTTGACGGCACGGAAAGCGGCCCTGGCCGCCTTCAGGTCCTTCACCGGCACCAGCTTCTCGGCCTCGGCCGCGAGCTCCTCCTTGAGCTTGAGGTTCTCGCCCTGCTCCGCGTCCCGCTCGGCGAACACCTCGCTGCGGGCGGCGAAGAAGACGTCCTGCGCGCCCCGGAAACGGTTCCACAGATCGTCCTCGGACTCGCGCTGCGCACGGCCCGCGGCCTTCCACTCCGTCATCAGGTCGCGGTAACGGGCCGCCGTGGTCACCCAGTCCTGGGAACCCGAGAGCGACTCGGCCTCGGTGACGAGCTTCTCCTTGGCCTTGCGGGCCTCCTCGCGCTGGGCGTCCAGCGAGGCGAAGTGGGCCTTGCGGCGCTTGGAGAAGGCCGAGCGGGCATGCGAGAAGCGGTGCCACAGCTCGTCGTCCGACTTGCGGTCCAGCCGGGGCAGCCCCTTCCAGGTGTCCACCAGCGCCCGCAGCCGCTCGCCGGCGGAGCGCCACTGCTCGCTCTGCGCCAGCTCCTCGGCCTCGGCGACGAGCGCCTCCTTGGCGTGCTTGGCCTCGTCGGTCTGCTTCGCCTTCTGGACCTTGCGCTCCTCGCGCCGCGAGTCGACCGTCGCCACGAGTGCGTCCAGCCGCTTGCGGAGCGCGTCGAGATCGCCGACGGCGTGGTGCTCGTCGACCTGTTGCCGCAAATGCTCGATCGCGGTCGTCGCGTCCTTGGCCGAAAGGTCGGTGGTCTTCACCCGCCGTTCGAGGAGGCCGATCTCGACCACAATGCCGTCGTACTTGCGCTCGAAGTAGGCCAGAGCCTCCTCGGGGGAACCGGCCTGCCACGATCCGACGACCTGCTCGCCATCGGCTGTACGCACGTACACGGTGCCGGTCTCATCGACGCGGCCCCACGGGTCGCTGCTCACAGCGCCTCCTCCACCTGATGCCTGCGAGGGGGTTCGCCCCCCGGGCATCGTCCACAGTTTCCTGGGGCGGGCATCGCCCGCCCTGCACAACGCCAATCTAGGCGACCGGCCGCCCGGCTGTCCGCACTCAGCGCGGCCGAAATTCTCCGGTGCCCCGGGGCCGCCCCGGGGGCGGCCGGGAGAGCCCGGCCGCCCCGCCGGTCAGTCCTTGGCGACGGACGCCTTCTCGATGCTCACGGCCTTCTTCGGCGCACCGTCACCCGCACCGCCCTCGACACCGGCCTCGCCGACCTTCTGGACGGCCTTCAGACCGGCACCGTCGATGGTCCCGAACGGGGTGTAGGTGGGCGGCAGTCTGGTCTCCTTGTAGACCAGGAAGAACTGGCTGCCGCCGGTGTGCGGCTGGCCCGTGTTGGCCATCGCCACCGTGCCCGCGGGGAACGTCACCGTGCCGTCCGCACCGGCCTTGCCGAGCGCGGTCAGGTTCTCGTCCGGAAGCGTGTAGCCGGGGCCGCCGGTGCCGTCGCCCTTGGGGTCGCCGCACTGGAGGACGTAAATGCCCTGTGTGGTCAGCCGGTGACACTTCGTACCGTCGAAGTAGCCCTTGTCGGCGAGCGACTTGAACGAGTTCGCGGTGTGCGGGGTCTTCGCCGCGTCCATCGTGAACGCGATGTCGCCCTGGCTCGTACTGAGCGACATCGTGTACTTCGCCTTTTTGTCGATCTTCATCGCGGGCTCGGGGGCCTCGCTCTCGCTCGCGGAGGGCGAGGCGGACGGGCTCTGGCTCGCGGCGGTGTCGCTCTTGCCGTCCTTGCCGTCACCACTGTCCGCCGCGACGTACGCGCCCACGCCGACCACCGCGGCCACGGCCACCGCGGACGCGGTGATCACGGTGACACGCCTGGTCCTGCGGCGGGCTTCCTCCCGGCGCTGCTGCTGCCGCTCGTACTTCTCCCGGGCGAGCTGCCGCCGCCGCTGATCGCTGCTGACCACCGGTTGATCTCCTTGTACGTCGTGTCATCGGGCCTGGGCTGCCCCGTACGGTATATGGGTTAGCTGTGTAATGAGGAGCGCCGGTAGGCTCTGATCTGCTGCATCCTTCGCTGCGGCCGCTTCCGCCGGACGAACATTAAGGACGATCGTGCTCATTGCCGGGTTCCCCGCCGGGGCCTGGGGGACCAATTGCTACCTGGTCGCCCCCGCCGCAGGCGAGGAGTGCGTGATCATCGACCCGGGCCACCAGGCCGCCCAGGGCGTCGAGGACGCGCTCAAGAAGCATCGGCTCAAGCCCGTCGCCGTCGTGCTCACCCATGGGCACATCGACCATGTCGCCTCGGTCGTCCCGGTGTGCGGCGCCCACGACGTCCCCGCCTGGATCCACCCGGAGGACCGGTACATGATGAGCGACCCGGAGAAGGCCCTCGGCCGCTCCATCGGGATGCCTCTCATGGGCGAGCTGACCGTGGGGGAGCCGGACGACGTCAAGGAGCTCACCGACGGTGCGCTGCTGAAGCTGGCCGGTCTGGAGCTCGGCGTCTCGCACGCGCCCGGCCATACGAAGGGGTCGGTGACGTTCAGGATGCCCGAGGCCGCGGACGTACCGCCGGTCCTCTTCTCGGGCGACCTGCTCTTCGCCGGCTCCGTCGGACGCACCGACCTGCCCGGCGGCGACCACGCCGAGCTGCTCGAATCGCTGGCCCGCGTGTGCCTGCCGCTCGACGACTCGACCGTGGTGCTGTCCGGCCACGGCCCCCAGACGACCATCGGCCGCGAGCGCGCCTCCAATCCGTATCTGCACGGTATGGACGCGCCGCGACGAGGAATGTGACGAGAGACTTTCCGTGAGCACCTTTCAGGCCCCCAAGGGCACGTACGACCTGACCCCGCCGGACTCCGCGAAGTACCTCGCGGTGCGCGAGGCCATCTCCGCGCCCCTGCGCAACTCCGGCTACGGCTACATCGAGACGCCCGGCTTCGAGGACGTGAATCTCTTCGCCCGCGGCGTCGGTGAGTCCACCGACATCGTCACCAAGGAGATGTACACCTTCACCACCAAGGGCGGCTCCGAGCTGGCGCTGCGCCCGGAGGGCACCGCCTCGGTGCTCCGCGCGGCGCTGGAGGCCAACCTCCACAAGGCCGGCAACCTCCCGGTCAAGCTCTGGTACTCCGGCTCGTACTACCGGTACGAGCGCCCCCAGAAGGGCCGCTACCGCCACTTCTCGCAGGTCGGTGCCGAGGCCATCGGCGCCGAGGACCCGGTCCTGGACGCCGAGCTGATCATCCTCGCCGACCAGGCCTACCGCTCGCTGGGCCTGCGTGAGTTCCGCATCCTGCTGAACTCGCTCGGCGACAAGGAGTGCCGCCCCGTCTACCGCGAGGCGCTCCAGGGCTTCCTGCGCGACCTCGACCTCGACGAGGAGACCCGCCGCCGCATCGAGATCAACCCGCTGCGCGTCCTGGACGACAAGCGGGCCGAGGTGCAGAAGCAGCTCGTGGGCGCCCCGAAGCTGCGCGACCACCTGTGCGACGCCTGCAAGGCGTACCACGAGGAGGTGCGCGAACTGCTGAACGCCGCCTCGGTCGTGTACGAGGACGACGAGAAGCTCGTCCGCGGTCTCGACTACTACACCCGCACCACCTTCGAGTTCGTCCACGACGGTCTGGGCTCGCAGTCCGCGGTCGGCGGCGGTGGCCGCTACGACGGCCTGTCCGAGATGATCGGCGGCCCCGCGCTCCCGTCCGTCGGCTGGGCGCTCGGCGTGGACCGTACGGTGCTGGCGCTGGAGGCGGAGGGAATCGAGCTGGACATCCCCGCCACCACCAGCGTGTACGCCGTCCCGCTCGGCGAGGAGGCCCGCCGGACCCTGTTCGGCGTCGTCACCGGACTGCGCAGGGCAGGCATCGCCGCCGACTTCGCGTTCGGCGGCCGGGGTCTGAAGGGCGCGATGAAGAGCGCGAACCGCTCGGGGGCGCGCTTCACGATGGTCGCGGGCGAACGTGACCTGGCGGAGGGCGTCGTGCAGCTCAAGGACATGGAGTCCGGGGAGCAGACCGCCGTACCGCTGGCCGAGGTCGTCGAGGCGGTCCGCGAGCGGCTCGCCCAGTAGCCGAACGCCGTGTGCCCCGGGGGCTGTTGACCCGGGGCGCACGGCGTCCGTGCCCGGTGGCCGCGCGGCGCCGCCTGTCGCGGAGCACGTCAGCGCCCCTCTGTCGTCAACTCGGTGCGCGCGAATTCATACGGTGGGGTGGCGTCGATTTCGCGACGCCACCGGTGATCCGCGTCCGCCGCGTCCGCCGCGAGCCCGCCGGACCGACGGGCGTCCGGCGGAGGCGGGGACCTCCGGCGGTCCGGCGCCTCCTCCCCGAACACCTTTATGTTCATCGAACGGTTGACCTGTGCGGTGGTGCGGCACAATGACCTTGCCCGGCTGGTTACCCATTGATGGAACGGCGATATGACGACTGCAGCGGTAGATCATCCCTCCTCGCACCAGGAAGAGGACGGCGGGAAGAGGACCATCGGCGGCACGCGCGCGTTCGCACTGCTGCTGGTGATCACCGGAGCGGCCGGACTGCTCGCCGCGTGGATCATCACGATCGACAAGTTCAAGCTGCTCGAGGACCCGGGCTTCACGCCCGGCTGCAGCCTCAACCCGGTGGTCGCGTGCGGCAACATCATGAAGAGCGAGCAGGCGGCCGCCTTCGGCTTCCCCAACCCGATGCTCGGGCTCGTCACCTACGCCATGGTGATCTGCATCGGCATGGGACTGCTCGCCGGAGCACGCTTCCGCGGCTGGTTCTGGCTGGGCCTCAACGCCGGCACGCTGTTCGGTGTCGGCTTCTGCACCTGGCTCCAGTACCAGTCGCTCTACAACATCAACTCGCTCTGCCTGTGGTGCTGCCTGGCCTGGGTCGCCACGATCTTCATGTTCTGCTACGTCACCACGCACAACATCAAGAACCGTGTCCTGCCCGCCCCCGCCTGGCTGCGGAACGGGCTGACGGAATTCCACTGGGTGCCGCCGGTGCTCTGGATCGGCATCATCGGCATGCTGATCCTGACCCGCTGGTGGGACTTCTGGACCAGCTGACCGGACACCGCCGGCGCACCGGCAGCGCGGGCCGGACGGGCGGGAGCCCCGGCGGCGCTGTCAGTGCGGTGGCATAGGCTTCGAAACGTGGAGCCCGACCTCTTTACCGCAGCAGCCGAAGACCGCCAGGAGAAGGACCCGTCCAGCAGCCCCCTCGCTGTCCGGATGCGTCCCCGTGTCCTCGACGAGGTCGTCGGCCAGCAGCATCTGCTCAGACCGGGCTCCCCGCTGCGCCGCCTCGTCGGCGAGGGGAGCGGCGGACCCGCCGGCCCGTCCTCGGTGATCCTCTGGGGCCCGCCCGGCACCGGCAAGACGACACTGGCGTACGTGGTCAGCAAGGCCACCAACAAGCGCTTCGTCGAACTCTCCGCGATCACCGCCGGGGTCAAGGAGGTCCGGGCCGTCATCGACGGCGCGCGCCGCGCCACCGGCGGCTTCGGCAAGGAGACCGTCCTCTTCCTCGACGAGATCCACCGCTTCTCCAAGGCCCAGCAGGACTCCCTGCTCCCGGCCGTGGAGAACCGCTGGGTGACCCTCATCGCCGCCACCACCGAGAATCCGTATTTCTCGATCATCTCCCCGCTGCTCTCGCGCTCCCTGCTGCTCACCCTGGAGCCGCTGACCGACGAGGATCTGCGTGCCCTGCTGCGCCGGGCCCTGAGCGACGAGCGCGGGCTCGGCGGCGCGCTGACGCTCCAGGAGGACGCCGAGGCGCATCTGCTGCGCATCGCGGGCGGCGACGCCCGCCGGGCGCTCACCGCGCTGGAGGCCGCCGCCGGTGCGGCGCTCGCCACACACGAACCGGAGATCGGCCTGCGGACGGTCGAGGAGACCGTCGACCGCGCCGCCGTGAAGTACGACCGGGACGGCGACCAGCACTACGACGTGGCCAGTGCCCTCATCAAGTCCATCCGCGGCTCCGACGTGGACGCCGCGCTGCACTATCTGGCGCGGATGATCGAGGCGGGGGAGGACCCCCGGTTCATCGCCCGGCGGCTGATGATCTCGGCCAGCGAGGACATCGGGCTCGCCGACCCGACCGCCCTGCCGACGGCGGTGGCCGCGGCACAGGCCGTGGCGATGATCGGCTTCCCGGAGGCGGCGCTGACCCTCAGCCATGCCACGATCGCGCTGGCCCTGGCCCCCAAGTCCAATGCGGCGACCCTGGCGATCTCCGCCGCCCAGGAGGACGTGCGGAAGGGCCTCGCCGGGCCCGTCCCGGCCCATCTGCGCGACGGCCACTACAAGGGCGCGGCCAAGCTCGGCCACGCCCAGGGGTACATCTACCCGCACGACGTCCCCGGCGGCATCGCCGCCCAGCAGTACGCCCCGGACGCGGTCCGCGACAAGCGGTACTACACGCCCACGCGCTACGGCGCCGAGGCGCGGTACGCGGACGTGGCGGACCGGGTCCGCGAGCGGCTCGGGCGCGGCGGTCCCGAGGCCGGCACGGACGGCCCCCAGGTCACGGCCTAACGGGACGCCGCCTCGAAGAGCGTGTGCATCGCCCGGCGCAGTCCGCCGACGTCCCGCACCGGCTCGGGGAACTCGAAGCGGGCGTCGAAGCACGCGCCCCGGCCCTCGACGAAGCGGATCCGCAGCCCGAAGCGGTCGAGGGCGACCGGTACGGCGGCGGGCCCATGGTCGGAGCAGGTGCGGGCGGTGGGCCCGCCGAGCAGTCCGCACAGTGTCCGCAGCTGTTCGCCGTGGGCCGCGTGCAGGTGCTGGAGCAGTTCCGCCTCGTGGATGGCGAGCGGGTCGGGCGCCGCGTCCCGGAAGTCCTCCTGCCCGACGTCCTCGGCCCCCCAGAGGTCGTCGACGTACGCCTCCCCGAACTCCAGCCGCAGCATCATCCGCCCGGCGTCGGCGAGACCGGGTACGCAGGAGAGCCGGCCGGACACCTGGGCGCGGCCGCGGATGCGGTGCGGGACGGAGACCGGGGCGACATCCGTGATCTCCAGCCGCGCGGTCAGCTCGTCGCCCCGGGCGTGGGTCGCGGCCCGTACGGCGGGGGAATCCGCGGGGAATTCGAGGAACAGATCGCCCTCGGGTCCTACGCTCCGGGTGCCGGGGACGAGCTGCTCGGGGCGGGCCACATCGAGCCCGGGTACGACCAGTACGGCGGAGCAGGTACTCTGTACGAGAGTTCGTGTGCGCTCGGCTGCTGACGGCATCCGAGTGTTTTCAAGCCCGCTGGGACGCGGCTGACCACGATCAGATCGGCCTTCCGTCGTAGCAGCGCCTTCGTGTGCGCTGCCGCTGTCTGTGCTGTCCGTGACGTGAGTGGTGTTCCCAGGGCGAGACATGCGATCTCCTTGAGTAAGGTAAGCCTAACCTAACCTACAACGGAGGTCTGGAGAACGTGCCTAACCAGTCGCGTCCCAAGGTCAAGAAGTCGCGTGCCCTCGGCATCGCCCTGACGCCCAAGGCTGTCAAGTACTTCGAAGCGCGTCCGTACCCGCCGGGCGAGCACGGCCGTGGCCGCAAGCAGAACTCGGACTACAAGGTCCGTCTGCTGGAGAAGCAGCGCCTGCGCGCGCAGTACGACATCAGCGAGCGCCAGATGGCGCGCGCCTACGACCGTGCCAAGAAGGCCGAAGGCAAGACGGGCGAGGCGCTGGTCGTCGAGCTCGAGCGCCGCCTCGACGCCCTGGTCCTGCGTTCGGGCATCGCCCGTACCATCTACCAGGCCCGTCAGATGGTCGTCCACGGTCACATCGAGGTCAACGGTGGCAAGGTCGACAAGCCGTCGTTCCGCGTCCGCCCCGACGACATCGTCCAGGTCCGCGAGCGCAGCCGCTCCAAGGTCCCCTTCCAGGTGGCCCGCGAGGGTGGTTACGACACCGACGGTGAGACCCCGCGCTACCTCCAGGTGAACCTGAAGGCCCTGGCCTTCCGCCTGGACCGGGACCCGAACCGCAAGGAGATCCCGGTGATCTGCGACGAGCAGCTCGTCGTCGAGTACTACGCCCGCTGATCCAGGCGTAGCCGCTCTCACCAGCGCTCCGGCCCGCCCCTCCCTGTTGTACGGGAGGCGGCGGGCCTTCGCGTTTCCCCGGGCACCGGTACGGCGCTCAGCCCGTGCGCGCCCGCCTCCTCCGGGGGCCCGCCGGTCAGCGCCCGGGCCACCGCCGCGTCCGGATCCAGCCGGCGCCCGGTGCACAGCCCCGCCGTGTAGGCGGCGTCCCCGAGTTCCCGGCGCGCGAGCTCCTCGCACTCCGCCTGCGGCCGGCCGTAGTGGACCGAGCCGAACAGGGGCAGTCCCACCGACGGCCAGATCCGCTCCGTCGCCCCCTGCAGCACGGCGGCCTCCGCGGGGTTGCCCTCGACCGCGTTGACCAGGGCCAGCAGCTCCAGGGAGAGGACGGTGCCCAGCAGGTCGTTGAAGGTGTGGCCGATGGACAGGGACTCCCCGAGCATCCGCCGGGCCGGGCCCGTCTCGCCCCGCCGCAGCGCCGCGTAGGCCAGGACGTACAGCGCGTAGGCCAGGGCCCACCGCTCCCCGTGGTCCTCGCAGATCTCCCTGACCTCGTCGCAGAGCGCGGCCGCGCTGTCCAGATCGCCGCGGAAGGCCACCGCCATGGCCAGTTCGACCTGGGCCATCAGCACATTGCTGTTCAGCTCACCGATCTCCCGGTACCGGCCGAGCGCGTCGCGCAGCAGTTCCTCGGCGCGCGGCATGTCGTCCGTGACGATCGCCAGACAGCCGGTCCGGTGCACCGCGTAGGCCATGGCCGTGGCGTCGTCGCTCCGTTCGGCCTCCTCCCGGCACTCGTGCAGCGCCGAGACCGCGCCGATCGCGTCCCCCTGGAGAACCGCCACGTGGCCCAGGACCCACAGCGCCTTGAGCCGGGAGGGATCATGTGCCGCCTCGCCCTCCAGCACATGATCCAGCCAGTGCCTGCCCTCCGAGAGGCGGCCGCAGCCCACCCAGTAGAACCAGAGCGTGCCCACCAGGTACTGGGCCAGATGGACCTCCTCCGGGCTCTCCATCGAATACTCCATGGCCCGGCGGAGGTTGGGCAGCTCACTGTCGATACGGACCGCCACCTCGGCCTGCCGGGGGCTGAACCAGTCCAGCTCGCACCAGGTCACCAGGCCCAGGAACCAGTCCCGGTGCCTGCGCCGCAGCCGCCGGGTGTCACCGGTGGCCGCCAGCCACTCGGCGCCGTACTCGCGCACCGTGTCCAGCAGCCGGTAGCGGGTGCCCGCCGGGGAGTCCTCCCGCAGGACCACCGACTGCGCGAGCAGCTCGTCCAGGACGTCCAGCACCGAGTCGGCGGGCAGGTCGGGGCCGGCGCAGATGTACTCGGCGGCCTCCAGGTCGAACTGCCCGGCGAACACCGAGAGCCGGGCCCACAGCAGCCGCTGTTCGGGGGCGCACAGCTCGTGGCTCCAGCCGATGGCCGTACGCAGCGTCTGATGGCGGGCCGGCGCGCAGCGGCTGCCGCCGGTCAGCAGCCGGAACCGGTCGTCCAGGCGCACCAGCACCTGATCGACGGAGAGCGCCCGCAGCCGCCCGGCGGCCAGCTCCAGGGCGAGCGGAATCCCGTCGAGCCGGCGGCAGAGCTCCCGTGCGGCCGCCGCCTCCCCGTCCGTCGGCCGGAACCCGGGCCGTACGGCACGGGCCCGTTCCGTGAACAGCTCCACCGCGTCCTCGTCGTTCATCGGCGCGAGCGGGAACGTCAGTTCACCGTCCAGCTGGAGCGGGCGGCGGCCGGCCGCGAGCACCTGGAGCCCCGGGGCCCGGCGGAGCAGTTCCCGTACGAGTGAGGCACAGGCGTCGATGAGGTGCTCGAAGCCGTCGATCACCAGAAGCGTCCGGCGGGGGGCCAGATGCTCGACGAGGGTGGCCCGGGGCGGTCTGCCGGTGTGATCGGTGAGGCCCAGCGCGTCGATGAGGGCGTGTTCCAGCAGCCCGGGGTCATGGATGGCGGACAGCTCGGCGATCCAGACACCGTCGCAGTACCGTTTCTTCAGCAGGGCGGCGACCCGGGTGGCACACCGGGTCTTCCCGGCCCCGGCCACCCCCGCGATGGTGACGAGCCTGGACTCCTCCAGGAGCCGGCACAGTTCGGCGACCTCGGCGTCGCGGCCCACGAATCTGTTCAGATCCGCCGGCAGGTTCCCGCGTGCGTCGGGGTGGGGCCCGGGTTCGTCGGAGGTGGCGAAGTGGCGCTGGAGGCGTCGCATAAGACACGCAGAGTACTGGCTTGAAAGCTCTCCGTACAATCTCTCCAGGCCAACTCCCCGCCCCGCACAGTTATGCGGTACGGGTGGTGACGCCCGGCGCGATAGGGTCGTGGGACGACGATTGGCCGCGCTGACAGCGGCCGGGCGTCGGATGCGGAGACAAGTCCCGACAGGGGCGAGCGACAAGCAGAGAGCGGTGCACTGTGTCCGGTGGAGAGGTGGCCGGGATCCTGGTGGCCGTCTTCTGGGCGATCCTGGTTTCGTTCCTCGCCGTGGTGCTGGTGAGGCTGGCCCAGACGCTCAGGGCGACCACGAGACTCGTGGCGGACGTGACCGAACAGGCCGTCCCGCTGCTCGCCGACGCCTCCGCGACCGTGCGCTCCGCGCAGACCCAGCTCGACAAGGTCGACGCCATCGCGACGGACGTCCAGGAGGTCACCTCCAACGCCTCCGCGCTCTCCACCACCGTCGCGTCGACCTTCGGCGGACCGCTCGTGAAGGTCGCCGCGTTCGGCTACGGCGTACGGCAGGCGATCGGCCGCAGGACGGCCGGCGAGCCGGAGCCGGAGCGGGAGCGCGGGCGCTCCCGTCGCACGGTGATCGTCGGCCGCACCGTGCCGTCCGCGCGGGCCAGGAAGCGGAACGGCCGAAGCTCCCGCGGACAGAAGGACTGACGCTGCGATGTTCCGCCGTACGTTCTGGTTCACCGCCGGCGCAGCCGCCGGTGTCTGGGCCACCACCAAGGTCAACCGGAAGCTCAAGCAGCTGACACCCGAGAGCCTCGCGGCGCAGGCCGCCGACAAGGCGATCGAGACCGGCCACAAGCTCAAGGACTTCGCCCTCGACGTGCGCGACGGCATGGTCCGCCGCGAAGCCGAACTGGGCGGCGCCCTGGGCCTGGACGCGCCGGTCGACCCCGAACTCCCCGTCCGGCGGCACTACGCGGTCGAGTCCGCCGAACCCGTTTACCGCAAGCTCCCCTACAACTCGTACAACCGGAATGAGGACCACTGATGGAGTCGGCTGAAATTCGCCGCCGCTGGCTGAGCTTCTTCGAGGAGCGCGGTCACGCCGTTGTCCCTTCGGCGTCGCTCATCGCGGACGACCCGACTCTGCTGCTCGTCCCCGCGGGCATGGTCCCCTTCAAGCCGTACTTCCTCGGCGAGGTCAAGCCGCCCGCCCCGCGCGTGACCAGCGTGCAGAAGTGTGTCCGTACCCCGGACATCGAAGAGGTCGGCAAGACCACCCGGCACGGCACGTTCTTCCAGATGTGCGGCAACTTCTCCTTCGGGGACTACTTCAAGGAAGGCGCCATCAGCTACGCCTGGGAGGCTCTGACGAGCCCCGTGGCGGAGGGCGGCTTCGGTCTCGACCCCGAGCGGCTGTGGATCACGGTCTATCTGGACGACGACGAGGCCGAGCAGATCTGGCGCGACAAGATCGGCGTGCCGGCCGAGCGCATCCAGCGCCTCGGCAAGAAGGACAACTTCTGGTCGATGGGCGTCCCGGGCCCCTGCGGCCCCTGCTCCGAGATCAACTACGACCGCGGCCCCGAGTTCGGCGTCGAGGGCGGCCCGGCCGTCAACGACGAGCGGTACGTGGAGATCTGGAACCTGGTCTTCATGCAGTACGAGCGGGGCGCCGGTGACGGCAAGGAGGACTTCCCGATCCTCGGCGACCTGCCGTCGAAGAACATCGACACGGGTCTCGGCCTCGAACGCCTCGCCATGATCCTTCAGGGCGTACAGAACATGTACGAGACCGACACCCTGCGCGTGGTCATGGACAGGGCCACCGAGCTGACCGGCGTGCGCTACGGGGCCGAGCCGGGCACCGACGTCTCGCTGCGCGTGGTCGCCGACCACATCCGTACCTCCGTGATGCTCATCGGCGACGGTGTCACCCCCGGCAACGAGGGCCGCGGCTATGTGCTGCGCCGCATCATGCGCCGCGCCATCCGCAACATGAGGCTGATGGGCGCCTCCGGCTCGGTCGCGGGCGAGCTGGTCGACGTCGTGATCAACACCATGGGGCTCCAGTACCCGGAGCTGATCACCGACCGCAAGCGCATCGAGACGGTCGCCCTCGCCGAGGAGGCCGCCTTCCTCAAGGCCCTCAAGGGCGGCACCAACATCCTTGAGACCGCCGTCACCGAGACCAGGGCCGCCGGTGGCCGGGTGCTGGCCGGCGACAAGGCGTTCCTGCTCCACGACACCTGGGGCTTCCCGATCGACCTCACCCTGGAGATGGCCGCCGAGCAGGGGCTCTCCGTGGACGAGGACGGCTTCCGCCGCCTCATGCAGGAGCAGCGGGACAAGGCCAAGGCCGACGCCCGCGCCAAGAAGACCGGTCACGCCGACCTGTCCGCCTACCGCGAGGTGGCCGACAGCTCCGGCGCCACCGATTTCACCGGCTACGTCAGCACCGAGGGGGAGTCGACCATCGTCGGCCTCCTCGTCGACGGTGTGCCCTCGCCCGCGGCCACCGAGGGCGACGAGGTCGAGGTCGTCCTCGACCGCACCCCCTTCTACGCCGAGGGCGGCGGCCAGCTCGCCGACCAGGGCCGGATCCGGCTGGACACGGGCGCCGTCATCAAGGTCCGCGACGTCCAGAAGCCGGTCCCCGGCGTGCATGTGCACAAGGGAGTCGTCCAGGTCGGCGAGGTGACCGTGGGGGCCTCCGCCTACGCCGCCATCGACAACACCCGCCGCCGCGCCATCGCCCGCGCCCACAGCGCCACGCACCTCACGCACCAGGCGCTGCGCGACGCCCTGGGCCCGACGGCCGCCCAGGCCGGTTCGGAGAACTCGCCGGGCCGCTTCCGCTTCGACTTCGGTTCGCCCGCCGCCGTACCCGGCACGGTCCTGACCGATGTCGAGCAGCGGATCAACGAGGTGCTCTCCCGCGAACTGGACGTCCAGGCCGAGGTCATGTCCATCGACGAGGCCAAGAAGCAGGGTGCCATCGCCGAGTTCGGCGAGAAGTACGGCGAGCGCGTCCGGGTCGTCACCATCGGGGACTTCTCCAAGGAGCTGTGCGGCGGTACGCACGTCCACAACACCGCCCAGCTGGGCCTGGTGAAGCTGCTCGGCGAGTCGTCCATCGGCTCCGGCGTGCGCCGTATCGAGGCCCTCGTCGGCGTCGACGCGTACAACTTCCTCGCCAGGGAGCACACGGTCGTCGCCCAGCTCCAGGAGCTGGTCAAGGGCCGCGCCGAGGAGCTGCCCGAGAAGATCTCCTCGATGCTCGGCAAGCTGAAGGACGCCGAGAAGGAGATCGAGAGGTTCCGCGCGGAGAAGGTCCTCCAGGCCGCCGCCGGACTCGTCGAGTCCGCCCAGGACGTACGTGGCGTCGCCCTGGTCACCGGCCAGGTGCCGGACGGGACGTCGGCCGACGATCTGCGCAAGCTCGTCCTGGACGTCCGGGGCCGCATCCAGGGCGGCCGTCCGGCCGTCGTGGCCCTGTTCACCACCGCCAACGGCCGCCCGCTGACGGTCATCGCCACCAACGAGGCCGCCCGCGAGCGCGGTCTCAAGGCCGGCGACCTCGTCCGTACGGCCGCCAAGACCCTCGGTGGCGGTGGCGGCGGCAAGCCGGACGTCGCCCAGGGCGGCGGTACGAACCCGGACGCCATCGGTGACGCCGTCGCCGCTGTCGAACGCCTCGTCACAGAAACGGCGTGACGCCCGAAATGACGCAGATGCGCCGTGGACGCCGGCTCGCCGTCGACGTCGGGGACGCCCGGATCGGGGTCGCCTCGTGCGACCCCGACGGGATTCTCGCCACGCCGGTGGAGACCGTGCCGGGACGTGATGTCCCGGCCGCCCACCGGCGGCTCGGGCAGATCGTCGAGGAGTACGAGCCGATCGAGGTCATCATCGGTCTGCCGCGCTCCCTCGGCGGTGGCGAGGGCCCCGCGGCAGCCAAGGTCCGGGCCTTCGCCCAGGTGTTCGCCCGCGCGGTCGCACCCGTTCCGGTGCGCCTCGTGGACGAGAGGATGACCACAGTGACGGCGAGTCAGGGACTGCGCGCCTCGGGCGTGAAGTCCAAGAAGGGCCGGTCTGTCATCGACCAGGCTGCCGCTGTGGTGATCCTTCAGAACGCTCTGGAGTCCGAACGGGCGTCAGGCAATCCTCCTGGCGAGGGCGTCGAAGTGGTTGTCTGATCGCGATACGGTAACGTTCCGCGCGATGCGGCGGTGTTCGAACAAACCGCACAGCGAAGCGAAGAGACGGAGCGTCGTCTCGCGGCTCTAGGGGATCGATGACTGAGTATGGCCGGGGCCCCGGCTCCGAACCGTGGCATCCCGAGGACCCGTTGTACGGGGGCCAGGGATGGGGAGGCCAGGAGGCCGCCCACGGCCAGAGCCAGTACGGCGGCCAGCAGCAGCCCTATCCGCAGGACCCGTACGCCCAGCAGCAGCCGCACCAGCCGTACCAGCAGCAGCAGCCGTACCAGCAGCATCCGGAACAGCAGCAGCAGCCGTACCAGCAGCATCCGGAACAGCAGCAGCCGCAGCAGCACCAGCAGTACGCCGCGCAGCAGGATCCGTACGCGCAGCAGCCGCACCAGCCCCAGGCGCCCCAGCAGCCGCAGCACCAGCAGCAGCCGCAGTACAACGGCGGCTGGGACACCGGCCAGCAGGCCGCGATGCCGTACGGGGCCCAGCCCCAGGACCCGTACCAGCAGCAGCCCGGCGGCTACGGCGAGTCCCAGGACTACTACGGCACCCCCGAGGCGTATCCGCCGCCGCAGCCCCCGGGCCGGCGCGAGGCCGTGCCCGAGCAGCAGCAGTCGCCCGACTGGGACCCGGACGCCCCGCAGGAGGAGACGCATCCGTTCTTCACCGGCGAGGACGAGCCCGGCGCCCGTGACGGCCGGGAAGCGTCCGACGACCGGGGCTCGCGTGATGGCCGGGGCTCCGGCGACGACGATGACGAGTACGAGGACGACCCCCGCGAGTCGCGGCGCGCCGGAGGCCGGGGCGGCCGCGGCGGGAGCGAACGCCGCGGCAAGGGCAAGAAGAAGAACCGCAGCGGCTGTGCCTGTCTGGTCGTCTCCGCCGTTCTGATCGGCGGCCTCGGGGGCGTGGGCTACGTCGGCTACTCCTTCTGGCAGAAGCAGTTCGGCGAGGCACCGGACTTCGCGGGCAGCGGCAGCGGTTCGGTCGAGGTGGAGATCCCCAAGGGAGCCCTCGGCTACGACATCGCGAACATCCTGAAGAAGAAGGGCGTCATCAAGTCCGTCGACGCCTTCGTCTCGGCCCAGAACGGAAACCCCAAGGGGAAGTCCATCCAGGCGGGCGTCTATCTCCTGAAGAACGAGATGTCGGCCAGCAGCGCGCTGGAACTGATGCTGGACCCGAAGAGCCAGAACGCTCTGGTCATCCCCGAGGGCACCCGCAACGCCAGGGTCTACGAGATGATCGACGAGCGGCTCGGCCTGAAGGAGGGCTCGACCGCCGATGTCGCGAAGACGAAGGCGGAGAGTCTCGGGCTGCCGGACTGGGTCGATGACGACCCGGACATCAAGGATCCGCTGGAGGGCTTCCTCTTCCCGGCCGCCTACCCGGTCGCCAAGGGGACGAAGCCCGAGGACGCGCTGAAGAGGATGGTCAAGCGGGCCAACGAGGAGTATGAAGAGCTCGACCTCGAAGGCGCCGCGAAGAAGTACAAGCTGGACGACCCGTGGCAGGTGCTCACCGTCGCCAGCATGGTCCAGGCGGAGGGCCTCACGCACGAGGACTTCCGCAAGATGGCCGAAGTCGTCTACAACCGCCTGGAGCCGGGCAATGTGGTGTCGAACGGAAAGATCGAGTTCGATTCCGCGTTCAATTACCTCAAGAAGCAGAGCAAGATCAAGATTACGTCGAAGGAGATCCGGACCAATCCGGATCCCTACAACACCTACTACCACGCGGGTCTGCCGCCCGGCCCCATCAGCAACCCCGGGGACGAAGCCCTGCGCGCGACGCTGAGTCCCACTTCCAACGGGTGGATGTTCTTCATCTCGCTCGACGGCAAGAAGACCCAGTTCACCAAGACGGCCGCGGAGCACGAGAAGCTCAACGACAAGTTCAAGGAACTGCATGGCCTCGGCTGACGGGCGCCACCGGGCCGCCGTACTCGGCTCACCGATCGCCCACTCGCTCTCTCCCGCCCTGCACCGGGCGGCGTACACGGAACTCGGCCTGGAGAACTGGTCCTACGACCGCTTCGAGGTCGACGAGGCGGGGCTGCCCGGGTTCATCGAGGGGCTGGACTCCTCCTGGGCCGGGCTCTCGCTGACCATGCCGCTCAAGCGGGCGGTCATCCCCCTGCTGGACTCCGTCAGTGACACGGCGTCCTCGGTCGAGGCGGTCAACACGGTCGTGTTCACCCAGGACGGCCGCCGCGTCGGCGACAACACCGACATCCCTGGCATGATCGCGGCGCTGCGTGAGCGCGGTGTCGAGAAGGTCGGGTCGGCGGCCGTCCTGGGCGCCGGAGCCACCGCCTCCTCGGCCCTCGCCGCGCTCGCCGTGATCTGCGCCGGGCCGGTCACCGCCTTCGTGCGCAGCCGCGAGCGCGGAGCCGAGATGCGCGCCTGGGGCGAGCGCCTCGGCGTCGACGTCAGGATCGCCGACTGGGCGGAAGGCGCGCGGGCGCTGCGCGAGCCGCTGGTCATCGCCACCACCCCGACGGGCACCACGGACGGCCTCGCCACCGCCGTACCGGAGGCGCCGGGCACCCTGTTCGATGTGCTGTACGAGCCCTGGCCGACCGCTCTCGCCTCCGCGTGGACCGCCCGTGCGGGCGCGGTCATCGGAGGTCTGGATCTCCTGGTGCACCAGGCGGTGCTCCAGGTCGAGCAGATGACCGGCCACGCTCCGGGGCCTCTCGCCGCCATGCGGAGCGCCGGGGAAGCGGCGCTCGCGGCCCGCTGACCGAGCCGTGCGGGGAGTCCGCCCGGCTTCCGGCAGGCTCCCCGCGGGGCGGCCGGAACGTCCGTCTGCTGGACCGGCGGCCGGTTCGCCGCCCCGGTCGTGGGAGGATCGGGGGCGGCGGGCCAGGGCCGCGCACCCGGTCGCGCCGCCGCAGTTTCAGGGCGCGAGCATGAGGAGCACCGTTGAGCAGGTTGCGCTGGCTGACCGCAGGGGAGTCGCACGGCCCCGCACTGGTGGCGACGCTGGAGGGTCTTCCCGCCGGTGTGCCGATCACCACGGAGATGGTGGCGGACGCGCTCGCCCGCAGACGCCTGGGCTACGGCCGCGGCGCGCGGATGAAGTTCGAGAAGGACGAGGTCACCTTCCTCGGCGGGGTCCGGCACGGGCTCACGATGGGGTCCCCGGTCGCCGTGATGGTCGGCAACACCGAGTGGCCCAAGTGGGAGCAGGTCATGTCGGCCGACCCGGTCGACCCCGACGAGCTGGCCGCGCTGGCCCGCAACGCCCCGCTGACCCGTCCCCGCCCCGGCCACGCGGACCTCGCCGGGATGCAGAAGTACGGCTTCGACGAGGCCCGGCCGGTCCTCGAGCGCGCCAGTGCCCGGGAGACCGCGGCCCGGGTCGCGCTCGGCGCGGTCGCCCGGTCGTACCTCAAGGAGACCGCGGGCATCGAGATCGTCAGCCATGTGGTCGAGCTGGCCGCGGCCAAGGCGCCCTACGGGCTCTACCCGCGCCCCTCCGACGTGGACAAGCTCGACGCCGACCCCGTGCGCTGCCTGGACGCCGACGCGTCCAAGGCGATGGTCGCCGAGATCGACCAGGCCCACAAGGACGGCGACACGCTGGGCGGCGTCGTCGAGGTGCTCGCGTACGGGGTCCCCGTCGGCCTCGGCTCGCACGTGCACTGGGACCGCCGGCTCGACGCCCGGCTCGCCGCGGCGCTCATGGGCATCCAGGCCATCAAGGGCGTCGAGGTCGGCGACGGCTTCGACCTCGCGCGGGTGCCCGGCTCCCGGGCGCACGACGAGATCCTGGCCACCGCGGACGGCATCAAGCGCGCCTCCGGCCGCTCCGGTGGCACCGAGGGCGGTCTGACCACCGGCGAGCTGCTGCGGGTCCGCGCCGCGATGAAGCCCATCGCGACCGTCCCCCGCGCGCTCGCCACGGTCGATGTGGTCACCGGCGAGGCGGCCAAGGCGCACCACCAGCGCTCCGATGTCTGTGCCGTCCCGGCCGCCGGGATCGTCGCCGAGGCGATGGTCGCGCTGGTCCTGGCCGACGCGGTCGCGGAGAAGTTCGGCGGCGACAGCGTCCCCGAGACCCACCGCAATGTGCAGTCGTACCTCGACCACCTGCAGATCCGATGAGCGGCCCACTGGTCGTCCTCGTCGGCCCGATGGGCGTCGGCAAGTCCACGGTCGGTGAACTGCTCGCCGAACGGCTCGGCACCGCCTACCGGGACACCGACGCGGACATCGTGGCGGGAGCGGGCAAGCCGATCTCCGAGATCTTCTACGACGAGGGCGAGGAGCACTTCCGCGCGCTGGAGCGGGAGGCCGTGCACACGGCACTCGCCGGGCACGCCGGTGTCCTCTCCCTCGGCGGCGGCGCCGTCCTCGACGCGACGACCCGCGAACTGCTCGCGGACCACACCGTCGTCTATCTCTCGATGGACGTGGACGAGGCGGTCAGGCGCGTCGGGCTGAACACCGCGCGCCCGCTGCTGGCGGTCAACCCGCGCCGCCAGTGGCGCGAGCTGATGGACGCCCGCCGCCACCTGTACGAAGAGGTCGCGAGCACCGTCGTCGCCACCGACGAACGCACGCCCGAAGAGGTCGCCCTGGCGATCATCGACGCCCTGGAACTGCCGGAGCGCGCGGGCGAGGAGTCCGCACCCTCCGGAGTGGAGAACACACGCATGACGCAGCAGAGCCCCACCCGCATCCAGGTCGCCGGTACGGCGGGCTCCGACCCGTACGAGGTACTGGTCGGCCGGCAGCTTCTGGGTGAACTGCCCCAGCTCATCGGCGACCGCGCCAAGCGCGTCGCGGTCCTGCACCCCGAGGCGCTCGCCGAGACGGGTGAGGCGGTCCGGCAGGACCTCGCGGGCCAGGGCTACGAGGCCATCGCGATCCAGCTGCCGAACGCCGAGGAGGCCAAGACCGTCGAGGTCGCCGCCTACTGCTGGAAGGCGCTCGGCCAGACCGGCTTCACCCGCACCGACGTCATCGTCGGCGTCGGCGGCGGCGCGACCACCGATGTGGCCGGTTTCGTCGCCGCCAGCTGGCTGCGCGGAGTGCGCTGGATCGCCGTGCCCACCACCGTGCTCGGCATGGTCGACGCGGCCGTCGGCGGCAAGACCGGCATCAACACCGCCGAGGGCAAGAACCTCGTCGGCGCGTTCCACCCGCCGGCCGGCGTCCTGTGCGACCTCGCCGCGCTCGACTCGCTGCCGGTCAACGACTACGTCTCCGGCATGGCCGAGATCATCAAGGCCGGGTTCATCGCCGACCCGGCCATCCTCGACCTCGTCGAGGCCGACCCCGAGGGCGCCCGTACACCGTCGGGCCCGCACACCGCCGAGCTGATCGAGCGCTCCATCCGGGTCAAGGCCGAGGTCGTCTCCAGCGACCTCAAGGAGTCCGGACTCCGCGAGATCCTCAACTACGGCCACACCCTGGCCCACGCGATCGAGAAGAACGAGCGCTACAAGTGGCGCCACGGCGCGGCCGTCTCGGTCGGTCTGGTCTTCGCCGCCGAGCTGGGCCGCCTCGCCGGCCGTCTCGACGACGCCACGGCCGACCGGCACCGCACCGTGCTGGAGTCGGTCGGACTGCCGCTCACCTACCGAGGTGACCAGTGGCCCCGGCTGCTGGAGAACATGAAGGTCGACAAGAAGTCGCGCGGCGACCTGCTGCGCTTCATCGTCCTGGACGGCCTGGGCAAGCCCACCGTCATGGAGGGCCCGGACCCGGCCGTTCTCCTCGCCGCCTACGGGGAGGTCTCCGCGTGACCCGCAGGGTCTTCGTGCTCAACGGCCCCAACCTCGGCCGGCTCGGCTCCCGCGAACCCGACGTGTACGGCGCCACCTCCTACGCCGGACTCGTCGACACCTGCCGGAAACTCGGCGAGGAGCTCGGCTTCGACGTCGACGTCCGGGAGACGAATGACGAGGGCGAGCTGATCCGCTGGCTCCACGAGGCTGCGGACGGTTCGGTTCCGGTCGTTCTCAACCCGGGTGCCTTCACCCATTACTCGTACGGAATGCGGGACGCGGCGGCCCAGCGCACCGCCCCGCTGATCGAGGTGCACATCTCGAATCCGTACGCGCGGGAGGAGTTCCGCCACACCTCGGTGGTCGCGCCCGTGGCCACCGGGACCGTGGCCGGTTTCGGCATCGGTTCCTACCGGCTCGCCCTGCGGGCCCTGGCCGACGAACTGACGGACTGACACCCGTCTCATCCGGGCGTCGCCGACGGGCACTTCGGACGTTCCCGGGCCGTTCACCCAGTGACGGCCCGGGAAGGTACGGTGGCCGTCCGATCAGCGCCAGTTGCCTGTACGAGACGGAGTGGCACCGGATGCAGCACGCAGTGGGGGCCCCGCTGCCGCCGCCCCAAGGATCCGGAAACGGACCTGCCGGCTGGACGCACCAGGCCCAGCACCCCGGCCACCCCGGCCGGCCCGTTCCACCGGGACCGCCGCCGATACCCCCGCCGCCCGGCCACGGCCCGGGGCAGGGTGTGCCGGGCCCGGCCCCGCAGCACCACGCCCCCGCCCCACCGCATGCCCCGGCCCCGCCGCACGCTCCCGCGCCGCAGCACGCGCCGTCCCCCGTTCCCCGGGAGACCACCGGTCACATCCAGCTGCCCCCCGGCGGCCCCGTGGCGCTGCCCACGCCCCCCGCCGGGCCCGGCACCGGCGCGGCGACGCTCGCCGTGCTGCTGATCGGCCCCGCGGGCGCCGGAAAGACCACCGTCGCCAAGCTCTGGGCCGCCCGCCGCCGCGTCCCCACGGCGCATGTCTCGCTCGACGACGTACGGGAATGGGTCTGCTCCGGCTTCGCCGATCCGCAGGCCGGCTGGAACGACCACTCCGAGGCGCAGTACCGCCTCGCCCGCCGTACCTGTGGGTTCGCCGCCCGCAATTTCCTCGCCAACGGCATCTCCTGCATCCTCGACGACGCGGTCTTCCCCGACCGGCCGGTCGTCGGTCTCGGCGGCTGGAAGCGCCATGTCGGCCCCGGGCTGCTCCCCGTCGTCCTGCTCCCCGGGCTGGAGATCGTCCTGGAGCGCAACGCCGCCCGCAGTGGCAACCGGCGCCTGTCCGACGAGGAGGTCGCCCGGATCCACGGCCGGATGGCCGGATGGTACGGCTCGGGCCTGCCGATCATCGACAACTCCACGTACGACGTGGAGACCACTGCCCGGGTCCTGGACGACGTGCTGGCCCGTTCCCTCGCCAGCCCGCCCGCCTGGTAGGGCGCCGGTGATCCGCCCCCCGGTCGGATGCGCTGACCGGGCGAAGCTCCGCCCCCGCTCGTACGCTCGGGGCATGTCAGAGGTGTACGCCGTCCGACGCGGGCTGCTCCGCGACCGGTGCGCCGCCGTCGGATCCGCGGCAGCCCTGGTCTCCCGCCCCGCCAATGTCCGCTACCTCGCGGGCGGAGCCCCTCCCGGCGCCGTGCTGCTGCTCGGCCCCGGCGAGGACGTACTGCTCTGCCCCCGCGCCCCGGCGAACGACCCCTCCCACGGGCGGCCCGACGAAGAGCTCCGGCTGTCCGTGCTGCCCACGCCCGACGGCGACCCGGTCGTCGCCGCCGCCGACCTGGCCGTGTCCACGGGCGCGGAGTCCCTCGCTGTGGAGGAGCACGACCTGACGGTCTCCCGGCACCGGGCCATGGGCTCGGTCGCCCCGAGGCTGCACCTGGCCGATCTGGGTTTCACGGTGGAGCAGCTGCGCGTCGTCAAGGACGAGGAGGAGATCGCCTGCCTGCGGATCGCCGCCGAGATCACCGACCAGGCCCTGGGCGAACTCCTCGAATCGATCCTGGTGGGCCGCACCGAGCGTCACCTCGCCCTGGAGCTGGAGCGGCGGCTGGTCGATCACGGCGCGGACGGCGCGGCCTTCGAGACCTCCGTCGCCACCGGCCCGAACTCCGGCCAGGGGCGTCACCGGCCCTCGGACCGCCGGGTCGAGGAAGGCGATTTCCTCTCCGTCTGCCTGGGCGCGAGCTATCGCGGCTACCGGTGCGAGATCGGCCGCACCTTCGTCATCGGCACCAGTCCGGCGGACTGGCAGATCGAGCTGTACGACCTTGTTTTCGCCGCTCAGCGGGCCGGAAGGGAAGCCCTGGTCCCGGGAGCCGCCTACCGCGACGTGGACCACGCGTCGCGTCATCTGCTGGACCGCGCGGGCCATGGAGAGGGCCTCGTGCCATGGACCGGGCACGGGGTGGGGCTCGAAATCGACGAGGACCCGCAATTGGCACCGACGGCCATGGGTAAACTGGACGCTTGTGTGCCGGTCACCGTCGAACCGGGGGTCCACCTCCCGGGCCGGGGCGGTGTCCGGATCGATGACACGCTCGTCGTGCGCCCCGAGGCGGACGGCGGACCCGAGCTACTCACCATTACGACCAAGGAGCTGCTCGCGCTCTAGCGCGCATCCTTGGCCGTTCCACCAGCTTCAGTCCAGGAGATTCCGCAACCGTGGCTTCCACGAACGACCTCAAGAACGGCCTGGTGCTCAAGCTCGACGGAGGCCAGCTCTGGTCCGTCGTCGAGTTCCAGCACGTCAAGCCCGGCAAGGGCCCCGCCTTCGTGCGCACCAAGCTCAAGAACGTGCTCTCCGGCAAGGTCGTCGACAAGACGTTCAACGCCGGTGTGAAGGTCGAGACGGCCACCATTGACCGCCGAGACATGCAGTTCTCGTACATGGACGGCGAGTACTTCGTCTTCATGGACATGAACACCTACGACCAGCTGATGGTCGACCGCAAGGCTGTCGGCGACGCCGCCAACTTCCTGATCGAGGGCTTCACCGCCTCCGTCGCCCAGCACGAGGGCGAGGTGCTGTACGTCGAGCTGCCGGCCGCGGTCGAGCTGACCATCCAGCACACCGACCCGGGCGTCCAGGGCGACCGTTCCACCGGTGGCAGCAAGCCCGCCACCCTGGAGACCGGTTACGAGATCGGCGTGCCGCTCTTCATCAGCACCGGCGAGAAGATCAAGGTCGACACCCGCACCGGCGACTACCTCGGCCGGGTGAACAGCTAACCGTGGCTGCCCGGAACAAGGCCCGCAAGCGCGCCTTCCAGATCCTCTTCGAGGCCGACCAGCGCGGTGAGTCCGTGCAGACGGTCCTCGCGGACTGGGTTCGGCACTCGCGGACCGACGACCGTCAGCCGCCGGTCGGCGAATTCACGATGGAGCTCGTCGAGGGCTACGCGCAGTACGCGGAGCGGATCGACGACCTCATCGTCACCTACGCCGTGGACTGGGAGCTCGACCGGATGCCGGTCGTCGACCGGAACATCCTGCGGCTCGGTGCGTACGAGCTGATCTGGCTGGACGAGACCCCGGACGCCGTGGTGATCGACGAGGCGGTCCAGCTCGCCAAGGAGTTCTCCACCGATGACTCCCCGTCCTTCGTGAACGGTCTGCTGGCCCGTTTCAAGGACCTCAAGCCGAATCTCCGCCGGGAGTAGTAGCCCCGGCGGCGTTCTGCCGACGAAGGGCCCGCGGTCTGCCGACCGCGGGCCCTTCGTCATGTCCCGGCCCGTCCCGGTGGGAGGGCGGGGGAGCCTCGGCGCCCCGGCCTGGGGGAAGTCTCTGCCGCCCACGCCGCAGCAGGCCGGACGGGCAAATGAGAACGCCGGGCGGGCGGGGCTCCCGTAAGGGCCCCGCCGACCCGACGATACGTTTCTGCAATGCGGCCGCTCCCTGGGGGAGGGCCTTTGGGCCGAGAGAGTGTCTCAGCCCTCCTCGTGCGCGACCGCGCGGCGTGCGTCGGCGTCCAGCACACCCCAGCTGATCAGCTGCTCCGTGAGCACGGACGGCGACTGGTCGTAGATCACGGCCAGCGTGCGCAGGTCGTCCTGGCGGATCGACAGCACCTTGCCGTTGTAGTCACCGCGCTGGCTCTGGATCGTCGCGGCGTAGCGCTGCAGCGGTCCGGCCTTCTCCGGCGGGACATGGGCGAGGCGCTCCAGGTCCAGGACGAGCTTCGGCGGCGGCTCGGCGGCCCCGCCCGGAGTCGTACCGGGCAGCAGCTCCTGCACCGGGACCCCGTAGAAATCCGCCAGCTCGGCGAGGCGCTGCACGGTGACGGCACGGTCGCCGCGCTCGTACGAACCGACCACGACGGCCTTCCAACGGCCCTGCGACTTCTCCTCCACGCCGTGGAGGGAGAGGCCCTGCTGGGTGCGGATGGCGCGGAGCTTGGCCCCGAGCTGTTTTGCGTATTCGCTGGACATAAGGCTCCCCGGACGCTGGAACATTCTGCGGCTCCGCCGCGTGGCTGGTAACTCACTGTGAGGTTACGCAGCGTTACTTGGCTGCGTCAAGCCGAAGGGGTTCGGACCGGTACCTCCCGGGGGTGCCGCCAGGGCCCGGTGCAAGCCCTGGTAACGTGGATGACGCAATTTCGACGTCCTTTAAGATCCGTCCGGTGAGGCGGAGAAGGAGGTCCGTTTCTTATGGACGCACAGCACGACGACACCGGCAATCCGGCACGCCCCGTTCTCGAGGCTCCCGACATGGCCCGTGTCCTGACCCGTATCGCCCACGAGATCGTCGAACGCGCCAAGGGCGCCGACGATGTGGTGCTGCTCGGCATTCCGACGCGAGGCGTGTTCCTCGCCCGCCGGCTGGCCGACAAACTCGAAGAGATCACCGGCCGGAAGATGCCGGTGGGATCGCTCGACATCACCATGTACCGCGACGACCTGCGGATGCGCCCGGCGCGTGCGCTGGCGCGTACCGAGATCCCCGGTGAGGGCATCGAGGGCAGCCTCGTCGTCCTGGTCGACGACGTGCTCTTCTCCGGCCGCACGATCCGCGCCGCCCTCGACGCGCTCGGCGACATCGGCCGCCCCCGCGCCGTGCAGCTCGCGGTGCTCGTCGACCGCGGTCACCGCGAACTCCCCATCCGTGCCGACTACGTCGGCAAGAACCTCCCGACGTCGCTGCGGGAGACGGTCAAGGTCCAGCTCGCCGAGGAGGACGGCCGCGACGCCGTGCTGCTCGGTGTCCAGCAGGCCGTCCCGGCGGGCGAGCAGTAGCCCACCCCCCTCCCGTGCGGCCCGTGGGGCCGTACGGCAGCTTCCGCACGCCCGCATGCCGGGAAACCCCCTCCAGCCACCCGGAGAACCCCCAGATGAAGCGTCACCTCATCTCGGCCGCCGACCTCACCCGCGACGACGCCGTCCTGATCCTCGACACCGCCGAGGAAATGGCCCGTGTCGCGGACCGGCCGATCAAGAAGCTCCCGACCCTGCGCGGCCGTACGGTCGTCAACCTCTTCTTCGAGGACTCGACCCGTACCCGCATCTCCTTCGAGGCCGCCGCCAAGCGCCTCTCCGCCGATGTCATCAACTTCTCCGCGAAGGGTTCGTCCGTCTCCAAGGGCGAGTCGCTCAAGGACACCGCCCTGACCCTGGAGGCGATGGGCGCGGACGCCGTCGTCATCCGGCACGGCGCCTCGGGCGCCCCGTACCGGCTGGCCACCTCCGGCTGGATCGACGGCGCCGTGGTCAACGCCGGCGACGGCACCCACGAGCACCCCACCCAGGCGCTCCTGGACGCGTTCACCATGCGCCGCCGGCTGGTCGGCGCCGACAGCGGACTGGGCCGGGACCTCGAAGGCCGCCGGATCACCGTCGTCGGCGACATCCTGCACAGCCGGGTCGCCCGCTCCAACGTCCATCTGCTCACCACGCTCGGCGCGCACGTCACCCTGGTGGCCCCGCCGACCCTGGTGCCGGTCGGCGTCGAACAGTGGCCCTGTGACGTCAGCTACAGCCTGGACGAGGTGCTGCCCGACTCCGACGCGGTGATGATGCTGCGTGTGCAGCGTGAACGGATGAACGCCGCGTACTTCCCGACCGAGCGCGAGTACTCCCGCCGCTACGGCCTGGACGGCGAGCGGATGGCGAAGATGCCCGGCCACGCCATCGTCATGCACCCCGGCCCGATGGTCCGCGGCATGGAGATCACCGCCGAGGTCGCCGACTCCGACCGCTGCACGGTCGTCGAGCAGGTCGCCAACGGCGTCTCGATCCGCATGGCCGTGCTGTACCTGCTGCTCGGCGGCTCCGCCGCCCCCGCCACTTCCGCCCGTACCGAGGAGACCAAGTAACCATGAGCAAGATCCTTATCCGCGGTGCGAAGATCCTCGGCGGCGAGCCGGGCGACGTCCTCATCGACGGCGAGACCATCGAGCGGGTCGGCACCGGCATCGAGGCCGGGGACGCCACCGTCGTCGAGGCGGCGGGCCAGGTCCTGCTGCCGGGCCTGGTCGACCTGCACACCCATCTGCGCGAGCCCGGCCGAGAGGACTCCGAGACCGTCCTCACCGGCACCAAGGCCGCGGCGGTCGGCGGCTTCACCGCCGTCCACGCCATGGCCAACACCTTCCCGGTCGCCGACACCGCGGGAGTCGTCGAGCAGGTCTGGCGCCTGGGCAAGGAGTCCGGCTACTGCGACGTGCAGCCCATCGGGGCCGTCACCGTCGGCCTGGAGGGCAAGCAGCTCGCCGAGCTCGGCGCGATGCACGACTCGGCCGCCGGAGTGCGGGTCTTCTCCGACGACGGCAAGTGCGTCGACGACGCGGTGATCATGCGCCGGGCCCTGGAGTACGTGAAGGCGTTCGACGGCGTCGTCGCCCAGCACGCCCAGGAGCCCCGCCTCACCGAGGGCGCCCAGATGAACGAGGGCATCGTCTCCGCCGAACTCGGGCTCGGCGGCTGGCCCGCCGTCGCCGAGGAGTCGATCATCGCCCGCGATGTCCTCCTCGCCGCCCACGTCGGCTCCCGGGTGCACATCTGCCACCTCTCGACCGCCGGATCCGTGGAGATCGTGCGCTGGGCCAAGTCCAAGGGCTGGAACGTCACGGCCGAGGTCACCCCGCACCACCTGCTCCTCACAGACGAGCTCGTCCGGTCCTACAACCCGGTCTACAAGGTGAACCCGCCGCTGCGCACCGAGGCCGATGTGATGGCCCTGCGCGAGGCCCTCGCCGACGGCACCATCGACTGCGTCGCCACCGACCACGCCCCGCACCCGCACGAGGACAAGGACTGCGAGTGGGCCGCGGCCGCCATGGGCATGGTGGGCCTGGAGACCGCGCTCTCCGTCGTTCAGCAGACGATGGTGGACACCGGCCTGATCGACTGGGCGGGCGTCGCCGACCGGATGTCGCTGCGCCCCGCGGCCATCGGCCGTCTCGAAGGACACGGCCGGCCCATCTCGGCGGGTGAGCCCGCCAACCTCACTCTGGTCGATCCGGCATACCGTGGGGTCGTGGACCCCGCGGGCTTCGCGTCCCGCAGCCGCAACACTCCGTACGAGGGTCGTGAGCTGCCGGGCCGAGTGACCCACACCTTCCTGCGGGGCCGTGCCACGGTCGTCGACGGGAAGCTCGCGTGACAACACTGACCCCCCTGTACCAGCTGGCCGCCGAGCAGAAGTCGGCCGAAGTGACCGACTGGTCCGCCCGCATCAGCTGGGTGATCGCACTGGCCGTCCTCGTCGCCTTCGTCTACTGGCTGATGCGCCAGGGCTGGAAGTGGCGCGCAAGCCTCCAGTCCGGCCTGCCGGAACTGGCGAGCACCCCGGAAGGGTTCGCCGACGACGAGCCGCTGCTGACCCTCACCGGGCGGTACCACGCCTCGACGACCGCCGGGCAGTGGCTCGACCGGATCGTCGCGCACGGCCTGGGCACCCGCAGCCGGGTCGAGCTCACGCTCACCGCGCAGGGCCTGGACGTCGTACGCCCCGGCGCGGCCGGATTCTTCGTCCCGGCCGGAGCCCTGCGCGAGGCCCGCCTCGACAAGGCGCTCGCGGGCAAGGTCCTCCCCGAGGGCGGCCTGCTGATCATCACCTGGGCGCACGGCGACAAGCTGATCGACTCCGGGTTCCGCTCCGACCACGCCGCCGAGCACCAGACCTGGGCCGACGCCGTCAACCACCTCACCAGCACTACGGAAGGCACCGCACGATGACGATCTCCACCCGGGGAGCCGCCAAAGCTCCCGCCGTACTCGTCCTGGAGGACGGCCGCTCCTTCCGCGGCCGCGCCTACGGGGCCGTGGGGGAGACCTTCGGCGAGGCGGTGTTCTCCACCGGCATGACCGGATACCAGGAGACGCTGACCGACCCCTCGTACCACCGCCAGGTCGTCGTGATGACCGCCCCGCACGTCGGCAACACCGGTGTGAACGACGAGGACCCCGAGTCGCAGCGGATCTGGGTCTCCGGATACGTCGTCCGCGACCCCGCCCGGGTCCCGTCCAACTGGCGCTCGCGGCGCTCGCTCGACGAGGAGCTGGAGACCCAGGGTGTCGTCGGCATCAGCGGTGTCGACACCCGCGCCCTCACCCGCCACCTGCGCGAGCGCGGCGCCATGCGCGTCGGCATCTTCTCCGGGAACGCGATCGCCGACGAGGGCATGCTGCTCGCCAAGGTGCGCCAGGCCCCCGAGATGGACGGCGCGGACCTCTCCGCCGAGGTCGCGACCAAGGAGGCCTACGTCGTCCCCGCGATCGGCACGAAGAAGTTCACCGTCGCCGCGGTCGACCTCGGCATCAAGGGCATGACCCCGCACCGGATGGCCGAGCGCGGCATCGAGGTGCACGTGCTGCCCGCCACCGCCACCCTGGAGGAGGTGTACGCGGTGAAGCCCGACGGAGTCTTCTTCTCCAACGGCCCCGGCGACCCGTCCACCGCCGACCACCCCGTCTCCGTCATGCGGGGCGTCCTGGAGCGCGGTACCCCGCTCTTCGGTATCTGCTTCGGCAACCAGATCCTCGGCCGCGCCCTCGGCTTCGGCACCTACAAGCTGAAGTACGGCCACCGCGGGATCAACCAGCCCGTGCAGGACCGCACGACCGGCAAGGTCGAGGTCACCGCGCACAACCACGGCTTCGCCGTCGACGCTCCGCTCGACAAGGTGTCGGACACGGAGTTCGGCCGCGCCGAGGTCTCCCACGTCTGCCTGAACGACCAGGTCGTCGAGGGGCTCCGGCTCCTGGACCGGCCGGCCTTCAGCGTCCAGTACCACCCCGAAGCCGCCGCGGGCCCGCACGACGCCGCGTACCTCTTCGACCGTTTCGTCTCCCTGATGGAGGGCCAGCGTGCCTAAGCGCTCCGATATCCAGTCCGTCCTGGTCATCGGCTCCGGCCCGATCGTCATCGGCCAGGCCGCCGAGTTCGACTACTCCGGCACCCAGGCGTGCCGCGTCCTCAAGGCCGAGGGCCTGCGCGTCATCCTGGTGAACTCCAACCCGGCGACGATCATGACCGACCCGGAGATCGCCGACGCCACGTACGTCGAGCCGATCACCCCCGAGTTCGTCGAGAAGATCATCGCCAAGGAGCGCCCCGACGCGCTGCTCCCCACCCTGGGCGGCCAGACCGCGCTCAACACCGCGATCTCCATGCACGAGAACGGTGTCCTGGAGAAGTACGGCGTCGAGCTCATCGGTGCCAACGTCGAGGCCATCAACAAGGGCGAGGACCGCGACCTCTTCAAGGGCGTCGTGGAGGCCGTCAAGGCGAAGATCGGCTACGGCGAGTCCGCCCGCTCCGTCATCTGCCACACCATGGACGACGTCATCAAGGGCGTCGACACGCTCGGCGGCTACCCCGTCGTCGTCCGCCCCTCCTTCACCATGGGCGGCGCCGGCTCCGGCTTCGCCCACGACGAGGAGGAGCTGCGCCGCATCGCCGGACAGGGCCTCACGCTCTCCCCGACCACCGAGGTGCTCCTGGAGGAGTCCATCCTCGGCTGGAAGGAGTACGAGCTGGAGCTGATGCGCGACAAGAACGACAACGTCGTGGTCGTCTGCTCCATCGAGAACTTCGACCCGATGGGCGTCCACACGGGTGACTCGATCACCGTCGCCCCGGCGATGACGCTCACCGACCGCGAGTACCAGCGGCTGCGCGACATCGGCATCGCGATCATCCGCGAGGTCGGCGTCGACACCGGCGGCTGCAACATCCAGTTCGCCATCGACCCGTCCGACGGCCGGGTCATCGTGATCGAGATGAACCCGCGCGTCTCCCGCTCCTCGGCGCTCGCCTCGAAGGCCACCGGCTTCCCGATCGCCAAGATCGCCGCCAAGCTGGCCGTCGGCTACACGCTCGACGAGATCCCGAACGACATCACCGAGAAGACCCCGGCCTCCTTCGAGCCGACCCTCGACTACGTCGTGGTCAAGGCCCCGCGCTTCGCCTTCGAGAAGTTCCCCTCCGCCGACTCCACCCTCACCACCACCATGAAGTCGGTGGGCGAGGCCATGGCGATCGGCCGGAACTTCACCGAGGCGCTGCAGAAGGCCCTGCGCTCCCTGGAGAAGAAGGGCTCGCAGTTCGCCTTCACCGGTGAGCCCGGCGACAAGGCCGAACTGCTGGCCGAGGCCGTCCGCCCGACCGACGGCCGGATCAACACCGTCATGCAGGCGATCCGGGCCGGCGCCACCCAGGAAGAGGTCTTCGACGCCACGAAGATCGACCCCTGGTTCGTGGACCAGCTCTTCCTGATCAAGGAGATCGCCGACGAGCTCGCCTCCGCCGAGCGGCTGGACGCCGATCTGATCGCCGGGGCCAAGCGGCACGGCTTCTCCGACGCCCAGATCGCCGGGATCCGCGGCCTGCGCGAGGACGTCGTCCGCGAGGTCCGGCACGCGCTGGGCATCCGCCCCGTCTACAAGACCGTTGACACGTGCGCCGCCGAGTTCGCCGCGAACACGCCGTACTTCTACTCCTCCTACGACGAGGAGAGCGAGGTCGCCTCCCGCACCAAGCCCGCGGTGATCATCCTCGGCTCGGGACCCAACCGCATCGGCCAGGGCATCGAGTTCGACTACTCCTGCGTCCACGCCTCCTTCGCGCTGAGCGACGCCGGCTACGAGACCGTGATGGTCAACTGCAACCCGGAGACCGTCTCCACCGACTACGACACCTCCGACCGGCTGTACTTCGAGCCGCTGACGCTGGAGGACGTGCTGGAGATCGTGCACGCCGAGTCGCTGGCGGGCCCGATCGCCGGTGTCATCGTCCAGCTCGGCGGCCAGACCCCGCTGGGCCTGTCGCAGGCGCTCAAGGACAACGGCGTGCCCGTCGTCGGTACGTCCCCGGAGGCGATCCACGCCGCCGAGGACCGCGGCGCCTTCGGCCGGGTCCTCGCCGAGGCCGGACTCCCCGCGCCGAAGCACGGCACCGCCACCACGTTCGGCGAGGCCAAGGCCATCGCCGACGAGATCGGCTACCCCGTCCTCGTACGCCCCTCGTACGTGCTCGGCGGCCGCGGCATGGAGATCGTCTACGACGAGGCCCGCCTCTCCTCGTACATCTCGGAGTCCACCGAGATCAGCCCCACCCGGCCGGTCCTGGTCGACCGCTTCCTCGACGACGCGATCGAGATCGACGTCGACGCGCTCTACGACGGCACCGAGCTCTACCTCGGCGGCGTCATGGAGCACATCGAGGAGGCCGGCATCCACTCCGGCGACTCGGCCTGCTCGCTGCCCCCGATCACACTCGGCGGCTACGACATCAAGCGGCTGCGCACCTCCACCGAGGGCATCGCCAAGGGCGTCGGCGTACGCGGGCTGATCAACATCCAGTTCGCCCTCTCCGGCGACATCCTGTACGTCCTGGAAGCCAACCCCCGCGCCTCCCGCACCGTCCCCTTCACCTCGAAGGCGACCGCGGTCCCGCTGGCGAAGGCCGCCGCCCGCATCTCGCTGGGCGCGACCATCGCCGAGCTGCGCGAGGAGGGCCTGCTCCCGCGCAACGGCGACGGCGGCACCCTGCCGCTGGACGCGCCGATCTCCGTCAAGGAGGCGGTCATGCCGTGGTCGCGCTTCCGCGACATCCACGGCCGCGGCGTCGACACCGTCCTCGGCCCGGAGATGCGCTCCACCGGCGAGGTCATGGGCATCGACTCGGTCTTCGGCACGGCGTACGCCAAGTCGCAGGCCGGCGCGTACGGCCCGCTGCCCACCCGGGGCCGCGCGTTCATCTCCGTCGCCAACCGCGACAAGCGCTCGATGGTCTTCCCGGCCCGCGAACTGGTCGCGCACGGCTTCGAGCTGCTCGCCACCTCAGGCACCGCCGAGGTCCTCAAGCGCAACGGCATCAACGCCACGGTCGTGCGCAAGCAGTCCGAGGGCGAGGGCCCCAACGGCGAGAAGACCATCGTCCAGCTCATCCACGCGGGTGACGTCGACCTCATCGTCAACACGCCGTACGGAACGGGCGGCCGCCTCGACGGCTACGAGATCCGGACCGCGGCCGTCGCCCGGTCCGTGCCCTGCCTGACCACGGTCCAGGCGCTCGCCGCCGCCGTCCAGGGCATCGACGCGCTCAGCCGCGGAGAGGTGGGCGTACGTTCCCTCCAGGAGCACGCGGAACATCTGACCGCGGCCCGCGACTAGCAGCCAGCAGGGGGACACCGGAAACGGTGTCCCCCTCTTCATGAGGACACTCCCGATGTACAAGTTCTTCTTCCAGCTGGTCTTCAAGCGGATGGACCCGGAGCAGGCGCACCACCTGGCCTTCCGCTGGATCCGCCTCGCCGCCCGCGTCCCCGTGCTGCGCACCTTCGTCGCCGCCGTGCTCGCCCCCCGCCACCAGGAGCTGCGCACCGAGGCGCTCGGCCTGCGGATGCACGGCCCCTTCGGGCTCGCCGCGGGCTTCGACAAGAACGCCGTGGCCATCGACGGCATGGCGATGCTCGGCTTCGACCACGTCGAGATCGGTACGGTCACCGGCGAACCGCAGCCCGGCAACCCCAGGAAGCGCCTGTTCCGCCTCGTCGCGGACCGCGCGCTGATCAACCGCATGGGCTTCAACAACGAGGGCTCGGCCGCCGTCGCCGCCCGCCTGGCCGCCCGCAACCCGGTCTTCCGGACCACCGTGGGCGTCAACATCGGCAAGACCAAGGTCGTGCCGGAGGACGAGGCGGCCGCCGACTACGTGAAGTCCACCGAGCGCCTCGCCGCGCACGCCGACTACCTCGTGGTGAACGTCTCCTCGCCCAACACGCCGGGCCTGCGCAACCTCCAGGCCACCGAGGCGCTGCGCCCGCTGCTCACCGCGGTGCGCGAGGCCGCCGACCGCACGGTCACCGGCCGCCGGGTCCCGCTGCTCGTCAAGATCGCGCCGGACCTCGCCGACGAGGACGTCGACGCGGTCGCCGACCTCGCCGTAGAGCTGGGCCTGGACGGCATCATCGCCACCAACACCACCATCGCCCGCGACGGCCTCGGCCTGAAGTCCTCGCCCTCCCTGTACGGGGAGGCCGGCGGGCTCTCCGGAGCGCCCCTCAAGGAGCGCTCCCTGGAGGTCCTGAGCCGTCTGTACGCCCGGGTGGGCGACGGGATCACCCTCGTCGGGGTCGGGGGCATCGAGAACGCCGAGGACGCCTGGCAGCGCATCCTGGCCGGTGCCACGCTCGTCCAGGGGTACAGCGCCTTCATCTACGAGGGCCCGTTCTACGCCCGCGCGATCCACAAGGGCCTGGCCGCGCGTCTGGCGGCCTCCCCGTACGCCACGCTCGCCGACGCCGTCGGCGCCGAGACCCGGAAGGCGTCCCAGTGACCCCCGAACCCTTCGGCGCACGGCTGCGCCACGCCATGGACACCCGCGGGCCGCTCTGCGTCGGCATCGACCCGCACGCCTCGCTGCTCACCTCCTGGGGCCTGAACGACGACATCGCGGGCCTGGAGCGCTTCACCCGCACGGTCGTGGAGGCCCTGGCCGACCGGGTCGCCGTGCTCAAGCCGCAGTCCGCGTTCTTCGAGCGCTTCGGCTCGCGCGGCATCGCCGTACTGGAGAAGGCCGTCGCCGAGGCGCGGGCGGCCGGCGCGCTCGTGCTGATGGACGCCAAGCGCGGTGACATCGGCTCGACCATGGGCGCCTACGCGGCGGCCTACCTGGACCAGGACTCGCCACTGTTCTCGGACGCGGTCACGCTCTCGCCGTACCTCGGCTTCGGCTCGCTGCGTCCCGCGCTGGACGCGGCTGCCGCCTCCGGTGCCGGGGTCTTCGTGCTCGCCCTCACCTCCAACCCGGAGGGGGCCCAGGTGCAGCGGGCCACGGCGGCCGACGGCCGCCCGCTGGCCCAGGTGATGCTGGACAGCATGGCCGCGGAGAACGAGGGCGCGAGCCCGCTCGGCTCGGTCGGCGCGGTGGTCGGCGCCACGCTCGGCGACGCGGGGGTGGATCTGGCCATCAACGGCCCGCTGCTCGCCCCCGGCATCGGCGCGCAGGGCGCGACCCCCGCCGATCTGCCCGGCGTGTTCGGCGACGCGGTGGGCAATGTGGTGCCCAGCGTGAGCCGGGGCGTGCTGCGCCACGGACCCGACGTTTCAGGGCTGCGCGAAGCCGCCGGACGGTTCGCGGACGAGGTCCGTGCGGCCGTGGCCGACAGCTGACCCTGACACGTTTGCCGTGTGTTGACGAATTCCTGACCCGAAATCCCTGCTGTTTCGCCTGAAATGTCCTGGTCGGCTGAGGCTGACCAGGACTTTTCGTCCGTTCTCGCTGACTAGCGCGGCCTTGGCCGCTAGTCTCCGTCGAGAGCCAACAAGCACATGGTGTTCGTTGCTCAGGTGTGGGGCGACCAGCTTCCTCACCGGTCCGTATCCGACAGATCGACATCCGAGGTGACGTAGGCGTGGCTCTTCCGCCCCTTACCCCTGAACAGCGCGCAGCCGCGCTCGAAAAGGCCGCCGCGGCTCGCCGGGAGCGGGCCGAGGTCAAGAATCGACTCAAGCACTCCGGTGCCTCGCTCCAAGAGGTCATCAAGCAGGGTCAGGAGAACGACGTCATCGGCAAGATGAAGGTCTCCGCGCTCCTGGAGTCCCTGCCGGGCGTGGGCAAGGTCCGCGCCAAGCAGATCATGGAGCGTCTCGGTATCTCCGAGAGCCGCCGGGTCCGGGGTCTCGGCTCCAATCAGATCGCATCCCTGGAGCGTGAGTTCGGCGGCACCGCCGCCTGACGTTCTCAGGCACTCCTGAGAACCTGGATAATCGCTCCATGGCTGCAACATCCCGGGGGACGTCCCCCGTACCCCCGGACGTACGTCCGCGGCTGACCGTGCTCTCCGGCCCCTCGGGGGTCGGCAAGAGCACGGTCGTCGCTCATATGCGCAAGGTTCACCCCGAGGTCTGGCTCTCGGTGTCGGCGACGACCCGCAGGCCGCGCCCCGGGGAGAGTAACGGCGTCCACTACTTCTTCGTGGACGACGAGGAGTTCGACAAGCTCGTCGCCAACGGTGAACTGCTGGAGTGGGCCGAGTTCGCGGGCAACCGGTACGGCACGCCGCGCCGGGCCGTGCTCGACCGCCTGGAGGCCGGCGAGCCGGTCCTGCTGGAGATCGATCTCCAGGGGGCCCGGCTCGTCCGGCAGTCCATGCCCGAGGCGCGCTTGGTCTTCCTCGCCCCGCCGAGCTGGGACGAACTGGTACGCCGGCTCACCGGCCGCGGCACCGAACCCCCCGAGGTCATCGAGCGCAGGCTCGCCGCCGCCAAGGTCGAACTGGCCGCCGAGGCGGAGTTCGATACGACGCTGGTCAACACCTCCGTCGAGGATGTGGCCCGTGAGCTGCTAGCCTTGATGTTGCAGGCTTCCGCCCACCGTGACAGCAGCGACTGAATCACACGGAGCAGCACCCCGGCGGAATCCGCACTGTCAAAGATCTCTTTGATATTTACCCCCTTCGGAAGGCAGAGAGTGTCCTCTTCCATCACCACGCCCGAGGGCATCATCAACCCGCCGATTGATGAGCTCCTCGAAGCCACCGACTCGAAGTACAGCCTCGTGATCTACGCCGCCAAGCGCGCGCGCCAGATCAACGCGTACTACTCGCAGCTCGGTGAAGGCCTCCTCGAGTACGTCGGTCCGCTCGTCGACACCCACGTGCACGAGAAGCCGCTCTCGATCGCGCTCCGCGAGATCAACGCGGGCCTGCTGACCTCCGAGGCCATCGAGGGCCCCGCGCAGTAGGCAGCGAAGCACCTTCACCTCAGGCCCGGCGGGCAGACCGCCGGGCCTGAGGTGTGTCCGAGGTCCGTGCGGGCGGCTTCGGGGCGGTGATGCAGCATGGAGTGATACGTAGCCGAGTGCGGGGAGACACAGTGCAGAAGCCGAAGGTCGTCCTGGGGGTCAGCGGAGGCATCGCCGCCTACAAGGCGTGCGAGCTGCTGCGCCGGCTGACCGAGTCCGGGCACGACGTACGCGTCGTGCCGACCGAGTCCTCGCTCCACTTCGTCGGCGCCGCCACCTGGTCGGCGCTCTCCGGACACACGGTCTCCACCGAGGTCTGGGACGACGTCCACGAGGTGCCGCACGTGCGCATCGGACAGGGGGCCGACCTCGTCGTCGTCGCCCCGGCCACCGCGGACACGCTCGCCAGGGCCGCCCACGGCCTCGCGGACGACCTCCTCACCAACACACTGCTCACCGCACGCTGTCCGGTGGTCTTCGCGCCCGCCATGCACACCGAGATGTGGGAGCACCCCGCCACCCAGGAGAACGTGGCCACGCTGCGCCGCCGCGGCGCCGTCGTCATCGAACCCGCCGTCGGCCGGCTCACCGGCGTCGACACCGGCAAGGGCCGGCTGCCCGACCCCGGAGAGATCTTCGAGGTCTGCCGTCGGGTCCTGAGCCGCGGTCCCGCCGCACCCGATCTCGCGGGCCGCCATGTGGTGATCAGCGCGGGCGGCACCCGCGAACCCCTCGACCCCGTCCGCTACCTCGGCAACCGCTCCTCCGGGAAGCAGGGGTACGCCCTGGCGCGTACCGCTGTCGCCCGGGGGGCCAGGGTCACCCTGATCGAGGCCAACACCGGGCTGCCCGACCCGGCCGGCGCCGATGTCCTGCGCGTGGGCACCGCGCTCCAGCTGCGCGAGGCCGTGACCAAGGCCGCCGCGGACGCGGACGTCGTGGTGATGGCGGCGGCGGTCGCCGACTTCCGGCCGGCCGAGTACGCCCAGGGAAAGATCAAGAAGAAGGACGGTCAGGAGCCCGCCGCCGTCGCGCTGGTCCGCAACCCCGACATCCTCGCCGAGGTCGCGGGCGAGCGGGCCCGGCCGGAGCAGATCGTCGTGGGATTCGCCGCCGAGACCGACAATGTCCTGGCCAACGGCCGGGAGAAGCTCCGCCGCAAGGGCTGCGACCTGCTGGTGGTCAACGAGGTGGGGGAGCGCAAGACCTTCGGCTCGGAGGAGAACGAGGCCGTCGTCCTCTCCGCCGACGGCGGGGAGATCCTCGTGCCGCACGGCCCCAAGGAAGACCTCGCCGACACGGTGTGGGACCAGGTGGCGTCGAGGTTCGGACAGATTTCACATTCGCCGCTTCGGGGGGTCTAAAGCCCGCGAAACATATGTATTCGCCACCCCGAAGGGCCATTTTTCCTACCGGCCGAAAGAGTGCCGCACATCACAGACATGCCAAAGTACGAGACGCGTGGCCCCAGCGGCGGATGCGACCGATAAACTGGACGACGGTACGAGCCGGGCGCAGCTCCCGGTCGTACCACCAATGATCAGCCAGCAGCCGCTGCAACCCCAGGGAGCGATGTGTCCCGCCGTCTCTTCACCTCGGAATCTGTGACCGAGGGTCACCCCGACAAGATCGCTGACCAGATCAGCGACACGATTCTCGACGCCCTCCTGCGCGAGGACCCCACCTCGCGCGTCGCCGTCGAGACCTTGATCACCACTGGTCTGGTGCATGTCGCGGGTGAGGTCACGACCAAGGCCTACGCCGACATTCCCACCCTTGTGCGCAACAAGGTCCTGGAGATCGGCTACGACTCCTCCAAGAAGGGCTTCGACGGCGCCTCCTGCGGTGTCTCGGTGTCCATCGGCGCACAGTCCCCGGACATCGCCCAGGGCGTCGACACCGCCTACGAGAAGCGCGTCGAGGGTGCCTCCCAGCGGGACGGGGAGGACGAGCTCGACAAGCAGGGCGCGGGCGACCAGGGCCTGATGTTCGGCTACGCCTGCGACGAGACGCCCGAGCTGATGCCGCTCCCGATCTACGTGGCACACCGGCTCTCGCGCCGCCTCTCGGAGGTCCGCAAGAACGGGACCATCCCCTACCTGCGCCCCGACGGCAAGACCCAGGTCACCATCGAGTACGACGGTGACAAGGCCGTCCGGCTCGACACGGTCGTGGTCTCCTCGCAGCACGCGAGCGACATCGACCTGGACTCCCTGCTGGCGCCGGACATCCGTGAGTTCGTCGTCGAGCACGTCCTGGCGCAGCTCATCGAGGACGGCATCAAGCTGGACACCGAGGGCTACCGTCTGCTGGTGAACCCGACCGGACGGTTCGAGATCGGTGGCCCGATGGGCGACGCCGGGCTCACCGGCCGCAAGATCATCATCGACACCTACGGCGGCATGGCCCGGCACGGCGGCGGCGCCTTCTCGGGCAAGGACCCGTCCAAGGTCGACCGCTCGGCGGCGTACGCGATGCGCTGGGTCGCGAAGAACGTCGTCGCCGCGGGTCTCGCCGCCCGCTGCGAGGTCCAGGTCGCGTACGCGATCGGCAAGGCCGAGCCGGTGGGCCTGTTCGTCGAGACGTTCGGCACGGCCGCCATCGAGACCGAGAAGATCGAGAACGCCATCGGTGAGGTCTTCGACCTCCGCCCGGCCGCGATCATCCGTGACCTCGACCTGCTCCGCCCGATCTACGCCCAGACCGCGGCGTACGGTCACTTCGGCCGCGAGCTCCCCGACTTCACCTGGGAGCGCACCGACCGCGTCGACGCCCTCCGTCGGGCCGCGGGCCTGTAGGACCGCCGCGCAGTCACGGCTTGCCGGGGCCCGGACACCGATCGTGGTGTCCGGGCCCCGGTGTCGTGACATCCGGCGCCGCTGTCAGTCCCGTCTGGTAGGAATTTGGCTGTGAGCAGCGACAACGAGCAGTCCGCCGAGCCCGAGGCCGGGGCGCCGGAGCAGCTTGCGCTGATCCGCGAGACCGTCCGCCGGGCGAAGGTGCCGAGGGCCAAGCCCCGGACCTGGCGCGGCGCCGCGCTGGCCGAGGAGCTCCCGGTCGCCCGGGTCCTGGTGAACAAGGGCGTGCTCCATCTCGACCAGTACTTCGACTACGCCGTCCCCGAGGAGCTCGACGCCGTCGCCCGGCCCGGGGTCCGGGTGCGCGTGCGGTTCGGCGCCGGGGGACGCAATGTGCAGGGCGGGCGGCGCGAGGGCGGCGGGCTGATCGACGGATTCCTCGTCGAGCGGCTCGCCGAGTCCGACTATCAGGGCGCGCTGGCCGCCCTCGCCTATGTGGTCTCCCCGGAGCCCGTGCTCGGACCGGAGCTGCTGGCGCTGTCGCGGGCCGTCGCCGACCGGTACGCGGGCAGCCTCGCCGATGTGCTCCAGCTCGCCGTCCCCCCGCGCAACGGTCGGGCCGAGGCCAAGCCCTCCCCGGCCCCCCTGCCGCCGCCGGCCCCGCCCGCGCCGGGCAGCTGGGAGCGGTACGGACAGGGTCCCGCCTTCCTGCGGGCGCTGGCCGGAGGCGGTGCGCCGCGCGCCGTGTGGACCGCGCTGCCGGGACCGCACTGGCCGCGGGAGATCGCCCTCGCCGTCGCGGCGACGCTCTCCTCGGGACGCGGTGCGCTGGTCGTCGTACCGGACGGACGGGCCGCCGGCCGGGTGGACGCCGCGCTGACCGAAGTACTGGGCGACGGCCGGCACGCCCTGCTCACCGCGGACTCCGGACCCGAGAAGCGCTACCGCCAGTGGCTCGCCGTGCGCCGCGGTTCGGTGCGGGCGGTCGTCGGCACCCGGGCCGCGATGTTCGCCCCCGTGGCCGATCTCGGCCTGGTCGTCATCTGGGACGACGGGGACTCCAGCCACAGCGATGACAACGCCCCCTTCCCGCATGTCCGCGAGGTCCTGGAGCTACGGGCGGCACACGGCGGATGCGCCTTCCTGCTCGGCTCCACGGGCTGCACCGTGGAGGCCGCCCAGCTCGTCGAGAGCGGCTGGGCACTGCCCCTGAACGCGGACCGGGAGCAGCTGCGGACCGCGGCGCCCCTGATCCGTACGGTCGGTGACGGCGAACTCGCCAGGGACGGCGCGGCGAGGACGGCCCGGCTGCCCAGCCTGGCCTGGCAGACCGTGCGGGACGGGCTGCGCGCCGGTCCGGTGCTGGTCCAGGTGCCGCGCCGGGGTTACGCCCCCCGGCTCGCCTGTGAACGCTGCCGTACGCCGGCCCGGTGCCGGCACTGCGCCGGGCCGCTGGAGGCCCCCGACCAGCGGGACCTCGACTGCGCCTGGTGCGGCCGCGCCGAGCGGGCCTGGCACTGCACGGCCTGCGGGGCCACCCGGCTGCGCGCCCGGATCGTCGGAGCCCGCCGGACCGCCGAGGAGCTGGGCCGGGCCTTTCCCGCGGTGCCGGTCCGGACCTCGGGGCGCGACCACATCCTGGACGCCGTACCGGGCGCGCCCGCGCTCGTCGTCAGTACGCCGGGGGCCGAGCCCGTCGCCGAGGGCGGATATGCCGCCGCGCTGCTGCTCGACGGCTGGGCGATGCTCACCCGCCCGGATCTGCGGGCGGGGGAGGAGGCGCTGCGCCGCTGGATCGCCGCGGCCTCCCTGGTGCGGGGGCAGGACGAGGGCGGCACGGTGGTGATCGTGGCCGAGCCGACCTTGCGGCCTGTGCAGGCACTGGTGCGCTGGGACCCGGCCGGGTTCGCCCGGCGGGAGCTGGCGGAGCGGGCCGAGCTGGGCTTCCCCCCGGTGTCCCGGATGGCTTCGGTGACCGGTCCGGCCGAGGCCCTGGCCGGTTTCCTCGCCACGGCCGGACTGCCGCCGGAGGCCGAGATCCTGGGCCCCGTGCCGGTGCCGGCGGCCGAACCAGGCAGGCCGCGCCGGCCGTGGGACGCGCCGCCCGGCGAGACCTGGGAGCGTGCGCTGATCCGGGTGGTCCCGGGCCGCGGAGCGGCGCTCGCCGCCGCGCTGAAGGGGGCGCGGGCGGCGCGTACGGCCAGGGGCGGAGGCGACCCGATCCGGATCAGGATCGACCCGCCGGACATCGGCTGAGCCCCCCGGGCCCACTGGCAGACCCCGCCGGTCCCGCGGGCCCCGCCTGCTCGCCGGCCTCATCAGTACCGCAGACCTCACCAGTACCCAGGCCCCACCGGTCCCGGTGGCCTGCCCGGCGGAGCGGCAGCTGTGCGCCGGTCGCTCGCACCACCGCGCGCGGAGACGGGGCTGCCCCGCCGTGCGACCGGCACGGTGGGGCAGAAGGGCGGGGTACGGGCGGCGTCGGGTCAGCCGTTGCGCGGGCCGGGGAAGGCACCCGGGCGGATTTCCTCCCGCGCGACAGCGGCGCCCGACGAGGGCTGCGGCGGCATCGAGCGAGCGGCGGGCACCCCCGGAAGCACGGGGCCGGGCGGGACGGCGGGAGCCCCGGGGGAGACGGGGACAGGACGGGGCACCGCGCTCTCGGCGGTGACGGCCTCGGCGGTGCCGGGCTGGGGGGCGGCGCGACGCGATCCGTAACGCCGGTGCACCGCCTGCTTGGTGACCCCGAGCGCAGAACCCACCGCGTCCCAGGAGAAGCCCAGCGAACGGTCGAAGTCCACCGCCGCGGTGACCAGCGTCTCGACGCTGTCCCGCAGTTCCTGGGCGAGGCGGACGGTGGGGGCCGGGGCCCTGCCGTAGACGACGAAGCCCGCGGAAGGGCCGGAGCGGCGGGGGCGGTAGACATTGCCCAGCTGGGCGGTGAGTGTGCGCAGCGCGTCCACCTGCCGCCGGACCCGCTCGATGTCCCGCACCAGAAGATGCAGACTGGCCCGCGCTTGGGCGTCGTGGGTTGCGTGGTCGGCCATGAAGAAGCCTCTCGAACCGGCGTTGAAAGGGACCGGGCCGCACCGCGGCGGCCCGCTTCGGTCAATCTCTTTTGACCAACGCCTCAGCCGGGGATGTGGTCACGCTATCGGGGCGTATGTGCATATGCGTGGGGCGCAAAGGCGCGCGTACGCCCCCTGACCGGGGCAGAACGTGAGCCCCCCGGCTCGGGGGCTGCCCGTCCGCACGCCGGGGACCTTCCGGGCACGCTTTAGACTGGTGCGCTGCTCGCCACCGCACGTTCTCGGCCCGAGAGGCAGTCAGCCACCCATGAAGCTCGTCTTCGCCGGTACCCCCGAGGTAGCCGTTCCCGCCCTGGACGCCCTGATCGCCTCCGACCGGCACGAGGTGGCCGCCGTGGTGACCCGTCCCGACGCCCCCGCGGGCCGCGGGCGCCGTCTGGTCGCCAGCCCCGTCGCCGAGCGGGCCGAGGAGGCCGGGATCGAGGTCCTCAAGCCGGGCCGGCCGCGGGACGAGGACTTCCTGGCCCGGCTGCGGGAGATCGCCCCCGACTGCTGCCCGGTCGTCGCCTACGGGGCGCTGCTGCCCAAGGCCGCGCTCGCCGTGCCCGCCCGGGGCTGGGTCAATCTGCACTTCTCGCTGCTGCCCGCCTGGCGCGGCGCCGCGCCGGTGCAGCACTCGGTGATGGCCGGGGACGAGGTGACCGGAGCGTCCACCTTCCTGATCGAGGAGGGTCTCGACTCCGGTCCGGTCTACGGCGTCCTCACCGAGGAGATCCGGCCCACCGACACCAGCGGCGACCTGCTCACCCGGCTCGCCTTCGCCGGTGCCGGGCTGCTCGCGGCGACGATGGACGGCATCGAGGACGGCACACTGCACGCCGTACCGCAGCCGGCCGAGGGCATCACCCTCGCCCCGAAGATCACGGTCGAGGACGCCCAGGTGCGCTGGGCCGACCCGGCCCTGCGGGTGGACCGGGTCGTGCGCGGCTGCACCCCGGCCCCCGGGGCCTGGACCCTCTTCCGGGGCGAGCGGCTGAAGCTGGTCCAGGCCACCCCGGTCCTGGACCGCACGGATCTGGCGCCCGGCGAGCTGTCCGCCGCCAAGAACAACGTGTACGTCGGCACCGGTTCGCACGCCGTCGAGCTGATCTGGGTGCAGCCGCAGGGCAAGAAGCCGATGAAGGCCGCCGACTGGGCGCGCGGAGTGCGGATCGCCCCGGGCGAGCTGCTCGGGCTGTAGTCCCCCGGCCCGGGCTGCCGCTCGGGTCCGAGACCGGGGTCACCGGGGCATGGGGCACCGGGGCCGGGGTCACCGGGCCCGGGGACTGCGGTCACCGGCGTCCGGGGCGGCGACGTACGCTGGGGAGGTTCGCCCCCTCACCCTCCGCGGAGCACCTTCACGTGAACGACCAGCAGCGTCGCCGTCCGGCCAAGCCCCACCGCCGTCCCCAGAAGGATCCCGTCCGGTTCCTCGCCTTCGAGGCGCTCAGGGCCGTCGACGAACGGGACGCGTACGCCAACCTGGTGCTGCCGCCGCTGCTCAGGAAGGCCCGCGCCAAGGGCGACTTCGACGCCCGGGACGCGGCACTGGCGACCGAGCTGGTCTACGGGACGCTGCGCCGTCAGGGGACGTACGACGCGATCGTCGCGGCCTGCATCGACCGGCCGCTGCGCGAGGTCGACCCGCCGGTCCTCGATGTGCTCAACATGGGCGTCCACCAGCTGCTCGGCACCCGCATCCCGACCCACGCCGCGGTCTCCGCCAGTGTGGAACTGGCCCGGGTGGTGCTCGGCGAGGGGCGCGCCAAGTTCGTCAACGCGGTACTGCGCAAGGTCTCGGCGCACGACCTCGACGGCTGGGTGGAGCGCGTCGCCCCGTCCTACGAACAGGACGCCGAGGACCATCTCTCCGTCGTCCACTCGCACCCGCGGTGGGTCGTCTCCGCGCTCTGGGACGCCCTGGGCGGTGGCCGCGCCGGGATCGAGGACCTGCTGGAGGCCGACAACGAGCGGCCCGAGGTCACGCTGGTCGCCCGTCCCGGCCGCTCCACCACCGAAGAGCTGCTGGAGGCCCTCGGTGAGGAGAACGGCCTGCCCGGCCGCTGGTCGCCGTACGCGGTACGGATGGCGGAGGGCGGCGAGCCGGGAGCCCTGACCGCCGTGCAGGAGGGCCGGGCGGGCGTCCAGGACGAGGGCAGCCAGCTCGTCGCCGCCGCCCTCGCCAACGCCCCGGTGGAAGGCGGCGACACCCGCTGGCTGGACGGCTGCGCGGGCCCCGGCGGAAAGGCCGCCCTGCTGGCCGCGCTCGCGGCGGCACGGGGCGCCGCTCTGCTGGCGGCCGAGAAGCAGCCGCACCGGGCCCGGCTCGTCGAGCGGGCGCTGGCCGGCAACCCCGGCCCGTACCAGGTCATCACGGCGGACGGCACCCGCCCGCCGTGGCTGCCCGGTACCTTCGACCGGATCCTGATGGATGTGCCCTGCTCGGGCCTGGGCGCGCTGCGCCGTCGCCCGGAGGCCCGCTGGCGGCGCCGCGCGGCCGACCTGGAGAGCTTGGCACCGCTCCAACGCGGGCTGCTGCGCGAGGCGTTGAAGGCCGTCAGGGTCGGCGGAGTCGTGGGGTACGCGACCTGCTCGCCGCACCTCGCGGAGACCCGGGTCGTGGTGGAGGACGTCCTGAAGGGCCGGGGCGGGGAACCGGTGAGCGCCGAATGGATCGACGCCCGGCCGCTGATGCCCGGAGTGCCCGCGCTGGGGGACGGCCCCGACGTCCAGCTCTGGCCGCATCTGCACGGCACGGACGCGATGTATCTCGCGCTGCTGCGCCGGACCGGCTGAGTGCCGGCCGAGGTCCGCCCCGTACGGAGCCGGTAAAAGAGCGGTAAAGCGCAGGCAAAATGCCGGGATTGTGCGAACTGTGATGATCGCGTGCGGCTTTGCGGCGCACGAAGGCGGGGAACCGGCCAGGAACGTGGCAGGCTTGGGTGCATGGCCCAGATCAACCCCAGCATTCTGTCCGCCGATTTCGCGCGTCTCGCCGAGGAGGCGAAGGCCGTCGAAGGTGCCGACTGGCTCCATGTCGACGTGATGGACAATCACTTCGTGCCCAATCTGACCCTCGGGGTGCCGATCGTCGAGGCGCTGAGCAGGGCGACGGAGACTCCGCTGGACTGCCATCTGATGATCGAGGACGCCGACCGCTGGGCTCCGCAGTACGTCGAGGCGGGGGCGGGTTCCGTCACCTTCCACGCGGAGGCCGCGGCGGCGCCGGTCCGGCTGGCGCGGGAGATCCGGGCGAAGGGGGCGCGTGCGTCGATGGCGCTCAAGCCCGCGACGCCCATCGAGCCGTACGAGGACCTGCTCCCCGAGCTCGACATGCTGCTGATCATGACGGTCGAACCGGGCTTCGGCGGCCAGGCGTTCCTGGACATCATGCTGCCCAAGATCCGCCGCACCCGTGAGCTGATCTCCAAGCACGGCCTCGAACTGTGGCTCCAGGTCGACGGCGGCGTCTCGGCGTCCACCATCGAGCAGTGCGCCGAGGCCGGTGCCGATGTCTTCGTCGCCGGCTCGGCGGTGTACGGGGCGGCGGATCCGGCCGAGGCGGTGCGGGCCCTGCGCGCGCAGGCGGACGCGGCAACGGCCGCGGCGCCCTGGGCGTGCGGCCACTGAACAAAGCGCAGATGAACGTGGCCCGACGGGGCCGATCAAGGATCGCCGGATCTGACAGGATGAGCGGCGTATCGGGCGTGTGAACAGCAGTGAGGAGATCGCGGTGTCTGGCATCTCGGCGGGTCGGTCAGCCATGCGGATGGGACCCGCGGAGCTGGTGCAGGCGGCGGCCATGGCCCGCCGGTTCTACCTTGAGGGAAAGTCGAAGATCCAGATCGCCGAGGAGTTCGGCGTCAGCCGCTTCAAGGTGGCCCGGGTCCTGGAGACGGCCCTCGAGCGTGATCTCGTACGGATCGAGATCCGGGTACCGGCCGAGCTGGACGCCGAGCGCTCCGACGCGCTCCGCGCCCGCTACGGGCTCCGGCACGCGGTCGTGGTCGAGTCCCCGGCGGACGAGCAGGACGACGCGGCCGACCCGGAGAACCTGGGCGAGGTCGCGGCCGACCTGCTCGGCGAACTGGTGAACGAGGGCGATGTCCTGGGCCTGGCCTGGGGCCGCTCCACCATTCATATGGCGGCGGCCCTCGACCGGCTGCCGCCCTGCACGGTCGTACAGCTCACCGGCGTGTACGACGCGGGGACGGCCGAGCGCGGCTCGGTCGAGGCGGTCCGCCGGGCCGCCCAGGTCTCCGGTGGCGAGGCGCACCCGATCTACGCGCCGATGCTGCTGCCGGATCCGGCGACCGCCGCGGCCCTGCGGCACCAGACGGGCATCGCCCGCGCCTTCGAGTACTTCGACAAGGTGACGGTCGCCGCCGTCTCGATCGGTTCCTGGGAGCCGGGCATCTCCACGGTCCACGACATGCTCTCCGACGAGGAGCGGGCGCACTACGCCTCGCTCGGCGTCGCCGCGGAGATGTCCGCGCACCTCTTCGACTCCGACGGCCGCCGGGTCGGGCGCGACCTGGGTGAACGGTGCATCACGGTCGAGGCGGACCGGCTGCGCCGGATCCCCGAGGTGGTGGCGATCGCGGGCGGCCAGCGCAAGGCGGCGGCGATCGGTGCCGTACTGCGCTCCGGGCTGGTCACCAGCCTGGTGACGGACACGGCGGCGGCCGACTTCCTGCTCACCGAGTCGGCGGCCGGTCCGCGCCCGGCGCTGGAGCGGGCCGACCCCGACGGGGAGTGACCCGGACGGGAACGACGGATACGACGGAGGCCGGGCGCTGTGCGAGCGCCCGGCCTCCGTCGTGTGCGGCCTTCGTCGTGTCCGGTCCCTCAGACGGCACGGTTCGTGTCCCCGGCGCACTGGACGGCGTGGTCACCGCCGATGCCCAGCACCGTCTCCTCCAGATACGCCCCGGGCTCCGCGTACTGGCTGACGTCGGCCGGGTTGTAGCGCGGGGTCTGCCGGGACCAGTCCAGATTGCCGCGCATCCAGCTGCGCATGCCGTCGAGGTAGGGCACGAGCAGACCGGCGAGCTGCGGATAGAGCTCCAGGAGTTCTTCCTCGGCCGTCATGAACCGCTCGGTCTCCGTGGCTATCCGCTCGGCGACATGGTCCAGCGCCTGCTGTTCTCCCAGGCCCCGGTGGTGCCGGACCAGGTGGACGAGGTTGTGGATCTCGCCGAGCACCTGCTCCTTCTCGAAGGAGTAGACGTCATTGGCCCAGCACACGACGTTGCACGAGGCCTCCAGGGCGGTGATGAACCGGGGGTCGTTGTGGATCGACTCCGGGGCCTCGATGCCGGCCACGATCTCTATGAGGTCCATGCAGACATGGATGGCCCCGGTGTGCCGCCGCTTCGCGATGTACGTCTCCTCGGCCGGCACCACGTCGTCGGCCCGGTTCCCGGCCTCCCAGGTGGTGGCCGTCGTGAGGTACATGATCAGATGCCAGGCGAAGCGGGTGCGCCAGTGCGGCGCGGCATGCGGAGTCGTCCGTTCCCACAGATCGGCCAGGGCGGTCACGGCGGCCGGGAGCTCCTCGCCCGGCAGCGGACGGGGAGCGGAGCCGTCCACCACGGCCCGCATCCGGTCGACCACGTCGCGTACCCGTTCCGGGCTGCGGCCGAGATGTCCGTCGTCGAGCTGGTCGTCCACGAGGAAGAGCCAGACGAACCAATCGGCCACCAGATCGAGGTGTTCACCGTTGGCCGTCGGGTAGACCATGCCGACGAACGCGCCGAAATCGGCCTGTTCGAAGCGCTTTCTCGCCGAGTCGCGGTGTACCAGCCCGGTACGGCGTGTCCAGGCGTCAAGATGGTCCCGGGTGTGACCGACGTGCGGGTTGGTCCGCTGCGGGAACGGGCAGTAGATGTCCGGCAGTTCGCTGTCCACAGGCGGATCTGCATCCTCTCCGGTCAAACGGGCGTGTCGGGTTCTTCGACAGCGCCCCTACGGCGCTGCGCTGACCCCGAGACCTGCGGATTTGAAGCTACCTGACCCCTTGTCACCGGGTCCAGGGATGGTGATCACGAATGGTTCGAATTCCGTTCGGGTAGGGTCTGTGGGTAAGGCAGGTTCCACTTGCCCGGCCCCCCCGACCGCCTCCTTGGAGGAATACACGAATGCGGGGGTCTTTTGCTGTGTCTTCGTGGAAACGACCTGCACCGTTTCGTATGAAAATATGAGTGTTATGCGTTTTCTTGAGCCTGGCACCGGTCGTTACACAGAGTCCCCCTCGGTCCCGTACGACCTCACGTACGACGATGTCTTCATGGTCCCGGGCCGCTCGGCGGTCGGGTCCCGCCAGGGTGTGGACCTCTCGTCGCCCGACGGCACCGGCACCACGATCCCGCTCGTCGTCGCCAACATGACCGCGATCGCGGGCCGCCGGATGGCCGAGACCATCGCCCGCCGCGGTGGCCTCGTCGTCATCCCCCAGGACATCCCGATCGAGGTCGTCACCGACGTCATCACCTGGGTCAAGACACGCCACCTCGTCCTCGACACCCCGATCGTGCTGGCCCCCGGCCAGACCGTCGCCGACGCCCTGTCGCTGCTGCCCAAGCGTGCCCACGGCGCGGGTGTCGTCGTCGACGAGGAGCGGCGTCCCGTCGGCGTCGTCACCGATCACGACCTGACCGGCGTCGACCGCTTCACCCAGCTGTCCGAGGTCATGTCCAAGGACCTGGTGCTGCTCGACGCGGACATCGACCCGCGCGACGCGTTCAACCGGCTCGACGGAGCCAACCGCAAGCTCGCGCCCGCGGTCGACGCGGACGGCAGGCTGGTGGGCATACTCACCCGCAAGGCCGCGCTGCGCGCGACCCTCTACACGCCCGCCACCGACGCCGGGGGCAGGCTGCGCATCGCGGCCGCCGTCGGCATCAACGGCGATGTCGCGGGCAAGGCCAAGCAGCTCCTGGACGCGGGCGTCGACACGCTCGTCGTGGACACCGCGCACGGCCACCAGGAATCCATGATCAGCGCGGTCAGGGCCGTCCGGGCGCTCGACCCGAAGGTGCCGATCGTCGCGGGCAACATCGTCGCCGCCGAGGGTGTGCGCGACCTCATCGAGGCCGGCGCGGACATCATCAAGGTCGGCGTCGGACCCGGCGCCATGTGCACCACCCGGATGATGACCGGCGTGGGCCGCCCGCAGTTCTCCGCGGTCCTGGAGTGCGCCGCCGAGGCGAAGAAGCACGGCAAGCACGTCTGGGCCGACGGCGGTGTCCGTCACCCGCGCGATGTCGCCATGGCCCTGGCGGCCGGCGCGTCCAACGTGATGATCGGCTCCTGGTTCGCCGGCACGTACGAGTCGCCCGGCGACCTCCAGCAGTCCGCCGACGGCCGCTACTACAAGGAGTCCTTCGGGATGGCCTCGGCGCGCGCCGTGAAGAACCGCACCTCGGAGGAGTCCTCGTACGACCGCGCCCGCAAGGCGCTGTTCGAGGAGGGCATCTCCACCTCGCGGATGTTCCTGGACCCGGCCCGTCCGGGTGTCGAGGACCTGATCGACTCGATCATCGCGGGTGTCCGTTCCTCCTGCACCTACGCCGGTGCGGGCTCCCTGGAGGAGTTCGCCGAGAAGGCGGTCGTCGGGATGCAGAGTGCCGCCGGCTACGCCGAGGGCAAGCCGCTGCACGCCAGCTGGAGCTGATCCCGCCCGCCCCTGCGCGACACACCTGCCCCTCCCGTGGTTCACCCGGGAGGGGCAGCCGCGTTTTCACCCGGTCGCGCCGTGGCCGGAAGCGTTAGTTCCCGGCGGTGGAGGGTGTCTTTCCCGCACTTCAACTCTATTGAGATATAAGTAATATGAAGCGTAATCAGCTGCCTTTCTCTCTGTGGTAAGGGATCTCATGTCCTTCTTCACCGACCTGGCCCATCAGTACATCGACGGTGAGTGGAGGCCGGGGAAGGGGTCCTGGGACATCATCGACTTCAATCCCTACAACGGGGAGAAGCTGGCCTCGATCGCCGTCGCCACGGCCGGTGAGGTGGACCAGGCCTACCGCGCGGCGGAGCGGGCGCAGCCGGCGTGGGCGGACACCAATCCGTACGCCAGGCGGGCCGTGCTGGAGAAGGCCCTGCGGATCGTCGAGGAGCGCGAGCCGGAGATCAGCGAGGCCATCGTCGCGGAGCTCGGCGGAACCAGGCTGAAGGCGGCCTTCGAGCTGCACCTGGCCAAGGAGTTCCTGCGCGAGTCCATCCAGCTGGCGCTGCGCCCCTCCGGCCAGATCCTGCCCTCGCCGACCGAGGGCAAGGAGAACCGTGTCTACCGGCTGCCCGTCGGTGTCGTCGGCGTCATCAGCCCCTTCAACTTCCCCTTCCTGCTGTCGCTCAAGTCGGTCGCCCCCGCGCTGGCGCTCGGCAACGCGGTCGTCCTCAAGCCGCACCAGAACACCCCGGTCTGCGGCGGCACCCTGCTGGCGAAGGTGTTCGAGGACGCGGGACTTCCCGCCGGACTCCTCAATGTCGTCATCACCGATATCGCGGAGATCGGCGACACCCTGCTGGAGCACCCCGTACCGCAGGTCATCTCCTTCACCGGGTCGGACAAGGTCGGGCGGCACGTCGCCACCGTCTGCGCGGCCAACCTCAAGCGCGCCGTCCTCGAACTGGGCGGCAACAGCGCGCTGATCGTGCTCGACGACGCCGATGTGGACTATGCCGTCGACGCGGCCGTCTTCAGCCGCTACATCCACCAGGGCCAGGTCTGCATGGCCGCCAACCGGATCCTGGTCGACCGGGCGGTGGAGGCCGAGTTCACCGAGAAGTTCGTCGCCAAGGTCGCCTCCCTGATCGTCGGCGACCCGGCCGACCCCGCGACGCAGATCGGCCCGCTGATCAACTCCTCGCAGGCCGAGGCTGTCGCCAAGCTCGTCGACCAGACCGTCGAGGCCGGTGCGACGGCCCTGCTGCACGGCGGGGCCCAGGGCAATGTGGTCAGCCCGTCGGTGCTCACCGGGCTCGCGGCCGACTCGCCCGTCCTGCAGCAGGAGATCTTCGGTCCGGTGGCCCTGCTGGTGCCCTTCGACGGCGAGGACGAGGCGGTCCGGATCGCCAACGACACCCCGTACGGGCTGAGCGGCGCCGTTCACACCGGCAACATCGAGCGCGGGGTGCGGGTCGGCAAGCGCATCCACACCGGCATGATCCACATCAACGACGGCACCGTCCACGACGAGCCCATCGTCCCCTTCGGCGGCGAGAAGAGCTCCGGCATCGGCCGGCTGAACGGCGAATCCATGATCGAGGCGTTCACCACCCAGAAGTGGATCTCGGTCCAGCACGGCCGCTCGCAGTTCCCCTTCTGACCCGGCCGCACCCCGCTGCGTCCGGCGCGCCCCCCAGGGGCGGCCCATGGTCTACTGCGGGGGCGGCACCGCCGCCCCCGCAGCAGCCCCATCGCAGAGAAGTGAACCGCCCGACGTGCGCCTGAACGACCTCGACGAACGCATCGTCCACGCCCTCGCCGAAGACGCCCGGCGCAGTTACGCCGACATCGGCGCCATCATCGGGCTGTCCGCCCCCGCCGTGAAACGCCGGGTGGACCGGCTGCGCGCCGAGGGCGCGATCACCGGATTCACCGTGCGGGTGGACCCGGCGGCCCTGGGATGGGAGACCGAGGGCTTCATCGAGATCTACTGCAGCCGCAACACGTCGCCGGAGGCGATCAAGCGGGGTCTGGCCCGGTATCCGGAGATCGCCGCCGCCTCCACGGTGACCGGGGACGCCGACGCGGTCGTGCAGGTCTTCGCCGCGGACATGCGCCACTTCGAACAGGTGCTGGAACGGATCGCCGGCGAGCCGTATGTGGAGCGGACGAAATCGGTGCTGGTGCTCTCGCCGCTGCTGCGGCGGTACTCGGCGGGTCCGCCCCCGGCCTGAGGCACCCGCCCCGCCCCGGTCGGCGGGAGCCTCCTCCCGAGACCCACATCACCCTTCTGACCTGCGACGATGCGGTGCGCAACAAATCACCGCAGGGGCCGGGGGACGCGCAACGAATCGACGGTCCCCGCGCAACGGTCGCGCCTTGTCCGCGGCGGCGGCCGCCCGTACCGTCGATACGTCTCCCCACTTCACCCCCGCACCGCCCGAGGTCAGCCATGCCGTCGTTGCGTACCGCCCTGCTCCAGAGCTCCGGCCGGCCCGGTGCCGTGGACGTGAACAGCGGGATCCTCGACGCGGCGGCCGCCCGCGCCGCCGCCACCGGGGCACGCCTGCTGGTCTGTCCGGAGCTGTTCCTCACCGGATACGCCATCGGTGACGCCGTCCCCCGCCTGGCCGAACCCGCCGACGGCCCCGGCGCGCGGGCCGTCGCCGACATCGCCGTACGGCACGGGATCGCGGTCCTCTACGGCTATCCGGAGCGTGCGGACGAGCTGATCTACAACGCGGCCCAGCTCATCGGCCCGGACGGCACCCCGCTCGCGAACTACCGCAAGACCCATCTCTTCGGCGGCTTCGAGCAGGAGTGGTTCACCCCCGGTGAGCAGCCCGTCGTCCAGGCCGAACTGGACGGTGTCCGCATCGGCCTGCTCATCTGCTACGACGTCGAGTTCCCGGAGAACGTCCGGGCGCACGCCCTGGCCGGCACCGACCTGCTGCTGGTGCCCACCGCACTGATGCACCCCTTCCAGTTCGTCGCCGAATCCCTCGTACCGGTTCGGGCCTTCGAGAGCCAGATGTACCTCGCGTACGCCAACAGGACCGGCCCGGAAGGCGAGTTCGCGTTCACCGGGCTGAGCTGCCTGGCCGGACCCGACGGCACCGTACGCGCCCGCGCCGGAAGCGGCGAGGAACTGATCGTCGGCGACGTGGACCCCGGTCTGCTGAACGCCTCGCGCGCCGCCAACCCGTATCTGCGCGACCGCCGCCCCGGTCTGTACGGCTCGATCGCCTGACGCCGACCGGCACATGGGGGAGAAGGAGCCCCCGCCGCCGCCCGCCCCGTGCCGGCCGGCCCGAGCCCGCCCCACCTCTTCGTCCCGCAAGGAGTCCGTACCCCATGACGTCCACGGTGCCCAACGCCGTCCAGCACACCGACGCGGCCCCGCCGATCACCATGTTCGGGCCGGACTTTCCCTACGCGTACGACGACTTCCTCGCCCACCCCGCCGGCCTCGGCCAGATTCCGGCGACCGAGCACGGGGCCGAGGTCGCCGTCATCGGCGGCGGGCTCTCCGGGATCATCGCCGCGTACGAGCTGATGAAGATGGGGCTGCGGCCCGTGCTGTACGAGGCCGACCGGATCGGCGGCAGGCTGCGCACCGTCGGGTTCGACGGCTGCGACCCCACGCTGACCGCGGAGATGGGCGCCATGCGCTTCCCGCCCTCGTCCACGGCGCTCCAGCACTACATCGACCTCGTGGGGCTGGAGACCCGGCCCTTCCCCAACCCGCTCTCCCCGGCCACGCCCTCGACCGTCGTGGACCTGAAGGGCGAGTCGCACTACGCCGAGACCATCGACGACCTGCCGCAGGTCTACCGCGATGTGATGGACGCGTGGAACGCCTGTCTGGAGGAGGGTGCCGACTTCACCGACATGAACCGGGCCATGCGGGAGCGCGATGTTCCGCGCATCCGGGAGATCTGGGCGAAGCTCGTCGAGAAGCTGGACAACCAGACCTTCTACGGCTTCCTCTGCGACTCCGACGCCTTCACGTCGTTCCGGCACCGGGAGATCTTCGGCCAGGTCGGCTTCGGCACCGGAGGCTGGGACACCGACTTCCCCAACTCCATCCTGGAGATCCTGCGGGTCGTCTACACCGAGGCGGACGACCACCACCGCGGCATCGTCGGCGGCAGCCAGCAGCTTCCGCTGCGGCTGTGGGAGCGCGAACCGCGCAAGATCGTCCACTGGCCGCTGGGGACCTCGCTGGCCTCGCTGCACGACGGCGAGCCCCGGCCCGCCGTGACCCGGCTCACCCGCACCGCCAACAACGGCATCACGGTCACCGACGCCACCGGGGACATCCGCACCTTCCGGGCGGCGGTCTTCACCGGGCAGTCCTGGCTGCTGCTCTCCAAGATCGACTGCGATGACGCGCTCTTCCCGATCGACCACTGGACGGCGATGGAGCGCACCCACTACATGGAGTCGTCCAAGCTGTTCGTCCCGGTCGACCGGCCGTTCTGGCTGGACAAGGACGCGGTCACCGGCCGCGACACCATGTCGATGACGCTCACCGACCGGATGACCCGGGGCACCTACCTCCTGGACAACGGCCCGGACGGGCCCGCCGTGATCTGTCTGTCCTACACCTGGTGCGACGACAGCCTGAAGTGGCTGCCGCTCTCGGCGAACGAGCGCATGGACGTCATGCTCAAGTCACTGGGCGAGATCTACCCGAACGTCGACATCCGCAGCCATGTCATCGGCAACCCGGTGACGGTGTCCTGGGAGAACGAGCCCTGGTTCATGGGGGCGTTCAAGGCGAACCTGCCCGGCCACTACCGCTACCAGCGGCGTCTGTTCACCCACTTCATGCAGGACCGGCTGCCCGCCGACAAACGGGGACTGTTCCTCGCGGGCGACGACATCTCCTGGACGGCCGGATGGGCCGAGGGCGCCGTACAGACCGCGCTGAACGCCGTCTGGGGTGTGATGACCCAGTTCGGCGGTGCCACGGACGCGACGAACCCCGGCCCCGGCGACGTCTTCGACGACATCGCCCCGGTCGAGCTGCCGGAGGACTGACCGCCCCCGTTAGGCCGGCCGGCAGACGCTGCGCTGCCGGCCGAGGCCCGAGATCTCGACCTCCATCACGTCCTTGTCGGCCAGGTACGGGAAGCGGCCCGACAGCGCCACGCCCTGCGGCGTACCGGTGTTGATGATGTCACCGGGCTCCAGCACCAGGTACTGCGACAGATGGTGCACCAGATGCGCCACGCTGAAGATCATGTCCGCGGTGCTGGAGTCCTGCCGCGGCTCGCCGTTGACGTAGCTGCGCAGCCGCAGCCGCTGCGGGTCGCCCACCTCGTCGGCGGTCACCAGGACCGGGCCGAGCGGGTTGAACGTCGCGCAGCTCTTGCCCTTGGACCACTGGCCGCCCGACTGCTCCAGCTGGAAAGCGCGCTCGGAGACGTCGTTGCTGACGGCGTAGCCCGCGATGTGCGCGGCGGCGTCGGCGGGGGAGTCCAGGTAGGAGGCGCGGCGGCCGATGACGACGGCCAGCTCCACCTCCCAGTCGGTCTTCTCGGAGCCGCGCGGGATCAGGACGTCGTCGTACGGTCCGACGACCGTGTTCGGCGACTTGTAGAAGAGGATCGGCTGCTCGGGCGGGAGCGCGCCCGACTCCGCCGCGTGGGCGGCGTAGTTCTGGCCGATGCACAGCAGGGCCGAGGGGCGCGCGACGGGCGCCCCGATCCGCTGCCCGGTGATGTCGGTCTCCGGGAGCTTCGGCTCGTCCGGGACCAGCCGGGGATTCTCGGCGAGCGCGGCGAGGAAGTCGCCGTCGATGTCACCGGTGATGCCCGACAGGTCGTAGTGGAGGCCTTCGGGGCAGACGAGCACCGGGCGTTCGGAACCCGGCTCGCCGACGCGCATGAAACGCATGGGGGTGAACTCTCCTGAGGTGAAAGGGGGGTGGGGTGGGCGCCTGAACGGGCCGGAGCCTCAGTGCAGCCGCACCAGGGATTCGGCGGATACGGCGTGCGCGGGGGGACGGCCCTCCAGCAGGCGCAGCACCTCGTCGACGGCGCTCGCGCCCAGCCGCTGCCGGCACTCGACGCTGCCCGCCGCCTGGTGCGGGGTGAGCAGCACATTGGGCAGGGCGCGGAAGGGGTGGCCGACGGGCAGCGGCTCCGCGTCGAAGACATCGATGGCCGCGTCCAGCCGGCCGGAGGCCAGCTCCGCGAGGAGGGCGTCCTCGTCGACCAGCCAGGAGCGGGCGGTGTTCACCAGGCCCGCACCGTCCGGCATCAGGGCCAGCTGCTCGGCGCCGATCATCCGGTGAGTCTCCTCCGTCACCGGGGCGTGCACCGCCACGATCCGGCTGCGGCCCAGCAGGGTGGGAAGGTCCACGGACTCCACGCCGAGCTCCGCCGCGTCCGCCGGTGAGAGGAAGGGATCGCTCACGCTCACCCGTGCCCCCATCGCCCGCACCAGCGCGATGTACGCCCGTCCGGTGCGGGACGCGCCGATGACCCCGATCTCGCTGCCGTGGATCTCGTGGCGCGGGGGTGCCTCGCTCGCCGCCGCCCAGTCGGCGCTGCCCCGCAGGGCGTGGTCGAAGTGCTGGATGCGGTGGAGCAGGGAGAGGGTGAAGGCGAGGGCCACCTCCGCCACCGGGCGCGCCATCTCGTCCCCGGCCTGGGTGACCCGGATGCCGCGCCGGAACACCTCCTCGGTGACGTACGGGGCGACCGCCGAGCCGGTGTGCGCCACCAGCTCCAGCCGGTCCGCGACATCGAGGAGCTCGGTGTCCGCCCGGGGGCTGTGCCACGACGTGATGAGGGCCCGCGCCCCGGGCACGGCCGCGAGCAGGGCCTCCCGGTCGCGGTGCTCGTCCAGGACGGTCAGTTCGGCGGCTTCCCGGAGCGCCCGCCAGACCTCGGGGGTGAAGAACTGGGCACGCAGGTGCGGGGGGACGGAGACGACCACCCGGGAGCGGTCGGCAGGATCAGGAGAGCCAGGCATCGAGATGCTCCGCAACGAAGGCGTCATCGGTCAGCCAAGGGTAGGCCTCGGCCACGCGGGTGATCTCCTCGGCCTGACCCGGCGACAGGGTCTCGGCCGGGTCCAGGCAGCGGATGTTCGCCAACAGGCCCTGGCGGTGGAGCACTTCGTGCACCCCGGCGATGCAGCCGCGGAACGCGCCGCGCACATCGAAGACCGCGCTGTTGGCGTCGGTCAGCTCGGACCGCCGGGCCAGGCAGCGCACCATCGCCGCGTGGTCTCCCGCGCGGGCGGCGCGCACCTCGTCCAGGAGCGTCACGGCGGAGCTCGTCCAGACGGCCCACTGGCCCAGGAGCCCGCCGGCGAACCAGCGCCGGGTCCCGTTCGCCGTCTCGTACGGGGTCAGGAGGTCACCGATGATGTCGTCGTCGTTGCCGGTGTACAGGGCGACCTCGTCCGCACGGTCCGCGGCGGCCACCGCCCGTACGACATCGGCGGTGCGATAGCGGTCGAACGGGGCTGTCTTCACCGCGGCGGTGGAGGGCAGGTCGGTGAACGCCGACCAGAAACCGGGCGACAGGTAGCGTCCGCCGACGGCCTCCTGGAGGTAGAAGCCGATGACCGGCAGCACCTCGCCGACCGCGCGGGCCCGCTCCAGCAGACCCTTCTCGTCGGCACCGGGCACCGCCGGGCTGAGCAGCACCGCGTCATAGCCGAGCGCGGCGGCCGTCTCGGCCTCGGCGACCGCCTGGGCGGTGTAGCCGCAGGCCCCGGCGACCTTGATGAAGGGGCGGCCGGCCTCCTGGTCGATGGTCTCGGCGGCCAGTTCGAGGACCGGCCGCAGCAGTCCGACGCCGGGCTCCCGGATCTCGAACTGAGTGGTGTGCACGGCGACGGCGACACCGCCCGCCCCGGAGGCGAGGTAGTAGCGGGTCAGCGCACGCTGGCGGCGCTCGTCGAACGTGCCGTCCGTGTGCAGCGCGAGCGGATGGGCGGGGATCACCGCCCCGTGGGCGAGCGCGTCCAGAGCGGGCGTGGAGGCGGGGGACGACGCGGACACGGGCGAAGGAGTGGACATGGGGTGGATCAGAACCTTCCGTCACGGACCTGGAACTTGGTGGGCTTGCCGGAGAGCGGCAACCCGCGGCGCAGCCAGTCGGCCTGCCAGGCGACGAGGGTCCGCAGCGTCACGTCCGGGTAGCCGAACAGCGCGTGGCAGCGGCTCGCGTCGGAGAGCAGCGCGGTCGGCGCCTCGGTCCCCGCGAACACCGGCTCCCGGCCGAACTCCTCGCCGAACCACTGCGCCAGACGGCGCACCGAAGCGGTCTCCGGGCCGGTGAGGTTGAGGGTGAACGCCGCACCCTCGGTGGCGTGCGGCAGCGAGCGCAGGGCGACCTCGTTCGCGTAACCCTGCCAGACCACGTTGGCGTGACCGGTCCTCACATCGACGGGCTCGCCGGCCCGGACGCGTGAGGCGATGTCGGCGAGCACGCCGTAGCGCAGGTCGACCGCGTAGTTGAGGCGGATGTTGGCGACCTTCGTGCCTCGGGTCAGCGCGGCGTGGTCGAAGATCCGCTCCCGGCCGAGGCAGGACATCGCGTACTCGCCGACCGGCCCCACCGGGTCGCTCTCCGTGCAGCCGCCCGAGGAGACCGGGACCAGCGGGTACACATTGCCGGTGGAGAACGCGGCGATCCGGGCGCCCGGCCAGCGGCGCGCCACCCGGTCCGGCATCGCGGCGTTCACCGCCCAGGCGTGCGAGGGCGCCCCGGCCGAACCGAACTTGGCGCCGACCATGAAGACGATGTTCCCGGCCTCGGGAAGCTCGCCCAGATCGGCGGCCGGGTCCATCAGGTCGAAGGCGACGGTGGAGACGCCCGCGGCCTCCAGATCCTCGGCGGCGGACTTGTCCGACCAGCGGGACACCGCGTACACGGTCACGTCCGTCCGGCCGGCGGCGTCCAGCGCCCGGCGGGCGAGCCGGCACAGGCTCGGCCCCATCTTGCCGCCGGCGCCGAGGACCAGCAGGTCGCCCTCCAGCCCGGCGAGGTCGGCGATCAGCGCGGGGGAGGGGGTGGCGAGCCGCTCTTCGAGCGCCGCCTCATCGGTGAACATTCGTAGCTATCCCTTGATTCCGGACGCGGTGACGCCCTCGGTGAAGTAGCGCTGGCCCACCAGGTACGCGGCGAAGATGGGCACGAACGCGATGACGGAGCCGGAGAGCACCACATTCAGCGGCACGTTCTGCTGCTGGAGCGAGGCGATACCGACGGTGAGGGTGCGCATGTCGGTGGACTGGCCGATGACGAGCGGCCACAGGAAGTCGTTCCAGTGCCACAGGAAGACGAACACCCCGAGCGTGGCGAGGATCGGCTTCAGCAGCGGCAGCACGATCCGGTAGAAGATCTGCCACTCGCTGCACCCGTCGAGCCGGGCCGCCTCGAACAGCTCGTCGGGCAGCCCCTGGATGAACTGCCGCATCAGGAACACCGCCTGGGCATTGGCCAGGGTCGGCACGATCAGGCCCCAGTAGGTGTCGACGCCGCCCATCTTCGCGATCATCGCGAAGGTCGGGATCATCGTGACGTGGTACGGGACCATCACCATCGACAGGAACGACCAGAACATCGCCTCCCGGCCGGGGAAGCGCTTCTTGGCGAACGCGTACCCGGCCAGTGAGGCCAGCAGCAGTACGCCCACGACCGAGACGACCGAGTACATCAGGGTGTTGAACAGCCAGCGCGGCACGTCCTGGGCGTTCATGACGGTGTCGTACGCCTCGCCGGTGAGCGGCCACGGCAGCAGACTGCCGGGGAACTCGACCGCCGCGGACGGCTTCAGCGAGAGCACGACCATCGCGTAGAACGGGAAGATCGTCACGATCGCCGCGACGGTCAGCAGCGCACCGCGGGCGATCCGCCCGGCCGGCGTGGCGCGCATGCCGTGCGGGACGGTGTCCTGCTCGGAGAGTTTGCGCAGCTTGCGCTCCGCGCGGCGGGCGGAGCGGTCGCCGCCCGGGGATGCCTTCGGCGCGGGGGGTGCCTTCTCGGTTTCCACGGTGCCTGCGGTCATGGTCACTGGTCCTTCCCGATCACGAGCCGCTGGATCACGGCCACCACCACGGTCAGCACGAAGAGCGCGACGCCGATGGCGGCGGCGTAACCGAGGTCGAAGTACTTGAAGCCCGCGTCGTAGAGCTGGAAGACGAGCGTGTAACTCGCGTTGGCGGGGCCGCCGCCGGTCATCGTGTAGACGGCGTCGAAGACCTGGAAGGAGGCCGTCGTCTCGATCACGGCGAGGAAGAACAGGGCGGGCTTGAGCTGCGGCAGCACGATGTACCGGAACCGCTGCCAGGGCCCGGCACCGTCGGTGAGGGCGGCCTCCTCCAGCTCCCGCGGGATGTCCTGCATCCGGGCGAGCAGGATGAGCATCCCGTAGCCGAACCGCGACCAGACGCCGACGATCGCCAGCGCGGGCAGCACCAGGATGTCGTCGGAGAGCCAGGAGCCCTCGGACATCCCGAACCAGCCCATCAGGGTGGACCACGGGCCGCCGGTCGAGAAGATCCAGACGAACACGGTGGCGGCCAGCACCAGCGAGGTGACGACCGGCAGGAAGAACACCGACCGGAAGAACTTCGCGCCGCGGAACGCCCGGCGGGTGATCAGCGCCAGTGAGACGGACGCGATCAGGGTGCCGGGCACGGCCAGCACGGTGTAGAGGACGGTGACCTTCAGCGCCTGCCAGAACAGCGGGTCGTCCCACAGGCGGGTGAAGTTGTCGAGCCCGATGAAGCTTCCGCCGCCGGTGAGCGAGTAGTCCGTGAAGCTCATCAGCACACCGGCGACACCGGGGCCGAACCGGAAGGCGAGGAAGAGCAGGAAGCACGGGAGGACGAAGAGCAGGCCGATCCGGGCCTCGCGGCGCGCCTGCGGCCCGCTGCGACGGCCCCGGCGGGTTGGTTCCGCGACGACTGCCACGGGGATCTCCTTGCGGTACGGGAACATTGCGGGGGTGGTACGGCCCCGGCGCGATGCCGGGAAGGGGCGGGGTCCGGAAGGTGCCCGGACCCCGCCGGGGCGCGGGACCTAGCGGCCGAGCATCGCCTGGGCGGCCTTGGCCGAGTCGTCGAGCGCCTGCTGCGGGCTCTTCTTGCCCAGCAGCGCCGCCTGGATCTCCGGCGCCAGCACACCCATGACCTCGCGGGACTTGTCCTCCAGCGGGCCCACCGTCATCGTCGGCAGCGTCGCGCCGACGGCCTTCTGGAGCGCGTCACCGGGGTAGAGGTCGCCGCCGGACTCACGGGCCGGGAAGTAGCCCGCGCCCGTCTGGAGGCCGGCCGCGTTCTTCGACTCGGCGACGAAGTTCAGCCAGTCGCCGGTGTTCTTCTTGTCGGCGCCCTTGAGCATCGACAGGGCGCCGACGGTGCCGTAGCCGACGGAGGCGGTCTCCTTCAGCGGGGGCTGGACGACGATGTTCTCCTTGCCCCAGAACGGCTCGACGTCGGCCGGGGTGTTCTGCCAGGTGCAGGCGACCTTGCCCTTGGCGACCGGCGTCTGCTCCAGCTTCGGCGTGGTGGTCACCAGGTCCTTGTCGCTGTAGCCGCCCTCGACGAGCTTCTTCAGGTACGTCAGCGCCTTGACCCCGGCGGCGTCGTTGAAGGTGACCTTCTTGCCGTCCTCGGAGAAGACATCGCCGCCCGCCTGCCACAGCAGCGGGTAGAACGTCATGTTCAGCGTCTGCTGGGTGTCCCCGCTGTAGCTGGTGGCGTAGAAGCCCTTGTCCTTGAGCTTGGGGGCCAGGGCCTCCAGCTCCGCCCAGCTCGTCGGGTACGAGGTCTCACCGATGGCGGCGAACACCCGCTTGTCGCAGATCAGCGGGTTGGCGCTGGTCAGGACCGGGGTGCCGAGCGCCTTGCCGTCGTACGTCATGGACTTGAGGGCGAAGTCGGTGTAGTCCGCCTTGGCGTCGGCCGGCATGTAGTCGTCGGCCGGGACGATGTTCTTGGCGTACTTGGGCAGCTGGTCCGGGATGAGGTACACGGCGTCCGGGCCCTTGCCCGAGGCGATCGCGGTGGCCAGCGCGGTGTCGCGGTTGGCCCACGGGAAGGTCTCCACCTTCACCTTGACGCCGGAGTGCTCCTTCTCGAACGCCTTGACCAGACCGTCCCAGTAGGCCTTGTTCTTGGCCTCGTCGAAGATGACGGGGTAGGTCCACATGGTGACGGTGTTGCCGTCGCTGTCGCTGGAACACCCGGCCAGCACACCGGTGGCCAGCGCGGTGGCGAGGACCGGGGCGGCGAGGGAACGGACTCTGGAACGGCGCTTCGGTGCACGGGACATGAGGGGGTCCTCCGAGGACGTGAGGGTGTTGCCGGGACGAGGGGGAGTCATGCGACGGGCACGTGCTGAACGGTGCCGGTGTGGCGGGCGCGTTCGGCGGCGAACGCCGCCAGATGGCTGCCGAGAGAGGTGGCGGGGCCGGAGCGGACCGCCCCGGCGTCCCCGGTGGCGACGGCGGTGATGAACGCCTCCACGAGCGCGGCGTCCCCGCCGCCGTGCCCGTCGGCGGCGTTCGAACCGGACGCGCCGAGTTCCCGGACGGTGGTCTCGCCCGTCCGGAAGTCCTGCACGGTGACCCGCTCACCGTCACCGCGCAGCCAGCCGTGCGAGCCGAAGATCCGCGTCTGGCGGTGCGTCTGCTCGGTGAACGCCACCATCTGGAAGGTGGCGGTCACCCCGTCGGTCAGCTGCATGGCGATGACCTGGTGGTCGACCACGTCGTTGTCGCCGCGGTACGCGCAGACGCCGTACGGGCCCTCCCGCAGCGCCCGCACCAGACCGGCCTCGTCCGTCGCCTCCGTGACATGGGTGACCGGCCAGACCGCGCCCTTCTCGCGCAGCGTGGGCATGTACAGCTTCAGCGCGCTGTACGGGCAGTCGGACTCCACCGCGCAGTCCAGACAGCGGTCGGCGGAGCCGGCCGGGGCGTTCTCCGGCCGGAAGTGCTTCAGCCCGCCGAAGCCGGTGACCTGCTCGATCCGGCCGCCCATCACATACGTGATCCAGTCCAGGTCGTGGCAGGACTTGGCGAGCAGCATCGGGGACGAGTCCTTCTCGCTGCGCCACGGGCCGCGCACATAGCTGTGGGCGTAGTGCCACCAGCCGACCGGCTCCAGATGGTCGAGCGAGACCAGCTGGCCGAGGACGCCGGAGTCCACCACGCTCTTCACCAGGTCGGTGTAGGGCGTGTACCGCATGACGTGGCAGACGGCGAAGAGGACTCCGGCCCGCTCCACGCCCTCGACGATCCGCCGGGTCTCGTCCTCGGTCGGGGCGAGCGGCTTCTCGGCGAGGATCGCGTATCCGGCCTCGGCCAGGGCCAGGACGGGCTCCACATGGAAGCGGTCCTGGGTGGCGACGATGACGGCGTCGGCGATGCGGTTCTCGACGAGCGGCCGCCAGTCGTCGAACTCGACGGGGGCGCCGGCGGCGGCCCGCGCGGCCGGACGCGGGTCGGCGACGGCGACGAGCTCGGCGCGCTCCGGGTGGGCCTTGATCCACTCGGCGTACGTCAGACCGCGGTTTCCGGCGCCGACGAGGGCGACCCGCACGGGCCGGCCGGTGACCGGGGTATGGGTGGACACGGGGATTGCCTCCTCGGACTCAGTGGGTCGGGTTGATCAGAAGCGCAGCGTGGCCGCGGTGTGGGCGACACGGTCGCCCTCGTCGGGCAGCGCGGTGCGCTCGGTGCCGCTCTCGACGCAGCCGGTGTGCAGCAGATGACTGCCGGAGTCCGCGAAGGCCGCGGGCCGCAGCTCAAGGCGCCCGCCGGTGAAGGTGGACCCGGTCGCCCGGTAGCGGTTGGGTCCCTCGGTCACCAGCACATGGGCGGTGCCCGCGGGGGCGCTGGAGTCGAGCCCGGTCAGCTGCCAGTCGACGGTGCGGCCGGTGCCGGTGCGCGACAGCAGAGCGGCGTCCTTGTTGGTGCCGTTGATCCGGGTGCCGTCGACCCGCAGCCGCTGGTCCTTCGCGGAGGCCAGCTTCAGCCCGGTGTCGCGGAGTTCGCCGCCGTGGACCGTGATGTCCGCGTGGGCGAGGGAGACGGGGGCGGTGTCCTTGGAGCCGGACAGCGTGCACTGGTCGAGGACGAGGGGCCCGGTGCCGTTGAACACCGCGCCGTCGACGCCCTTCAGCACGGTCCGCGCGATCGTGACCGGCGCGGAGACATTGGCCTGGGTGATCTCGGCACCCGCGGCGAAGGCGAACGAGGAGTCGGCGATCACATTGGGCCGGGTGGAGAGGTCCGAGGCCCGGGAGACGATCAGCGGCCCGGTGGCGGTGCAGCCGCGCAGCTGGACCCCGTCCGCGTTGACCCAGAGCATGCCGGAGCCGACGAGCGACTTCTTGCCGACGACGAGCACGTCCTCCAGGGTCAGGTCGGTGATCTTGACCCGGGCCACGAACCAGGAACAGGCGTGCCTGCGCACCGTGATCCGCTTGGCCCGGCCGCCCCACGCGGCGCCGGAGTTGGCGAAGGTCATCAGACCGGAGTTGCCGGTGTAGACGAGGTCGTGCTCGAACTGACCGTGCGTCACGAACGGGCCCTCGTCGTCACCGTCGCCGTGGCAGTTGGTGACGTAGCAGTAGGCGGAGGCCGTGAAGTCGTTGAGGTGACGGGCGTTGGACGTGTGGCAGTCCTCGACGTGCCCGTACAGGCAGTAGATCTGCTGGGTGAGGTAGCCCGCGCCGCCGTAGGTGACGGACTTGGGGTTGGTGAGCGAACACTGCTCGGTGCGGTAGTACGTGCACCAGCGGCGCATGACCACCGGCCAGAACGTGCCGATCGCCTCGATCCCGGAGACGTCGCAGCGCACCGCGTACTCGTACGCGACCGGGTGCGAGCCGGTCATCTCGTCCTCGCCCCAGCCCTCGAAGACCATGTTGCGCACATGGGCGCGGTCGACGGGCTCGATCCGGGTCCAGCTCAGGGTGCGGCCCGCCGCCAGGTCCCAGCCGGTCTGGTAGTTGACCCGGATGTGGGTCCCGTCCACGATCCCGGTCACCTGGACGAGGCGCTGGATCTCCTTCTCGTACTTCCCCGCCAGCGCGTCGCTCTCCACGGCCCACCACTGGCCGACCGCGAACTTCCCCGAGTCGCCGACCTCGAAGAGGTCGGACAGGTCCGGCATCGGCGCACTCAGCTTGTGGGTGTGCTTGGTGTCGGTGGGGGTGCCGCGGAAGGAGAGGACGGCTCCGAAGGGGTTGTCGTGGGTGTTCTTCTCGATGCCTTTGGTGTGGATGGTGTGGCCG